>SHAK01000099.1 GCA_004213515.1 Limisphaerales bacterium | reverse complement strand
AAAAACCATATTGCACAAGCATGCTGTTTGAATCAGCTATTCCAGTAAATGGTTCTGCGTATTCAGAATCTAGTTTTATAGCTTGGTTATATAGCTTAAGACTTTGCCGCATATCAGCTTCTGTTCGAGTGAACCATAGATTGCGTCCTTGAGTGTAAAGTTTGAATGCTTCTGCGTTTTTTGTGGATTTTTGATTAATTGCCTTTGCCGTCTCCGCTTCGACTTTTATCCCTATTGATTCTGCAATTTTTGTAGCTACTTCTGATTTTACATTGAATATTGACTCAATATTTTTCTCATAAGTTTCAGTCCATAATTTTTTAGAATTCTGGGCGTCTATAAATTCGAAGATTGCAGTTACATTTTGCCCAGTAACTGCTAATTCAGAATCAATTATATAATTTACATTTAAATTTTCGCGTATTTTATTGATGTCTCTTTCACTGCCTCTATAGGCATTCACTGAAACTCCAGAGATAATTGTGACTCCATTAAGTTTATTTATAGCTGCCTTGAGTTGGGTGCCCATTCCTCCTCCAACCCATTTATCTTCTTCTCTGGCTGCATTGACTTCGATTGGAAGTAGAGCAATACGAGCTTTACTATCGGTTAAACTTAAAGTTTGGGAAGCTGGTTTTTCATATTCATTTTTATCAATTTTAGTAAGTAAGAAAGAGGCTATGCAGAATATGATTACTCCAGAGGCAATAGCCGCCCATTTAATCACACTGCTTTTAGATTTAGGTAGCGGCATATGCCCTGCAGAGGGTTTTGAAGTTGTGCCAATTTGATCGAGTACTTTGCCTTCTAGCGTAGATTCGCCAACTCCAAGCTTACGCACTGTTTGGTAAACAAATTCGTGGGCTTTAGATTTTTCTAGAGAATAAAAAGCTATATTTTGAATTCCGGCCAATTGGTATTCCATTGTTTCTGGAATTTCGCACTGCTCAAAGTAAACAGGTAATATGATTTTTTCGCGTTCACTAGCTAGAGCAAGTTCTTTAACTACATTTTTCGAACTTGTGGAATGTCGACTTATGGCCAGTATAAACAATGAGCAAGCCCGTATTGCTTCGACTATTTCCTTTGTCCACAGTGTAGCCCCGTGAATATCTGATTCATCCATCCAAACCGAAAGTCCTTTGCCTCGAAGATATTCAACTAACTTAATAACCTCTTGCTGGTTTTCTCTCGAATAACTAATAAATACATCTGGGCTCATATAACTAAAAATTTAAATGAAAAGGGTATGTGATTCGGTATTAGCTCAAACTTATTATTATGAAAGCATTTATTATAAATTCTTGTCATTAATGAAAGTAATACTGCGACTACTTGAACTAAATTAGTTATTTTGAGACGGCTTTACCAGTAAAAGGATGTATTTTAATTGCCTTACTAGTTTTGTTGCATGTTCCTTTTTATTTTTTTGGAATGAACTGAACCCAAGATGGCCCCTGTCCAGTGGATTGCTGAAAAATACGTTTAAGCTTACCACTCGTTGAGTCACGCTTGTAGACGTGTAAATCGTGCGAACGTTGTCCAGCTACGATCATCCATTGGTTGTCCGGATCAAGATTAAAAGAGCGAGGGATGGCACCAGTAACAAACTGTCCGATGCTTGTGAGCTTGCCAGTCTTTGCATCTACCGAAAATCCCGCGATGGAGTTGTGACCTCGATTGGAGGCGTAAACAAAACGTCCATCACTCGTTATCTCGATATCGGCGCAAGTGTTTTGACTACCATCGAAATCTGTCGGCAGAGTGCTTTGTGAATGGAAGGCTTTGAGTTGGCCAGTATCTAGATTAAAATGATATGCTGTAACGCTGTCACCTTTTTCATCATCACAATAAATTATCGGAAGCTTAGGGTGAAACGCTAGATGTCTCGGCTCGAGACCGGCGGCCGGACTAGTAGTTAGGGGATTGTTTTTGGTAAGCTTACCAGACTTGGCATCAAAGCGAAATTGGTAGATTGCATTTGGACCGGTGTGAGGAACAAAAGCAAAGCGGTTGGAACTGTCCGTAAGAATCGCGTGCGCGCAGCGTTTGGTTTCAATACGACTGAGCGCTCCCGGCTTAACTTCCCCGTTTTCCTTCAAAGAATGACTGCCCACTAAGCCATCGCTATAGCTAGCCCAGAGTAAAGTTTTTCCTGTCTGATCGGTTGCCAAGTAGGCAGCATTGGCCCCAATTTTTGTCAGGCCGAGCGGGATTAGTATTTTGTTGGTACGGTTTATTCGAAAGGTTGCTACGCTGTTGTCACTACGGACTGCGACGTACAGTATTTTTCCGTCTGGACTGACAAATTGCGAGCCAGGAGAGCCGGGAAGGTCGTATTTCTCGTGTTGCTCAAGTTTGTTGGAGTCGGGATGAAGTTCATAAAGATGCAGGGCATTGTCCTTGCCGGCGGATACCGTCACAAGTATTGCAGCGATCAGTGCATTTTGCATAGAGGGACTTAAGCTAGACTTAGAATATAAATGAAAAAAGGCTTATTTTTAGATCTCGATTTTTCAACTGTCTTACTGTCATCTTTAAAGATGAGTTCTTTTTGTTAAAATAAAAAGGCCGTTAGTTTTTGGTAAATGCCTCGCTCAACACTACCTCTTCAATCAGATCGGCTAGGCCTTTTTTTCTCTGTTTCATTTCGAGAAGGATTCTATCGACAGTAGGTCGGTCGGTGGGGTCCAGTTTGCGGCCGATGCTGTAGGTAATGAGTTTTTCGGTCAGGCTTCGAGTGAATTGGTCTTCCCGTTTGAGGATATGCTTTCGGAATTCAATAACCGTTGAGAAGGAGTCGCCACTGGGCAACTCGCCCGAGGCATCAATAGACATGTTTTTGCTGTATTTATTGCGCCAATGGCCAATTGCATCAAAATTTTCCAAAGCAAAACCAAAGGGATCAATCTTGCGATGGCATTCAGCGCAAGTGGAAATCTCACGATGTCTGGCAAGTTGTTCACGGATGGTTTCTGCTCCGCGAATGTCAGGCTCAATATCTGGCACGTCATCAGGTGGAGGTGGAGGGGTATAGTTTAAAAGCTTTTCCAACACGTAGATTCCACGAACTACTGGTGAAGTATCCACCCCGTTGGCTGAAGCGGTCAGGAAAGAAGCATGCCCCAAGAGCCCCCCTCGAGTTGTGCCCTTAAGTGACACCCTCCTCAAATGATTCCCTTCAATACCTTCAATGCCATAATGAAGAGCAAGTTCGCGATTAAGAAAACTATAATCTGCATTCAGAAATTCTTGTGTTGATAGATTATGATCAAGAATATGTCTAAAAAAATTTTGAGTTTCACTACGCATGGCTACTTCAAGATTATCCCGATAATAGACCTTAAAATCCTTTGAGGGAGGCATTTCACCCAAGTTGTCCAAGCTCAACCAAATACGAATGAAGTTATTTATAAAACGGTTGGATTTTGGATTACGCAACATACGTTTAACCTGATTCCTTAATACAACCGATCTACTTAATTTGTTTTTTTTAGCCAGAATTAGTAGCTCGTTGTCAGGCGCAGAAGACCACAGAAAGTAGGAGAGGCGTGAAGCTAGAGCATAATCATTCAATTGCCCTTTATTTTCATCGAGATAAAGAAAAGGTGTTGAACAAAGAATCGTTTGAAATCCAAGCTGCAGAGCTTGTAGCGGTGCTAAGCCCTCTCCTAGCTTTTTGTTAACCATTGACTCAATCGGATTTAATTCACCCTGCCATAAAGGCCGGCGAAACGCCTTTTGAGCAAAGGTACTAAGACATTCTCGTATGTTTTTACGATTAAGATCTTTAGGTTTTAATGCCCCATACATTATTTTATGTCCCTTAGGAGGCCAATTCTTAACAAAAGGCCCACTAATCTGAATCTCCCATATACGCAGTTTAGGGCCGCGATAAGCCTTCAGCACGCCGTGGCTTTTTGCATAGCCGTTTTCTCCTGCAGCTTGAAGCTCCGCAAATGGTTTAAACTCTGAATGCTTATCAGCATCATTGATGAGCAAGCGGATCATTCGCTTGGTTGCCGAGGTGCCGTTCCGAAAACGAACCTCCGGTTCATACCCTTTCTCCATATAGACATCCCACTCAAACCACCGAGGCTTTTCATTGATCAATTCCACCATAGCCAGAGAACGTTCACTAGATACATTGCCCGTACTCGTCACGCTGCCCCGTCGGTCCACTGCGGAAATTTCCATAATTAGGGGATCCCCATTGCGAAAGTCATCGATGGTTTTGCCGTAATCATGGGTGCGATCCAAAGCTGCAGCCCTCACACGGATCTTGTAAAAGCCACTATGCGCCACTCCCTGATTGACCAGCGGTCGAAAACCAATATGCCCGCCGCGGTAGTGCCGGCCATATAGATCTGTATATGGAGTCTCGGGAATAAATCGAAACCGATCTACTTTAAATAGCTTGGGTAATTTATTGGCTTCTTTTCCGTTAAAATAAAATGGTGATTTTTGAGCGTAAGCCTTTATTTCAGGTTTGGGTTCAAAGCGTGTAGACCGTTTGACGGCTTCGGTGGCAGTGTTCAGATAATGGTTTAGCAATAAACCCGATGTAACCAACCCATCTCTGTTGTTATCAAAACCATCAATTTTTGCTTCTGGTGGAAAATCTTCTGTGGGATTCCAAGCACTAACATTGAGGTCAAATAAATCACCAATAGTATGTCGATACTCCCAAGAATTTATCCGACGCAAGGCAGTGTTATGGCCTTTATCAGCTAATCTGTGATGTGCTTCAGTAATCGATCCAGTAATGTTCCTGATCGCGGATAGCAATTCCGGTTTTGGCGGCTGCTTCTCCTCTTTCGGCGGCATATCTCTCAAATTTAGTTGATCTAAAATCTCCTGCCATACTTCCAACTCTTCAAGTTTTGTTATATTTGAGGGCAATTGGTCAAACCGGCGTTTAGCCTTCTGCTTTTCAGGACCATGACATTTGATGCAATGAGTTTTGAGAAAAGTTCGTGGTAGCTCCGCACGTACTGGAAAGCTAAAAATAAATAGAGCAAAGACTAAGCAGAAACATTTCATGAAATTTGCATGGGTGAAAAAGCACCTGTGCTTTTACCAAATCTTTCGCGATCACAACCAAACCATTGTAAGGTGGACAATAAGAGATTAGAAAGCGGGATTCGCTTAGACCCCTCAGCTGGGCAAATCAAATGCCCCTCATGTTTTATTCCTCCACCCGCTAGTAAAACCGGCAGGTCACGATTACTATGACGGGAACCATCACTCATGCCACTTCCCAGCACTACTAAAGTATCATTAAAAACTTTTTTTTCCTTTAAGCGATTTAAGAAAAAACCGAACTGTTCCATCCAGTATTTCTCAACTTTCTGCAACTGACCAAGCCGATCCTCTGATTTACTGTGATGAGAAAGACTATGGTATCCTCCCACATTTAATTCTGAGGTTCGAAAGGAAATAGGCACTTCAAAAGTTGTCACGCGGGTTGAGTCAGTCTGCAAAGCTAAAGCCAAGAGATCACATAATAGAGGCATCTCTTCAATATGCTGTCGCTCTGCCTGTCCGATAGTTTTTATGGGAGATTTTGGTTTGGGTTTATCCAACCACTCACGGGACATTTGCAAACGTCGCTCCACTTCCCTTACCGATGTAAGATACTGATCAAGCTTATCACGATCGGAGGCATCAAGTTTTCCATTCAATGTTTTTGCTGATTCACGTAAAGCATCCAGAACGCTGGAGCGATGTAGTAAAACTTTACGTTGCATTACCCGGCTGGCGTTATCCTGATCAACAAATAATGCCCTAAAAAGCTGTGCCGGATTATTGATAGGCGGAACACTAACTCCGGATCGCTTCCACACCATGTTTGTACCTGAATCGATCCCTGCTGTAATGGAAGGAAAACGCGTTGCACTTCCGACATGCTCAGCAGCCACTT
>SHAK01000098.1 GCA_004213515.1 Limisphaerales bacterium | reverse complement strand
AATTAGAAGCCATAGAAGCTTCTCCCAAGCTAGCAAATGATTTTACCTCGCCCGGCCGGCGTCGCCCTCTAGGCAAAAAACATCCATTCTCCAAAGTAACAGAGGATATTGTTGATAGCTTTAGAAAAATTGGGTTTGCAGTTGCAGATGGTCCAGAAATTGAATCTGAATATTATTGTTTTGATGCACTAAATACACCAGCTGACCACCCCGCACGAGATACTCAAGACACTTTTTATATTAATACAAAAGAACGACCATTACTTCGAACTCACACCTCATCAGTGCAAATTAGAGTAATGGAGAAAACCCCTCCCCCTATCAGAATCATCGTTCCTGGACGGGTTTATCGTCGAGATACAGCTGATGCTACTCATAATCCAACATTCCATCAGATTGAAGGACTATACGTGGACAAAAACGTTACAGTAAGCGATCTCAAAGGCACCGTAGAATTTGTATTTAAAGAACTACTAGGCAAAGAAGTAAAACTTCGTTTTCGTCCACATTATTTTTCCTATACTGAACCAAGTTTGGAAATCGACTTTAGTAGCCCCCTTGTCCGCAAAATGGGTAAAGAATGGCTCGAAATTGCTGGCTGCGGCATGGTCCATCCAAAAGTTTTCGAAAATGTCGGATACGATCCTGAAAAATGGAGCGGCTGGGCGTTTGGTTTTGGAATAGAGCGTATTGCAATGATTCGTTATGGTATAACTGACATAAGGCTATTTTATGAAAACGATCAGAGATTTCTTAAACAGTTTTAGTTTTTCCCATTTTAAATTATTTCATATCAAAAAAAATTCCATTTCGCCTGAAAGCTCTTGATTGGTTATGCTTTATTGATACTTTTTCCTGCCTATTGCAAATTATAAACAATAGAAATTAGTTTCCTGAACCTAGACTAAAAAGAATTGAAAATATTCGCTGGCAATTCAAATCGCCCCTTGGCTGATTCTATTTGTACTACAATAGGTATCGAGCCCGGAAAAATAATGCTCAAGGCATTTCCTGACGGAGAAACATTCGCAAAAATTGAAGAGAATGTTCGTGGAGAAGACGTATTTGTCGTTCAGTCTTCCTGCCCCCCGACAAATCATCACCTAATGGAGCTATTTATAATTATTGATGCTCTTAAAAGAGCTAGTGCGGATCGAATAACAGCAGTTATGCCTTTTTATGGATATGCTCGGCAGGATCGAAAAGATCAGCCTCGTGTTCCTATTTCAGCCAAGTTGGTGGCCAACTTATTAGTAGCGGCTGGAGCAAATAGAATTCTAACTATGGATTTGCATGCTCAACAGATTCAGGGTTTTTTTGATATTCCTGTTGACCATCTCTACGCATCTCCCGTCATCTTCGACTATCTTAAGTATAGCAAACATAACGATCTGGTAGTTGTTAGCCCAGATGTAGGCGGATTGAAAATGGCGCATGCATATTCTGAAATGCTCAATGCAGATTTAGCTATAGTAGCTAAGCGCAGAACAAGTGCCACCAATACAGAATCAATTGGTATTATTGGAGATATTAAGGGTAAACGCGCTCTTTTGGTAGATGATATTACCGAAACTGCAGGCACTCTTGTAAACGCAGCGGCAATCCTAAAAGAGGAAGGAGCAGAAAGCGTCCGAGCATGCGTTTCCCATGCAATTCTCAATGATTTGGGTATCGACAGACTTAAAAATTCTTGTATTGACGAACTAATAACAACTGATACCGTTCCCCGCCCTGAAATTGAGGGGCTGAACGTGAACACTCTGTCTGTTGCTAATTTGTTAGGTGAAGCAATTCAGAGAATTCATAACAACTCCTCAGTGAATTCACTGTTTCGTTTTAAGGGAGCACGCACTACCTGAAACTTTCTGGGAAATATTTTTAGATATTTTGTATATTATTAATAGATGAAAGCGATCTCTTTAGCCGCCAATGAGCGAGAATTAGTTAAGTCAACTGGAAGCAAAAAACTCCGAAATTCAGGTCTTTTACCTGGAGTTCTATACGGTATTGGAGATCCAAAAAATATTGAATTGGAATCTATCCAATTCGAGAAAGCCATAAAGGAAACTGAAGCAAAAAATTTCCTAGTTGAGCTAGAAATTAACGGCAGTAAAAGCATGGCTCTCGTTCAGGATTTACAGAAAGACCCTATTTCAAGATTATGTATCCACGTGGATTTTCGTCGATTAAGTGATGAAAGCGTTATAACAGCTCAAATACCTCTTAACACCTCTGGAACACCAGAAGGAGTAAAAGTTGGTGGCATTTTGCAAACTATGTCTCATAATCTGACCTTAAGAGGCAAAGCTGTAGACATCCCTGAAACAATTGAAATAGACACAAGCCACCTAAAAGTTGGAGAAGCTATTCTTCTTAATGAACTAACTCTACCTGAAGGAGTCACTGCTGTAGGCAAGCCTCAAGGTCGAGTAGTAGCTGTGGCTGCTTCCCGTATTACAGCCAAGGCTAATGAATCAGATGACAAAGATTCTTCAGCCGAAGAAAACAAAGCTGAAGTAAAGAAGGAAGATTGATTTTTTTGAACAACGAATTGAATGATTCGTTTTGTTCTTTGAGATAACCCATTTATGGAAAAAAGTTTCCTTATTGTGGGCTTAGGCAATCCTGGCAAGGAGTATGCCAACACCCGACACAATATCGGGTTCATGATACTTGAACAGTTAGCCAAGCATTTTAGATTTGAATGGCAGGAGAATAAAAAATTCTCCACGCACTTGGCAAAAGGAGATCTGGGTGAGAAAAACATCCTACTCACCAAGCCTCAAAGTTACATGAATCTGAGTGGGAAAACAGTAGCAACATTGGCTGGATATCATAAGATTCATTCAGAACGAATTATGGTTGTAGTGGATGACTTAGACTTACCACTAGGATCAATTAGAATGAGACCTAATGGAGGGAATGGTGGGCACCGAGGACTCAAATCTATAATTGAGGATTTAGGAACAAAAAGCTTTCCTAGATTAAGAGTTGGAATTGGGCGACCTGACCTAAAACAAAAGGTTTCAGGTTTTGTATTAAGCAAATTTAAACAAGATGAAATAGATCAAGTGGAAAAGATGATTATGATTGCCAGCAAACAACTTATTTGCTGGATTAATCAAAATATCCAAACTGCTATGAACAATTATAACGGGGATTATTCCCCAAAAAAATAAAGAAGAAACAGATGACGAAATACGAAGGAACGATCATCCTTAGAGAAACGGGACGTGAAAACACCGTTGAGGAACTACAGAGTCTAATCACAGCTGAAATTGAATCTAGTGGCGGCAAAGCCGGTGAGTTCAATTCAGACGGGCTTAAAGAGTTTTCTCGCGTTGCTAATCGAAAAAACCCTAATGGTTATTACTTAGAGGTCGGATTCGAAAGTGGACCAAATAATACAGGGGAATTAAAAAAACGCTTACTGAAAATTAAAGATATTTTCAGAGTATTGATTATAAAACAGGACTGAAGACAGTTGATTTTCATCATCGATCTCAGTTAATATCTCCACATGGCCAGTTTCAATAAAGTTATACTCATGGGAAACCTTACAAGGGACCCGGAGTTACGCTATACACCAAAGGGTACAGCTGTAGCCAAATTGGGACTAGCTGTTAACCGTAGTTGGCGAAACGCTGAAGGACAACAGCAAGATGAAACTACATTTGTTGATGTTGATGCATTTGGAAAACAAGCAGAGACACTAGGTCAATATATGCAAAAAGGTCGTCCAATACTAATTGAAGGGCGCCTAAAGCTGGACCAGTGGGAAGATAAAAACACAGGACAAAACCGAAGTAAGCTAGGTGTAATACTTGAAAAATTTTCTTTCGTCGGAGGAGGAGGACAAAATAGTGGCAACACTCCCCCCTCTCAAGCTACCGCACCTCCACCAACTTCAGAAGTTCCCCCATTTGAAGACGGCCCATCTGACGATGATGTCCCATTTTAAAGAAAACTAATAAACAAAATTAAACATGGCAAAGACCAACGTAATTTTAATAAAAAACGTAGAAGGATTAGGAGCTGAATCTGATCAAGTCAATGTAGCTACTGGCTTCGCCCGTAATTATTTACTTCCTCAAGGACTGGCTATTCCACTTACACAAGGCAATGAACGTCACTTAGCAGCGCTTCGCAAACAGAGGCAGGAACGAGAGTTACTAGAAGCAAAAGATGCAAAAGAACTAGCGGCAGGCTTCAAGCATCTAATGCTTATTATTAAAGCGAAGACAGGAGACAATGGCAAAATGTATGGTTCAGTTACTGCATCTAATATAGTTGATCAACTTAAACAACAATTTGATGTTAAAATTGAACGCAAAAAGCTTCATATCGAAGAACCTATTCGTACCATCGGTGACCATAATGTAGAAATACGCTTACACTCTGATGTTAGCACGACGCTTAAGATTAGAGTCGAAAGCAGCAACCCTCTTCCTGAAAGCACTGCTGATGATGCTAAAGCAGAAGGAGTAAAAGATAGCGCAGCTTAATAAAAATTAGTTATTTTAAGAATAATTTAAAGCAGGGTCACATACCCTGCTTTTTTTATAATCTCAACTTTTAAAAAATTAAGCATGCTTTTCGACAAGCTGTCGAAATTCATTAAACATATTGCTAGAATCGTGAGGACCTGGAGAAGCTTCAGGATGATATTGAACGCAATACACTGGTTTGTTTTTGTGACGCAACCCTTCGACTGTTTGATCATTAAGATTTATTCGATTCACAGTAACTTCACTAGGTAAAGAATCTGCATCAACAGTAAATCCGTGGTTTTGAGAAGTGATTTCAACACGACCTGAATCTAAATCCTTTACAGGATGATTAGCTCCACGGTGACCAAATTTCAGTTTACTAGTCTTTCCTCCCATCGCAAGACTTAGAATTTGGTGTCCCAAACAAATACCAAAGATAGGTAAACCTTTTTTAATCAATTCAGCAACCGCCTGCGCTGCGTATGAAACGGCAGATGGATCTCCTGGCCCATTAGATAAAAAGATCCCAGCAGGATTATATCTTAAAGCTTCTTCGGCCGGAGTATTAGCAGGCAAAACTATCACCTTGAACCCTTGCTGTCTCAACATTCTTAAAATATTATATTTAACGCCAAAATCGTAAGCAACAATGGGAATCTCTGCAGCAGGCAAATCCTTCCGCTGGATACGCCCATCCAATTCCGTTGGACCATGAGGCAATCGAAATGCGGCACTAACTTGATCCTGCTGATCCCATTCAAAAGCAGACTTATGGGTTACCTCTTTTACAAAGTCTATTCCAATCAAACCGGGCCAATCCCGAGCTTTTTCCAAAGCTTCCTCTTCAGAAACATCTTGTTCCGTAGTCAAATAACCGTTCATAGATCCTCTAACACGAAGTTTTTTTGTTAATGCTCGAGTATCTATTCCCTGTATTCCAGGAATATTATTTTTGACCATATACTCATTAAGTGAGCAATCTGAACGGTAGTTACTTACAACGGGAGAAAGTTCGCGAATAACAAAACCACTAGTATGCGATTGATACGATTCTATATCTTGATCGTTAACCCCATAGTTACCAATTAACGGATAAGTCATAGTGACAATCTGCCCCTTATACGAAGGATCTGTTAAAATTTCCTGATATCCTGTCATAGAGGTGTTAAAGCACACCTCTCCAGCAACAGATTCAGTTGCGCCAAACGCTTGACCTTTAAAAACAGTCCCATCCTCGAGTGCAAGTATGGCTTTAGACACCAATCCAGACATGGGAAAAGACACTAAATTGAGATCACTAAATCGGCAAGCGTGTTACGCAAATGTGAACAACTATAGGTTCATTGCATCATAAAAATAACTTTGATAAATAAGATTTCTAAAATAATTGATTCACAATTTCTCGAGAAAAGAAGAAGTAAGTAATTATATTAAAACACTGGAAATATTTCATCACCAATTACATAGTCTAAAAAAAACATTTCATCACCTC
>SHAK01000097.1 GCA_004213515.1 Limisphaerales bacterium | reverse complement strand
GGCTTTTCTACCAAAAAAAATGATTGGCACCACACAGATCGGAAAAAGCACTAAAATGCTCATGGTTAATTGCCAGTCAATTAGACACAAACCCGTGAACACACTTATAACCGCTACAGGTTCTGCAACAAGGTGGCCAACCCCAGATGAAAGACATGTCTGCAACAACAGAGCATCTCCATTTATTCGAGTGATTAAATCTCCGGTAGTAGATTTATTGAAAAATCGAATCGACAAGCGGCTAAGGTTTCTAAAGACCGCAACACGAAGATCATTGATTACTCGCTCACTTACCCATGCCAGACAATAGGCTCCTAGAAATTTAGTGGAACCACGAAACCCAACTAAGAGCGGAAAAATCAACAAACCACCAATAATCTGCATCCAAGTCAGTTCATCACCCATTCTCGGCAACCAAGGATCAAGAACACTCAATACATTAGTTTGAATAGTCGCAGCCGTGCCAGTAAACCAGTTCCCAGCTACTTGGGCATTAGCGCCCACCACCGCATCAACAGTTTGCGGATCCAAACGGTCCAGTAGCAACTTTGTGGCCCAAAGCACAAGACCATTAGAAACTCCAAAAAGAACACCAAAAAACAACCCTGCCAACAGACGGCCCCAGTACGGCTTTAAGTAAGGAGCAATGAATGTAAAAATTTGTTTCAGCTTGTGCATGAGCTGTTTTGATATGTCCTATAGACAAACCGCCATTGCGGTTGAACAATTGGAGGCAGATTACTACCTGCCTGATTCTAACCTGTTCGCCAATCTATCTGGAAGTCCAGCCTCCAGAATTTTGGCTTGGGTTTTTTCAATATCATACTCGAGTCGACGCAATTCAATTGTACCGGCTTCGAGATCATAAATTACATAACCGGCACGTGGGTCACCATCACGTGGCTGCCCAACACTCCCGACGTTCACAAAATATTTTTTGCCCTTTTCTACTGTGAATTTATCATATTTTCCCCCAGTAACAGAATTTTGTTCTCTAACAAATGCTAAAGGAACATGTGTATGACCAAAGAAACACACGCCAGTATTTTGGTATGTAAAACTAGAAGCGGCATCAAGTTTACTCAAAACATATCCCCAGCGTTTTGGACCGTCGAGTGTCGCATGTACAATTGTATAGTTAGCAATCATTCGAAGATACTTTAGTCGACGCAACCAATCTCGTTGTTCCTCAGATAATTGCTCTCGAGTCCACTGGATAGCATGACTGGCATGCGGATTGAAACCTGTTAAATCAGTTGTTCCGCCGCAGTACTCATCGTGATTTCCCATGATGCAAGGCATCTCCATTTCACGTACAATGTTCATGCACTCAACTGGATTTGGGTTATAACCCACGACATCACCCAAACAAACGTAGTGCGTACAATTGTTCTTCTGAGCATCATCTAAGACTACCTCGAGTCCTTCAAGATTGGCATGTATATCAGCTATTAAAGCGTACTTCATTCGAATAACCGGAACTTATCCGATAATGTTAAATCCCCTAAATTTATCCTCTGCTTCACCCCATACCAACTCTTCGTCTTGTATGTTTCGACGCAAACCAGAGTCACGAATTGCTTGGAGAAAATCTTCCAACTCTACCTGCTGACCCTCAGCAACCATTTCAACCCGTCCATCAGGCAAATTCTTAACTGTACCTAAAACCTCGTATCCCGGGACAAGTGATTTCACTATGTATCGGAACCCTACCCCCTGGACTCTTCCCGAGTAGCGCACATTTACTCGAACTAAATTCATTTAAAGTAGGTACCAAGGAAGCATGGGCTCTTTTGGCGCATCAGCCCCCCATTACGGGCAGCTTTCCTGAGCGTCAGGGCCGGGAATAAAGCCATAATCACATCCAGACGGCAATCCTTTTGTATTTCATTTTGCAGCAGAAAAACCATTGTTTACAAAAAAAACAAACTTATAGAATACTTAATTATCGCATTATCCATCCACCACCGACAACTAAATCGTCCTGATAAAACACACAAGCTTGTCCTGGGGTAATGGCTCGTTGTGGTTCGTGAAGTCTAACAAGTGCCTTACCATTATCAACTGGCTCAACACTGGCATTTGCTCCCGGATGATTATACCTTATAGCAGCCAAAGCCTCGATTGGGGATTCGAGCTTCTCAAATGGGATCCAATTACAGCGATCAATATAAAATTCAGTCCTCAGTAACATTTCTTCTCCTCCAACAACGACCTGATTTCTTTTCGGGTCCAATTCAATTACATACATTGGTTTTGGAGAAGAAATACCAAGACCTTTACGTTGGCCTATGGTGTAAAATTCTATTCCATCATGGACCCCCAATACCTGACCTTGAGAATTAACAATCTCGCCCTGATGCTCATCAACTAAACCAGCAGTAGTAAGGAATTTTTTGTAGTCTTTATCAGGGACAAAGCAGATCTCCTGACTTTCTTGTTTTTCTGCTGTCTTAAGACTCACACAACGAGCTACTTCACGCGTTTCAGCTTTCTGTAATTCCCCTAGTGGAAACATCATGTGAGCTAACTGTTCTTGGCCCAGTGAAAACAAAAAATAAGTCTGGTCCTTATGCAGATCCTTACCACGCAACATAACAATACGTCCGTTACGTTTCTCTAACCGAGCATAATGACCTGTAGCTACATATTCAGCACCTAATTTTTTTGCACGGTTAATCAAATTACCAAATTTTAACTTCTCATTACACATTACACACGGATTTGGTGTGCGCCCAGCTTTGTACTCTGCCGCAAAGTAGTCTATAACTTCACTTTGAAACTCTTTAGACTCATCAATTAAATAATATGGAATATCTAGCTTATCCGCTACAGATCGCGCATCCATCACAGCCTGAGGACCGCAACACTTATCCTCCGCACGAGAAACACAATCCTGCGGCCAAACCTTTAGGGTGATGCCAATGACATCAAATCCCTGCTCAACTAACAATGACGCTGCTGCAGATGAATCTACACCTCCGCTCAACCCAACGACAACGCGTGTTGGTTCTTTTTCAGACATCAGAAATAGAGAGATTAAAAGTTTAGTTTAATTTGAGATCATACCGTTTTGACGAGCAAAATTAAAAAGCCCCCCAGCATCAATCACCGGTCTCACCTCACCCAACGGCTTAATAGAATATTCAGCACCAGTTGATTTGTTTGTTACTTTTCCCTCATCCAAATCAACACGCACCTTATCTCCAGTATTTAATACTTCACAAAGGCGCTCACTAATATCACAGGGATAAAGCTCTCCAGTAGCCACACAGTTACGGAAGAAAATACGGGCAAAACTTTCCGCTAAAACCACTTTACATCCAGCGGAACCTAAGGCAATTGGAGCATGCTCTCTAGAGCTACCACAGCCAAAATTACGCCCCGCAACAACAATAGTATAATCTGAATTCAATTCTCCATCTTTCACATATCGATCAGGGTAAAGGGCTTCCGGTAAGCCGATTAAAGCAAAGCTTCCAAGTTTTTGGTACTCTTCAGCAATCGTTGGAACAAGATTAAGGTACTGTGCAGGTATTATTTGATCAGTATCGATATTATCCTTAACGACATAAACCGAACCTTCATAGACATTACTCATGGCAGACATTTGGAAACATAAATCATCGTTTTTCAATTCAAAACGGCACCGACTCGAACTCACCTTTCAAAAACCTTCGATAATGAGTAAATCCACTGCGCTTAGCTAATTCAATTGCTGCATCAAAATTCTCACCTACTCGCTTCGGTTTGTGAGCATCTGAACCAAAAGTAATTCCAATTTGCATTTTTGCAGCAATTTCTAATAACGCTGGTTCAGGATACATCTCACTGCAAGGCTTCTTAATTCCCCCGGTATTAATCTCAATTGCAATATCCTGTCTCTTAACTTCTTCTAGGAATGGTATCCATAGGGGTGCCAAGTCAAAATCAGGCCGATGACCAAAGATCTTAATTAAGTCACAATGACCAATTATATTAAAAATCCCTATTTCAACAGACTCAATTAAGCGAGTATAATATTCTGCCCATACGGTCTTTAAATCTTTTCCAACCCAAGCTTCACAATGGTCAGGATGGTCAAAACTCCATTTTTCCTCAAGGTAATGCACAGATCCAATCAAATAATCCCATTCATAGCATTTGGATAAGCTCTTAATCCATTCGGTATAACCCGGAAGGTAATCAACCTCTAAGCTACGAAGGATATTAATTTCCGGGTTTTCTTTCTCAGCATGATCTAATTTTTCATGGTAAAGATCCATTTCACTTTCAAGCATTCGCCAGTTATCAAAATCGTCTCCAGGCATAGGAGCATGCTCAGTAAATCCTATTTCATATAAACCGATCTTAGCTGCCTGAGCAGCATACTCAGTTGGCTCACCCTCCGCATGACGACAAAGAGGGGTGTGCATATGATAATCTGGGGGTATTTCCACAAAAAAAAGCTAGGCAAGATTTAGCATTTGGCCAAGCGCTGAAAAGCTCATAACCTAAATTAATTGTTATCTTTTCAATCCGAAAGATCTTTCAGTGAGCGAGGCTTACGCTTCAAAGCCCATTGCTTAGGCTTTTTCTTTTTATTCTTCTTTTGAGCCTGCTTCCGACGAGAGGTCTTAAATGTTCTAACAGCATTTAAAATAGATTCACGATGGAATTCATGATCGATTTCATCAGGAATTTTTTTCTTTATAAAATTCTCTACTTCACGCAATAAATCAGCTTCATCTTTACTGCAAAAAGTCCATGCATGCCCTTCTGCTCCGGCTCTAGCTGTACGGCCAACTCTATGAACATAAGTCTCCGCCTCAACCGGCACATCGTAATTAAAAACATCGGTAATATTGTCAACATCAATACCTCGAGCCGCAATATCGGTTGCCACGAGAACCTTGATTTTACCACTTCTAAACTCTGCAAGAGCACGTGTTCTTGCAGCTTGTGACTTATCACCATGTATTGGGGCAGATGAAATTCCGGCTCGATCAAGCTGCTCGCAAATTCGGCTTGCACGATATTTCATTTTAGCAAAAACAATAGCCCGATTAATTTTACGTTTACGAATTAAATCAATGAGAAGCTCATCTTTTTTACTTTGATCCACATAAAGAACTTTTTGATCAATTTTTTCAACTGTTGGCTTTTCAGGATCAATAGTAACACGAACCGGATTAACCAAAATCTTTCCTGCTAAATCCTCAACAGCCTTAGGCACTGTAGCAGAGAAAAAACCATTTCTGCGGTCGTTCGGTAATTGAGCAATTACCCTTTCAATGTCAGGAATGAAACCCATATCAAGCATTCGATCAGCTTCATCCAAAATAAAAGTCTCTACCTGATTTAAGTCAATACATCTCTGGCCCATCAAATCAAGTAAACGACCGGGGGTCGCCACAACAATATCCACACCATGATTTAATGCTTTCTCTTGGGGTCTTTGACTAACACCTCCGAATATAACAGCACAAGATACATCTAAAAAATGACTATATGTTTCAATACTATCCCCAATTTGAGCAGCAAGTTCTCGAGTTGGCGCAAGAATCAATGCTCTTGGCTGCCTTCTTTCTGGCATTTCTGAATTATTTGCTAACTCTTGTAACATAGGAATAGTAAAAGCTGCAGTCTTTCCGGTACCAGTTTGTGCACTACCAAATAAGTCTTTCCCTTCTACTTGAGGTGGTATCGCTTGGGACTGAACAGGGGTTGGAACGGTATAGCCTTCTTTTCTTAAAGCATGTTGGACCTGCGGAATTAAAGTACCAAATAAGCCTTCCATCTTAATAGCCTCCATTGGTTCCAGCTGCTTCCGAAAACGTGGTTTTTCTTCGAATCGTGTTTCTTTCTTAAAAGATTTATCAGCTACACGACGTCGACGTGGCTTTCTATCTCTAAACCGATCACGCTTTTTACCCTCGCCTTCATACCCATCCTTAGATTCATCCACAACAAAGCGATCGCTCGGTTTACTATCTTCATAACGATCACGCTTTTTACCTTCGCCTTCATAGCCATCCTTAGACTTACTTGTCACACGTCGTCTACTCGGCTTGGCATTACCCTTTAAAAAGATCTCATAAAAACGTTCACCTTCATAGCCTTCCTTAGACTTACTAGTCACACGTCGCCTACTCGGCTTAGCATCACTAAACCGATCACGCTTTTTACCTTCGCCT
>SHAK01000096.1 GCA_004213515.1 Limisphaerales bacterium | reverse complement strand
CTAATTGTCGTTTTTCAGCTCTAATAAAATCTTCGCGTCAGCAAGGTGGAATTGTTTCTCCTCGACAGTTTAATTCTAATTATCGTGTCGTCGAATTAACTTATTTGCCTAATGATATCGAGATAAGACCTGGGCAAACAGTAGTTACTAGTGGTTTAGGAGGTGCGTTTCCTAAAGAGATTCCAGTTGGTCTAGTTGAGGATTCCTGGATTTCTAGAAATGGTTTATATTTGGAAGCAAATATTAAAATTTTTTCTGATTTAACTCGTTTAGAAGAAGTTCGTGTTTTAACTAAATTTTGAGCATGACTTTAAGATTTAATAAAATGCTTGTTTTGCTATTAGGAGTATATTTTTTAATTTTCCTGCAATCGCACTGGCAAGTGCCAAGGCTTTGGTTGGGTTTTCAGCCTGATCTCACACCAGCTTTGATGGTTTTTGTAGGTCTTACTATGGGTGCTGGATATGTTTCTTCCATAGCTTTAATGTCTGGTCTTTGGTTAGACAGTCTTTCTGCAAATCCTTTTGGAATGAGTATTTTTCCATTATTTCTTGTAGGTTGGATTGTATTTTGCTTTCGGAAGAAAATCATGGCCGTAGAATTTATGGCTCAAATTTATCTTGGTATTCTAGGTGGACTGCTTGTTTTTTTATTGCAATTAACTCTTTTAAAATTGCTTTCATTTAATCCTTTGATTGGTTGGGGAATGTTTTTTTTTGCTATGTTAAATGCATTTTTTTGTGGCTTAGCTGTCCCGTTTTTTTATCTACTGCATAAATGGTTTAAAAGTTTGTTTTCTCATTCCTCATATGAGCCAAATAATTGGAGAAATAATAATCGTCAAATTGTAAGAGGGAAGAATTATTAGATCCTATGTTTATTTTTGATCAAATTAGAAGCAAGGATATACCAATCAAATTAATAGTACTTTTCATTTTATGCTGCTTTCTTTTGCTGTCTTCTAAATTATGGATACTTCAGATTTCTGCTGGTGATAGATTTCAAATTCGTCAGGAGAATCAGTCAGTCAGAGCCATAAGATTACCCGCTACTCGTGGGAAAATTCTTGATAGAAATGATAAACCACTGGCAGTAAATCGTTTAAGGTTTGATGTTCATATTTATATAGATGAATTAAGAGCTCTGTTTCGTGAGCATTATTTTAGACTTAAAAAAGATCGAAAAATGAATCGACTTGATCAGCTCAAGCTTGGAAAAGAAGCTCGTTATCAAGTTGTCAGTAATTTAACAATGCAAGTAAGCATGCGGGTTGGTAATCCAATGGTTCTAAACCAAAGTCGCTTCCACAAACATTATGAACAGAGGCTTTATATGCCTTTATCTGTTATGCAGGATCTATCACCTGTTCAAGTTGCTAAATTTGTTGAATTAATTCATGGGCTTCCAGGAGTGGGTTTATCAGTTAATCCAGTCCGAACTTATCCTAATGGTGACATGGCTTTTCATGCTCTTGGTTTTTTGCGGCGAGATGATAGTCCTAAAGATAGTAAAGATGTTCCTTTTTCATATCGTTACCGATTGCCTGATTATGTCGGTATAGATGGCCTTGAGGGGATTTACGATGCTCTACTACGAGGAGACGCTGGAGCTAAAACTATTCGAGTCAATAATATTAGTTATCGAACTAGTGAGGATATTTGGGCGTGGCCCGAATCCGGGAGGGATATTAGGTTGTCAATTAATCGAGAAATTCAGTTGTCAGCAGAAGAGGCTTTAAAATCTAATGGTTCTGAAACGCGAGGTTCTATAATTGTAATGGATCCAAACAACGGTGATTTGTTGGCTTTAGTATCTAAGCCTGGGTTTGATTCAAATAAATTTATTACTGGCTTTTCAAATGATGAGATTTCTCAATTAAATGATAACCGCCTAAATCGTTGGGTGAATCGTGCTACTGGGAGTGGTAATATTGCCTACCCACCTGGTTCAATTTTTAAAATAATATCATCCATTGCTTATCTGGAAGAGGGAGTTATTAAAAACCCAAATAATAAAATATTTAACCAAGGTTTCTTTAGAAATGAAAAACTTTATCCAAACTACTCCCTGGATGATACAGCCCCTCCAGGTGACTATGATTTTATTCGTGCATTTAAACTTTCAAGTAATTCCTATTTTATACGTTATGCACTTACCCCAGATGGTCGAACGGATCAGTGGCTACAAGGAAAAAAAATTTTATTAGATTGGGGCAATAAATTTATGTTGGGTAAAAAAACAATTAGTCCAATATCGATATCTGGAGAAAAACTCGCAAGTCCTGTGAGAGAAGGTAGCGGTTACTTTCCGTCTTTAGACAATGAGTACAAAAACTTGAATCAATACGGTAAGAAGAATAGGTGGGCTGCAGGTGATGTAGCTAATCTATGTATAGGGCAGGGCGAAATAACAGTGACGCCATTACAAATGGCTGTAATGACATCAGCTATAGCTAATGGAGGTGAGATCATCCAACCACGACTTCTTCTAGCTGTTAGTTCTTTAAGAGAAAACAATCAATTTCATTCAATTAAAGTGCCAAGAAAAGTTATAAAGAACCTTAATCTTAAAGATGAAACAGTTTCTTTGCTTCATAAGGCGATGCTTGCTGATGTAGACGATCGGGATGGTAGCGGAAGAGGAGCAAGAGTAAGTGGAATTTCAATTGGTGGAAAAACTGGAACTGCGCAGAAACAAGTGCCAACAGGAAAGTTTAGCACCAAAACGGGATCCCGTCTGTTTCGTATGGATCATATAACTTGGTTCGTATCCTTTGCTCCAGTTGAATCCCCAAAATATGTGGTCGTAGTAATGGTTGAGAGCGGAGCATCGGGAGGAAAAATTTGTGCGCCGATTGCAGGTAAGGTATATCGAGCGATTCAAAAATTAGAAAAAAATAAAAACAAAGGTGAAACTAAATTAGCTTTAAGATTATGAATTTAGTTTTGGCGCATTTAAGTAAGCTTCGTATTGATCTATTAATGGCATTTTGTCTTTTCGGATTAATGCTATTTGGTTCAATTTTTATTCTTAGTGCTTCTGTTGAACAATATGAAACTAACGATTTAGTTGATACTTATTTTTTTCGCCAAGTCATTTTTTATTTTTTTGGCATTTTAGCAGGTTTTTTGTTTATTATTATAGATTATCATAAATTATCTGGTTATGCGCAGACTTTTTATTGGGCTACGATCTTACTTCTTATTTTGGTTTTAATACCGGGAGTTGGTGAGGTTCGATTTGGAGCAAGGCGCTGGTTTGATCTTGGTATTACTCTTATTCAACCATCTGAGTTTGCCAAATTAGCATTTATCTTCGCTCTTGCTGATTTTTTAACCAGACCAAATGAAGAAATGTTGATGCCTGGAGTGTTTTTTAAGGCAATTGGAATGACTGCTTTACCATTTTTGTTGATATTAAAACAACCCGATCTTGGCTCTTCACTAGTTTTTTTTCCTATTGGAACAGCTATGATGTTTGTTGCTGGAGTGAGGCTTCGTTTTTTGATTAAATTCTTGAGTTTTTTTAGTTTTTTGGCCGTTTTTGTTATTTTAAATGCTCTATATGCACCTAATGATTGGCGCATTCCTTTAAATGAATATCAACGCCATCGCTTATTAGTATATTTTAACAAAGATTTCGCTTCCGCGGATGCCACTCCAGCAGAGCGTAGACAAGCTCAAAAACTACAGAGAAGCAGAACTCATAACATTCGCCAGGCTGAGATTTCAGTTGGTTCTGGCGGATTGATAGGTAAAGGTTGGGGGCAGGGGCCTCAAACTCGTTTGGGGTACCTTCCTAAAGGGGTTGCGCATAACGACTTTATTTTTTCTGTTATTTCAGAAGAAACAGGCTTTTTAGGCAGTATGGCTGTATTATCGCTATATGCTATCCTTCTTTTGAAGGGGATGCAGATTGCTGATCAGGCGAGAGACCGACTTGGTAAGTTATTGGCTGTGGGAGTAGTGGCTATGATTTTCTGCCACGTTTTTGTAAATATCGGAATGCATCTGAGGTTGATGCCGGTTACTGGTATTCCTTTACCATTGCTTAGTTATGGTGGGTCGTCTGTTCTTAGCTCTCTTATGGCTATTGCTGTCCTCCAAAACGTAAAAACACATAGAAACTTATATTAATTCAAATGTCAGATAATAATTCATTTAAAAGAAACAAAAAAAGAGGAATGCGATTTAAGCCTGCCGGTGGTTTTAACCGTCGCTCCGGTAGGTCAGGAGTTAAGGCACGCTTAGATGTTGAAAGTGTAAAGACTGCTCAGGATGAAATTTTTAATACTAAACAGCATGAGAATGAAATTATTCGTTCTGAGAATAAGGCCCATGGGCTTTCTCCTAATACTGACTTAGAATCAGCTAAGGCTCAGAGGCTAATGAATAACGAGGAAGCGGCTGGTAAAGTTGTAAAAACAAGTTCCAATAAAATTTTTGACCCTAAGGGTAAAAGAGATTTTAAGCCAGTTGATCTTCCCGAAGAGCCGGCTAAAACTGTTTCTGAGAAGATAAATCGAACTGCGAAGAAATTTGTTAGTAAAGTAAAAGGAATTTTTCGACCCATAACACATTCTCATAAAGAAGTTTTAATAAATGCTGAATCACTTGAAACACGCGTAGCTGTAATAGTAAAAGGACAACTTGAAAATCTTACCATTGAGAGGGTTGATGACTTGAGAATGGTTGGTAGTATATATAAAGGTAAGATTCGCAATTTAGAGGATGGTTTAAAAGCTGCTTTTGTTGATATTGGTTATGATAAAAATGCTTTTCTTCATTATTGGGATATTATTCCAAGTCCACTTGACTCCTCCTATGATGTTGTCGATCGGGGTTCTAATAAAAAATCAAAACCTAAAATTACTAACAAAGATATTCCAAAGAAATATCCTTCTGGTAGTGAGTTAATTGTGCAAGTAACGAAAGGTCCAATTGGTACTAAGGGGCCGCGAGTTACAACAAATGTTCTTCTCCCTGGGAGGTTTTTAGTTTTGTTACCTAATTCTGAACAATCTGGAGTCT
This sequence comes from Limisphaerales bacterium, assembly GCA_004213515.1. GTDB lineage: Bacteria > Verrucomicrobiota > Verrucomicrobiia > Limisphaerales > UBA1096 > UBA1096. Next base: position 1,392 of record SHAK01000096.1, on the reverse strand, counting down.
CTCGAAAAATTGAAAACAAAGAAGAGCGCTCTCGTTTAAAAAAGATCGTTCGTGAACTTAATATCCCGGATGGAATGGGAATAATAATTCGAACTGCTGGAGAGGGGCAGCGAAAGGCATATTTTATTAGGGATCTTGCAATGCTGATTGAATCTTGGAATCAGATTACAGAACGTGTCCATAATCAAAAAGGAGGTAGTTGCGTTTTTGAAGAGCCAGACCTAATTGAGCGAACTGTTCGTGATGTTTTAACTGAAGATATAGAGAGAATAGTAGTCGACAATCAAACAGAAGCTGATCGTGTGAAAGAATTAATAGGCCGAGTTTCTAAGCGCACAATTGAGAAGGTGCATCGTTATAATTATTCGGAACCAATATTTGATCGATTTGGAGTAACAAAGCAGTTGGAGGCTGCATATTTGAGGCAAGTATCTCTTCCTAGTGGCGGATATATAATTATCGACGAGACAGAAGCATTAGTAGCTATTGATGTTAATACAGGAAGTCATCGTAATAAGCGTAATAATAAAAAAGAACAGGATAAGACTTTGCTAAGAGTTAATATCGAAGCAGCTGATGAAATTTGCCGTCAGTTGAGATTACGTAATATTGGAGGTCTTATAGTGTTGGATTTTATAGACATGAAAGGTCCTCGTGACAGAAGAGAAGTTTATAATCGTATGCGTGATGGATTGCGAAAAGATAAGTCAAAAACGCATGTTTTACCAATATCAGATCTTGGTTTAATGGAAATGACAAGGCAGCGCCAATCAGAGAGTGTAAGGGATGCTGCTTATACAGATTGTGATCATTGTAGTGGTCGAGGAAAATTAAAAAGTGCTCTTACCATGAGTGTTGATATTCAAAGAAAGCTTGGAGAAATTATAAAGAAAAGAGATCAATTTGAGCAGAGACGCGAACAGGAGTCGGATTTTAATCTTAGAGTTAATGTTCATCCCACTGTTTTAGAGAGGCTGCGAAATGAAGATGAGGATATTTTTATTGATATGGAAAAAAGGTATTTAGTGAAAATTTCATTTAGGGCTGAAGAAAACATGCATCAAGAAGAGTTTGAAGTTTATGATGCAAATAACAATACGAGTTTGGCACGGGCGAATAGGTAGAAGATTACAAAAATATAAATTTAAAAAATAAAAGAAAAATAAATAGCCTTTTACCAAGATAGTTATTTATTGGGAAATTATTTTTAATTAAAAGTGTTAACCTCCAATGCAGCTCATTGTTCTTTTTGGCTGTATGAATTCTGGTTTATCAATCCTGTGCCCAGATTCTTTCTTAAGCACGATGTCTTTAATTCTAGACTCTAATTTGGAATTACTTGAACCATCTCGCAACATTGACTTCAAGTCATGTTCATGAAGGCTAAAAAGA
>SHAK01000095.1 GCA_004213515.1 Limisphaerales bacterium | reverse complement strand
CTTATACTAGAAGGATTAGATCCAAATCGTAAATATGTTTTTGCAGGCACTGCTATGAGAGGTGGAGGAGCAGGATATGCGGAGAGAACAACCAACTGGAAAATTATAGGGGCAGATAGTTTTAATTATGCTAGCTCTGATGGAGCGTGGAAAGTAAGTGATGATAGCGTGGAATTTAGTACAGGACACAATGCGGATGGTTATGTCGCCAAGTGGACTGACATAGCTCCTGGAGCAGATGGGAAAATTATCATTCGTACCAGCCATAGTGTAGGGGAGGCTAATGGAGGTTTAGCTGGAGCGCATGCCTATAAAGGATACGCAGGAGGTGCTTTCATGCTAGAATTACAAGGCGATTCCGGATCAGTCTCTCCTAAAAAGGATCTCAGTATACTTCGCGTCTTCCCGAAAGAAAACGAACTAGAAGCTCATCCTAATAGTCCCATTCATGTTTTAGTTGAACATGATGTCAATAAAGTAGATTTGAATTCAATAAAACTTTTTCTAGATGGTGAAAAAGTTGAAATAGATGTGCAACAAGAGAGTGAAAGGACATTAATTATTTATAATAACAATGGTGCTTTTGCTGACCTTTCAGATCATACTGTAATTGTGGAATTTGCCGATAATAGTACCTCACAAGTTCAATATTCTAAATCTTGGGATTTTACCGTCACAGAGTGGTCTCAGTATGATTCTCTCCCTATTGATTCGGCAATTAAACTAGATGATTTGCAAAAGCAAAAACGAGGTTTTGCAATTCGATTGGCTGCCACTAACCCACTTGATTTAGAAAATGAGATTATAAGTGAGATTGAAGATTTATGGTGGATATGGGATGAAAATTATACTGATTATTCCGATAGAGAACTCTTTAATTCTAGTGGATATTACCTTGAACGAAACCAGATAAACTATCAACGTGATGGAGGATCAATCGGGAATAAAGCTGGTGAAGATCTTTTCCCAGGTATAAACGGTACTGAGTCTCTTATTTTAGAAGAAGAGGAATTACCTGTTATTCATTTCGGCTTGGAGGCTACAACATATTTGGAACTTAATGAGGGTTATTATCAGATGCAAATAACGACTACACCAAAACACCTCCTTTACATTGGTTTTGGTGATGATGCAGTTGAATTGTTACCAGACGATTCGGAGTTGCCAGGTATTGAAGATGCAAAAGCATGGAAATATAATTTTATCGTTGAAAAAAATGGCCTATATCCTTTTACCTTACTCTATTATGATTCTTTAGGAGGTAGTTCTTCTTTGACTGCAAGCGGCGGATCTGCATCCAGCCTTGAATGGTTGAATGTTGCACCTATGGGGATGAGATCCCTAATTAACGGAAAAGAAGACGACTCGATTAAGGCCTATATTCCGCCGAATGCTATCGTTGAAGTTAAACCTGCAAAGATGAGTATTTTGATTCAACACGGAAAAGTAATTATATCTTGGAGTGAACTTGGAATTTTACAACAGTCTGAATCTATTAATGGTCCATGGAACGACATTACCGGTAAAAGTTCTCCATATTCCATAAGTCCTAATTCAAATTCGATGTTCTATAGAATCAAGCATTAAAATATTTTATAGAAAAATTAATTATTATAGACGCTCTTAAAATTTGGGAGAGTTATTAATCTTAGTTCATTCATTAAATTAAAGAATCTAAATTGAAGTTATCAAATACAAACCCATCCATATTAGTAATAATTACAGTATGTCTGTTTATTAATGCAAACTGCTTTTTTGTGCTTAAGGGGGATCAGAATAAGTCGGCCTCTGAAGGTTTTGGGCTATTAGCTCATTGGTCATTTGATTATGATTACTCCAGCAGCGTTAATAATGATCTTTATCAAGGAAAACCTGTTGGTGGATCGTCTGTTCAAATCATTCAAGACAAGAAGTTAGTGAGGATAGGGGATGGCGCCTTGCGATTGAACAGTGACTCCAGTTCGAAAAATAAGTCTTTTGTTTCTATTCGTAATCCGCTTTTTGGATATCATAATGCAGAAGTATTTACTGTTGTTGCCTGGTATCGTTATGAGGATTTAAGCGGAGACGGATCCGATGATCGTAACTTTATATGGGAGTCGACTCCGGGTTATTCATTATCATTCGGGTTAAGACAGGAGGAAAACAAGCGGGATGCAGAATGGTGGTTTCAAAAAGCTTCTCATACATCCTTCAGTGAGACGGATGGCCCGAGAATTGAGGCTAAAGAATGGTACCATGTAGCGATGGTTTGGAATCAATCTCTAGGCCACTGTAAATTCTATCATAACGGGATATTGCGTGATGATGTTGCCATACCAGAAGGCGAAGAGCTCGAAGAAATGACAGGATTTCATATTGGAAACCATCGTGGAGGTGACGGCTCAAGAGATTGGGACGGTTATATTGATGATGTTGCAGTATATGATTTAGAACTATCGCCAAAACAAATTCTATCGCTATCTCAGGGAATTCATGAAGGACACAAGATTCACGCTGGTAATGTTCTGCAGCACGTTTCGCAATCTAATTTGCAAAAACTTGTTCTACGTACACCGGACTTTAAACCTCCCTTACCATTGTGGAATGGATTACAATCTCAGGGCCCTCTTGTTGGGCATTTAAGTGATAACTCAGCAATAATTTGGGCCCGGGTACCTGTTTCTGGATCCTATACTTTGGATTTACACGAAGCTAACGACAGAACATCTACTCTTAACTTTAAGTCAGTGGCACGTGAATCTGAAGATTGGTGCCTGCGATGGGAAGTTTCGGGACTAAAAACGAGTACGGATTACCGGTATCGCATTCGTCGGGACTCGGAGATTCTTTGGGAAGGGGACGATTATACTTTTAAGACAGCACCAAAACCAAATCAACCGAATAAAGTCTCACTAGCTTTTGGTTCATGTGCCAGCTTTGAATCTTCTTCAATTTGGACCCGAATGAAGGACGAAGGCGTGGATGGAGTTGTTTTATTAGGCGACACTCCTTACATCGATGTAACAGATCTTGACCGTGTTCGTGACGCATATCGTCGCTTCTCAAGTATTCCACAATTGGTTGAAACATTCCGTACGATCCCGTTCTGGGGTACATGGGATGACCATGATTTTGGTCGAAACGATGCCGATGGAAACTTACCAGGAAAGGAAAACTCGCGGCGTGGTTTCATTAATTATCGAGCAAACTCAACCTTTGGTAAAAATAACCAAGGAATATACACTAAATTTCGCTATGGACCTGTAGAGGTGTTTCTTTTGGACACTCGGTGGTTTTCTCGCACTCAAAAATCTTGGGCGGATCCCAATAAACCAACTTTACTTGGTAAAGAGCAATGGGAGTGGCTAAAGGACGGCTTACTTGCATCTGATGCAACCTTTAAGATTCTTGCTTGTGGAATGATCTGGGATGATAAGAAGAATTCGGAATCAGACGATTGGGGCACCTATATGCATGAGCGGCAAGCTATGCAAAGCTGGCTGGGTAAAAACCAAATTGAAGGAGTCATTTTAATTGGAGGCGATATTCATGTGTCGAGACTTCTTAAATATGATACCGTCAAACAAGTCGGTTACCCCATTTATCAGTTCATTACTTCACCAATGCATAGCAGTGTTATTCCGAGTTTAAATGTTCCGCATCCAGCCTTACTTAAATCTGCAGAGGAGCCGTATGTTTTTTTAAAACTGAATGTAGATACAACAGTTAGCCCCGGAATTCTTAAGGCTTCTTGGATAAACCGGGACGGTAAGTTGATTTTCGATACTGAAATTAATCGCAACGAACTGTCTATCTCCAACTGAGGATTAATAGACCCTCTACTTTTTCAAGTGATGTATTAAAAATGATCTTTCGTCTCTGAAGACCTTTTTAGCCTTTGGATAATTTAATACAACTTCAACCCCATTAAGTTTGAGTTTCTCTTCCATTGCTATTCCAAAATTAACATGGTGAATGATCCATCCCCGGGCGCGTTTTAGACCTGAAGGAATGGGATCATCAGGATTCATTCCATATCTCATGAAAGTTGGAGGATCGTCAGAAGTTATGTGGTTGATAACAGATATTTCATTAATGAGTGCACGTCGCTCGATAAAGGATAGATCCTTTCTTTTACTTTCTTTTTTGGCGTGGAAATCTCTTCTATAGCCGGGTATATTATCTACCCACCAATTCATGTCCATAGTCGATTGACCTCCCCAGAAGGCTACTGCTTTTAAACGCGATGATTCTCTTGAAACCGGATCTTCGCTTTTTAGGTTTGCAAAATCATCTCCCCATGCCAGATAGGCGACTAGCTGTGCTCCTGCAGATCCTCCATATGCAGCAATACGATTTTTATCAATTCCCCATTCTTTTGATTTGGTGCGAATAAACTGTAAGGCTCGAATACAGTCCTCGTGAGCAGCAGGAAAATCTGCATGCTTTAGAAAGCGGTACTCTACAGACGCATGGTGAATTCCCTCATCAAGATATTGCTGAATTGCATTTTCATTAACTTTATCGTGTGAGCCTCCCGTGAAGCCTCCCCCATGTATAAAGACAACTAAAGGTGCCGGTTTATCCACTTTTGCTTTTCTGAAATCAATCACTTGATTTGGGTGATTGCCGTATGAAACATTTTCTAATGTTATCGATGAGGAACCTTGGACCTGCTGGGCTTTAACTTTGTTTTCAGATATAACCATCATTACGAATGAAAATAGAATCATTGAATAGATTGTTTTAATTTGGAATCCGACTGCTATTAATTTTAATTTATTCATTATGAGTTTATTTAATACTTTATTAGAATTACGGCTTAGTGCTTTTAACATATTACTTCATTTAATTTTAAAATTCTTTATTCATGACTTATTTATGTGATTACTAGTCAAGTACAACAAAAAAGTTAATCGGCAGTTATTTTGATGTAATTTAATTGTATTAAAATATATTCCATTCACTTGGAGGAACATAATACGTATCGATTAATAAATTTAAAATTCCCAATTTCCAAGCTATCACACCTAAAATGCCAAATGCTCCAAAAACAAATACCAAATATATTTTATATCCTTTTGACATTTTTTTTAAAAAATCATTTACCGTTTTCTTTCAATTCTTTACCAGTTTTCCCGCCTAGTTTGCGAAGTAGTTTGGTGAATTTCGACTTATCTCCACTGACATCTATTGGGGTTTCATAACCATCCCAAGCATTTATGTTCGCACCTTTTTTTATGAGTAATCTAGCGACTTCCGTATGACCAAAAACAGCTGCCTCATGCATTGGGGTCCATCCATGTTGAACCTTTTGATTCACATTAGCGCCAGCATTAACAAATTTTTTAATAGCATCTATATTTCCTCCGGCAATAGCACCAATAAATGTTCCATATTCACCATTATTCTTGATGAGAAAGTCGGCAGTTTCTTTATTTGCTGCGATATCAAGAGGAGTTTCTCCAGCCTTATTTTTTGCATTCACATCTACATTTTGATCTATGAGAATTGCAATAATTTTTTTGGATCCATTTTTGGCTGTATAATGCAATGAAGTGTTTCCAAACTTATCTTTCCCTTCCAAATTAGCACCTTTTTTAATAAGTAACTTAGCTGCTTTTATATGTGCATTTAAAACTGCTAAATGTAAAGGGGGAGCAAAATTAGTGGCGCTCTTAATATTAGGGTCAACGCCTTTATCCAATTCTTCAATTAAACCAGCAAGATCGCCTTGCGCAGAAGCATCGTGTATTGGATCAGCGAACATTCCAGTTGTAAGCAATCCAACTACGATTGTGATTAGTATTGTCTTCATAATGGAAAAAGGAAAACGAAAGAACAGTAAGATAAACTAAAAATTAGAGCAAAATGAAAAGTTAAAGGGTATCGTTTGGATCCGCTTTGCAGGAAATATCTTTATCACGGCTTCGTTGAATCTACCCAAGGCAATCTATCGAATGCATCTTTAATGCGAGGGTCATTGGAGTTATTCATAACCTGCTCAACTCGAGCACGTAAGGATGTAACAACAGAGCTGAATTTTGGTTCGGTTGCTAAATTAACCAACTGATCGGGGTCATTAACTATATCATAAAGTTCCTCGCCTGATCGCGGGTGCATTGTCAAACGAAAGAGCTCCTTGTCGAAGGGTTCTTCGCGCCTCGACATCATCCAAGCTTTAGTCAGGCTGCCATCGAGATCCCGATACGCAGGTTTTGTTGACAGCCCCATCTTATAGAGATCATCAGGCATGTTAAGTTTTGCTGAGTCATAAGGATTACCCATAGGCCAACGCTTAGGTTTGAAGTTTCGAATGTAGAGATAGTCTTTTGTGCGGACCGCACGCATTGGATAAGGCATGTTTCCTGGTCGGGAATTATGAAAATGAAGCTCACGACCAATGATCACAGAGTCCCAATTTCGATCGATCCAACCGCTTTTCTTGCTGGTTAGCTTATTTAAAAAACTGCGACCGTCCATCGTCGATGGAA
>SHAK01000094.1 GCA_004213515.1 Limisphaerales bacterium | reverse complement strand
GCGACTACGAGAACGACATAAACAAGTCATACTTGCTCAAAAACGGAATAGCTTCCACATTGGAAAACAACCCGAACAGAAATTAATTTTTCAAAAACCAAAGGAATGCCATGACTGAAACAGATACGGAAATCTTTAAATGGACTTGGGGACTGCTACCACTCATCGCTGCAATCATTGGCTGGGGAACCAACTATCTAGCTGTAAGAATGCTATTTCATCCCCGAAAACAAATAAGTATCTTGGGGCTAAAATTGCAAGGAGTATTCCCAAAGCGACAAAAAGTGTTAGCAGAAAAACTAGGAAGGCTCGTTGCCCGCGAGTTATTCTCAATGCAAGATGTTAAGAAACATCTTCAAGGTGATGAATTTGTTTCACATGTTACTGCAACCATTGAAACTAAGGTTGACGAATTTCTTGAAGAAAAACTCACAGAAGTAATACCAATGGCAGCCATGTTTCTGGGTTCTGGAATGGTAGAAAAGATTAAGCATTCACTAGTTGAAAACATTGCAAAATCAATTCCAGAACTAGGCGAAATGTTTGTCAATCATCTCGAAAAAAATATGAATGTCGAATCTGTTGTCCGAGAAAAAGTCGAAGCTTTTTCAAGTGATAAATTGGAAGAAATGTTGCTTAGTATTATGAAGCGAGAATTCCGATTCATTGAATGTGTCGGAGCAATTCTCGGCTTTTTGATAGGCTTAACTCAACTAGCTATATTATGGCTATTATAAAAAGGATAGACTACTACGGGATCGCATTCGTCAAGGCATAGGATTTAGAAGTTATGACCCAAAGTACTTTTTCACAAATCTCGAAGAGCTAAAATTGGACTTACTGGAAAAAGCTGCAGCCAACTCAAAACTTCGAGCAGAGCGATTAGCTCAAAGTGTGGAAAACAAGATTACAGGAATTGTATCTGCTTCTCAGGGAATTTTTCAAATCACTAAACCCAACTCCACAGAAACTTCAAGCTGGGGGATGTATGACACATCTTCAATTGAAAAAAAGTCAGGGCAGTCGTCACAATAGAATTTAGGACGGAGTAGACAATATTATAAAAAAAGCCCCGTAATTACGGGGCAAAATTTGTATTGAAAAAGTACTATACTGCAGCATTAACGCGCTTTGCCAAACGAGACTTCTTGCGGCTTGCCTTGGAGGCATTAACCACACCCTGCTTGACTGCACGATCGTATGATGAATTAACATCTTTAAGAGCAGCAACTGTGGTTTCCTTTTTACCATCCTTGATGGCGTCATCGAGACGGCGCTCAGCTGTCTTCAATGAACTTTTAACACCACGATTACGAGTCTGTTTGACCTCATCACTGCGCATCCGGCGTTTGGCTGACTTAATGTTAGGCATCTTTTAAAAAATTACGCAATTAAGCGAAAAGAGCTGGGAAACTACTAAAAATTCTCGCCTTGTCAACAGGTTAAATGGGTTAAATTATTTAAGTATTCCCTGCAATTGGCCGGCAACATTAAGAAAAACTTCTGATGGCTCAGAATCTGGCTTTCCCGCAACAACCGGAATACCGCTATCTCCTCCTTTGCGAATTTCGGTAAAAATAGGTATTTCTCCAAGAAAAGGAACTCCTTGGCGAGAAGCTTCATCCTGCCCCCCTCCGTGCCCAAAAATCTCTACTCTTTCACCATTTCCAGCTGTGAAGTAACTCATGTTTTCTATAATACCAAGAATGGGCACATTGACTTTTTTAAACATCTCAATGCCTTTACGAACAACTCCAATTGAAGCTTCTTGAGGCGTTGTAACAATTAAACCCCCATCGAGCGGTACAGTTTGACATAAAGAAATCTGTGCATCTCCAGTGCCAGGAGGCAGATCAACTATCAGGTAGTCCAATTCACCCCAAAGCACCTGCGAGATAAATTGCTGAATAGTTCGCATGATCATGGGCCCACGCCAAATAACTGGTTGGTCATCCTGCAAAAGGAACCCCATACTCATCAATTTAATGCCATGATTCTCAAGAGGAATTAATTTTTCATCATCTTCAGTAACACTTGGACGCTGATTAATTCCCATCATTAATGGTATACTCGGACCATAGATATCGCAGTCAAGTAAGCCTACCCGAGCTCCAAGCTTTACCAAGGCGCAAGAGAGATTGGCAGAAACAGTTGATTTTCCCACACCACCCTTGCCGCTTGCCACAGCAACAACTTTACCGATTCCTGGCATTTTCTGCGCACCTTGATCTTGGCTAGGCTCGCCTCCTTCTGGCTTATTAATTTGCACATGCGCAACTCGAATACCATCAATCGCTTTTAAAACTGACTGACAATCTGACTTTATCTGCTGGGCAACTTCAGCATTGGAACTTGTAAGTTGTATTGTAACACTTACAGCACCATTTGCCACAGTCACTTCCTTAATTATGCCAAATGAGACAATATCCCTAGAATAACCGGGGTAATTAACCTCTTTAAGAGCATTTAAAATATCATTTTCGTTGAGCATAAAATGAAAGAAAACTGTTACTCAAACAATGCAAGTTGGCAAGCGAGCAAGGAATATCCATTGATACTTGTAACTTTTAAGCAACCAATTCGTCGTAAAGTTGTTTGATGTTGATAAGATTTAATCCTTTGAGTTTATATATAAGAATTTCATTTTTATTATTTTGCCTCCAGTTAAATATAATAGCCCTCTTACTTAATCTGCTTTTGACAAAAAAATCTTTAATTAATCCCAAATTGTTCCTCACCTAATGGAATCTATTGAAAAACTTCCGAACGAGGATCTTCGCCCAGACGAAGAAATAGTCGCGGCGGTCTTGGGAGGGGATATAGAAAGTTTTGAGGAGCTAATATTAAGATACCAACCTAGAATCTTCGGAATGGCTAGAAAGTACTTCCGAAACGAGTCAGATGTGGAAGACTTGGTTCAAACTATTTTCACCAAAACATATAAAAAACTTGGAAGCTTTAAGAAAACCGCACCTTTCGAGCATTGGTTTATGAGACTATCCGTTAACACTTGTTACGACGCACTTCGCCGTCGAACTAAACACCGTGAGCAAGCAGTAAGCGATCTAATGTTTGAAGATGAATCGTGGCAAAACCGACTGGATAATATTCCTGATTCTGAAGATCAAGAATCACTGGATAAAGCAAATGAATTAGTTCATTCAGTGATGGAGCAAATTTCGAACAAAGCCAGAATTGTTCTAACCATGCAAGAACTCGAAGGCAGATCGATTAAAGAAATTTCAGAACTTACTGGATGGTCGATTTCGCTAGTTAAAGTCCAAGCATTTCGAGCTCGAAAGGAAATGAGGGCTGCTGTTGAAAGATTTTTAAAAAAAGAAGATAATTTGTAACCCTAATGCTGATTTTAACGTTTTTTTTAATGTGCCATGAGTATCTCTAAAAAAGATAAAAAGTTTCTCAAGATAGCCAAAGCCATTCCTCTTAACGAAAAGAGTCCGCTTAGCTTTTCTAAGCGCATAATGACTGAAGTTAGGGAAATACATACTCAGGAAATCACGATACCAGAAGAACGTTTTCTAAAGCTTGCTCGAAATATTCCAGTAACCGAACAGACTCCCTATACATTTGAAAAAAGGATTATGGCTATAGTTCAGGATTTGAGAGTAGAAAATCCATTTGCTATTTGGTCACGTGTACTGTGGAGGGCAGCTGCCCCTTGTCTTGGTATAATGGTCCTAACAGCTTTATTATCCTTAAATCAAAGTAAGTCTATTACAGATTCGCAAGCTTTGTTGTCTCAAGATACTTTCAATGAAAATTATGAAATTAACCCGCCTGACTTTGAAACTGTGATGCTGGCTTCTTTTGACGACCTCGAATACACATGGTAACTGCTTGGAAACCTATATTTGCTGCTATTGTTATCTTTGTTGCTGGAGTCTTAACCGGCAGTTTTACGATTGATTTAACAACGCCTCAACCGGCTCGTGCATTTCCGCGAGATTTTTCAGCTGATAGACACAATCAAAACAGCAGCCATCGGCCAGGCTCTCGCGTAGAAGGACAGCTTCAATGGCTAATGAAACGAATGCAACGAGATCTAAATCTATCTGATAAGCAAACGCAAAAAATAAAAGAAGCTTTTAAGGAAAGCCGTGATGAAATGAAAGCAGCTATTGATGAGCTGCAACCGCAAATGCGCGCTTCCACTGAAAAACTAAAAGACAAACTCAGAGGAGACCTCACTGAAAAACAGATCGAAAAATTTTCAAAGTATCTTCGACCTCATAATCCCCGTGAACGATTCAAAGGTGGTTCTGGCAAACGGCCCCCTAGTGCAAGGGGAGAAAACCGCCCTCGAAGAGGAGAGCGCTATCGAGATAAAAGAAATACCGAACAGAAAAAAGATTCTGTTATCGAAAATTCTATAAATTAATTTTAGCGAGCAATTGCTCGCTAAATGAATTCAAATTTTCTTCATCGGACCACTCCAAAAACTTACACTTCATCTGATTTCGAAACCATGACCTTTGACGTTTAGCAAACTGACGAGTTTTTGTCTTTACCTGCTGAACAACATTTTCTAAATCAAGTTTTCCATCCAGCAAATCAAGAACCTGTCGATAACCTAATGCCTGACAAGCATTACGATTATTACGCAGTCCTTTCTTAATTAAGGTTTGAGTTTCCTCAACTAATCCCTGATTAAACATCTCATCTACCCGCTTATGAATACGTTGATTAAGAACATCTACCTCTCTACTAATACAAAACAAGTTCTGCGGAGCTTTATCCACATTATTCCATCCTATTCTTTGCTCTGAATAAGGACGGCCCGTAAGTCTAATAACTTCAATAGCTCTTAAAACGCGGCGAGGGTTTTTAAGATCCACCTGCTTTGCAGCCTCAGGATCTTTAATTCGCAGCTCGGCAACAAGACTTTCAATTGACATTAGAGCCAATTCATCACGAAGGGATTCGTCACTAGGAGGGCTCTCTCCAAGCCCTTCTATCAGCGCTCGGAAATAAAGCCCTGTTCCACCACAGAAAATAGGTACACGACCTCTCTTCCAAATAAGCTTTAACGCTTGCTGTGCTAAACTTACAAATTGCGCAGCATCAAAAGCTTCCGATAATTGAGCAACATCAATTAAGTGATGTTGAATCTCATTTTGTTCCTGAGCACTAGGCTTTGCAGTTCCAATATTCAGTCCGCAATACACCTGCATAGAATCAACAGAGATGATCTCACCTCCAAGCCTATTAGCCAAACGCATTGCTAAAGCTGACTTCCCAGATGCAGTTGCACCAGTAATATAAATAACTGGATCGCTCACTCCTCGTTTTCCTCTTCAGCAGCAATCACCTCTTTAGACTCGGAGGGAACCTTTCCTTTTTTAGCCCATGTCTGGCCTGGCTTTGGTTTTTTAAATGAAAGAAGAAACATAAGCCCTACTCCCCCACAAATACCACTGTCAGCAATATTGAAAGCAGGAAATGGAAATGGGATGTAGAACTGCAAAAAGTCGACAACATGATGATGGACAACACGATCAATCAAATTCCCAGCGACTCCTCCAAGAATCAAGCCAAGCGCTATTTGCCCTAAAACCTCCTCTACCCCAAAATGCCTTCTGAAGACCCAAAGGAAAACCAATGCAACAACCGAAAAAATGGCTAACCAAAAATTATTTCCGGTAAAAATACTCCAAGCAGCACCCGTATTGCCATAATGCACTAATTTGAAAAAACCCTCTATCACAACTATAGACTCATCATAAGAGGGACCAGGAATTTTCTGTATAATCACCCATTTAGTGATTTGGTCCAAAGCAAGAATCACAAGCCCTATTAAAAGTATTCGAAAGTTCTCAATAACAGCTTTAGGCATAATTGCAGACCCAATTTGGCCCACTAAAGATGCTAATGGCAAGCTAAGCCGGTTTCCCAACTCAAACTAAATTGAAAAAAAATGAATCTTTTTCGTGACAAACTGTAGAAAGGCAATAAATTCTCTCGCCCTTTGGTTGTGTGACCCCTTCGTCTAGTGGTTAGGACACCGCCCTTTCACGGCGGTAACACGGGTTCGAGTCCCGTAGGGGTCGCCACTTACATTGACTCTTCATTCTTCTAATTCGAAATGAATCTTTAAAAGGAGAATTACTTTAACTTTTGTTTTATCTCCTCTGGCCAATTAAAAATAAAATTAATCTTGTTTGCTTTGCTTCCAGGAAGCTCCTTGAGAATTAGAAACTTGTCACCCGATTTACTCGGCTTATAAGCCGCCAAATTATTTTGACTAACAAATTCCATGCTAAAAAGCGCCTCCGGAACGCCTTGGGTTTTCCCGCTTTCAGGATCAATCTTTAACGCAAGAAGATCGCTGCCATTTCTAAAGAACAGTTCCTTTCCATCACTAGACCAAACAGGCTCCTTGCCTCCTGTTCCTGTTAACTGTTTTTTGGTCCCTTTCGGATTCAAAGTTTGGGCAAGGTAAATCTGATCGCTTCCATTCTCATCGGATTGGAAAGCTACATGCCTGCCATTAGGAGAAATTGAAGCTGCCGACTCGGAGTATGTAGTATTAGCAATCGGCCGAATTTTTTTTCCGTTCTGCATATCAACTAAATAAACATCCTCTTTTTGCTGA
>SHAK01000093.1 GCA_004213515.1 Limisphaerales bacterium | reverse complement strand
AATGTTTGTTGTTGCCTGGGGTGTGTTGGGTTGTAAGGCCCAGTTTGGATTAGAGACAGATTGGTTTTTTTGGTGGTGTCTTCTTGCTGCTATGTTTACCGGTTTTACATTTTTAATTTATTTTCCAGCGGGCATGGCTCAGCTGCGTGCGGTTCCGGCTAGTTCGCCAAGTGAAGATCAATCATGCCAATTACTTAGTATGAATATAGAACTGGACAGTTCGGCTGAAAATATCCAGAAAAGTAAAGATACTGAAAGTGTTCGAGTGATTGATGGTTAATCTTTAGAAGGATTTTCTTCTTCGGAATTAGTAATAGAATTTTTAATTAAAGCGGCTCGACTGCTTGGGGTTGCGCACTCTAGGCAATTAGTAGCATTTTTTTTATGAATTTCGTCAGAAGATACTGCTTGAACATTTTTTTCACGAGCGTTTACAAACATTGCAACGCCTAAAGTAATTCCAAGCGTAGCTATAATGAAAAAGCTGATCTTAAAAGATTTCATTAACTAAAAAAACTCTAAATCTGATAGCGTTTTGAATCAAGCACTGGCTATAGCTGCTCTTATCCTTGTTTAGTCTTATAATATGTGTTGTTTTATCTCATGTGATGATTAGAGGGTTTTTATTATTTTGTTTTTTTTCAGTTTTCGAATTCATTTGGGCTGGGCCAGGCCATGATAAGGTAGAGACTGGAGGGCTTGATTTTGCTCTTAAACCCAAAGGTTTTGGTCAATTTGGGCAGTTTCAATTCAGCATTGATGGGCCAGCAGTCAATTATTTTACACAGTTTTTGGGTGATGGATTTCATGTGGAAAGTTCGACTGATTTAAAGCATTGGGAAGAAGTTGAACTTTTAAAATCCAATGAAAAAGAAACAGTTTTTCAAGATGAGAATGACTCAGCGGTTAGTAGGTTTTTCAGGGTGCGCTATGCTGGTGATTCTTCTACTTGGGGTATTATTCGTGACAGAATTATTGGGCCAAACTGTGCTGGTTGCCACAGTTCAGGAACTACATTTGCAAAGCAATCTCAATTAGTTCTGACATCGGATGTTGCATACGAGCAGCTTATTGATCGAAAGCCTGCAAATACATATGCTTTAGATGATGGCCTAGAGCTGGTTGGTACCAAAGGATTAGC
Organism: Limisphaerales bacterium; assembly: GCA_004213515.1. Classification (GTDB taxonomy): domain Bacteria; phylum Verrucomicrobiota; class Verrucomicrobiia; order Limisphaerales; family UBA1096; genus UBA1096. The sequence goes on along the minus strand of SHAK01000093.1, from coordinate 5,481 downwards.
AAGTGTTGGAAAAAGTTTTTTGTGGGAGAAGATTAACGCTTCTGAGCAGCAACATTTTTATGACGATCATCCTGGTTATGGCTCCTTGATGCCTTTAGGGATGGACCCTTTGACTGACGGGGAATTAAAATTTATTCTTCACTGGATTCTTGAGGGGGCTCCTAAATTCGGGACTGTAGCACGTGTTGACGACCTCTCTAATATTAAGCGTTACTCTCCTCCCCCATTTAAGCCATTAGCTAAGCCGGATAGTGGGATTCAGCTTCATGTTGAACCATTTGAAGTTCCCTCTAATTTTGAACGCGAGTTTTTTATTTACAAAAATCTAAACAACGAATCTCCTATATATGTAAATCGAGTTCAAATTGAAATGCGGCCTGGCAGCCATCATTTTATCGGTTATTTATTGGACTCTAGTCAGCCGTTATTTTCGCTCGCAAAAAGGTTATTTGTTCCTAATAAAATTCGTGATCTTCATTTGCCAAGTGGTCAAGACGATCCTTTAGTTTTGGCCAGTATGGCTTATCACGATTTTTTTGCAGGCACGCAAACACCAAGGTATGACTATGAGTTTCCAAAAGGGGTAGCTTTACGTTTACCAGCAAACACAGGCTTAGATATGAACACGCATTATGTTAATAGAAGTAATGAGTCATTTGAAGGTGAGGTCTATATGAATATCCACACAATAGATAAGGATGACGTAAAATATGAGGCTAAAATTATAAATATGAATAATACAGACATTGAGCTTCCTCCTAATAAAGTTACTACCATAACAAAGGATTTTCTAGCGGACGAAAAGATGAATATTTTTCAGCTATTTTCTCACTCTCATGAAAAGACAATTGAATTCCGTGTTGAGATTGCCGGAGGCAAGAGAGATGGTGAGTTGCTTTATATTTCTTATGATTGGGAGCATCCTCCAGTAATGAAGTTTGATCCTCCTTTAGTAGTTGAGAGAGGTGAAACTATTAGATTGAAGACCACATACAATAATTGGACTGATGAATCGGTTAGTTTTGGACTGCGCAGCACAGATGAGATGATGATTCTCTTTGGAGCCTACTATTCTGACTAGACTAAAAAGCAAAGTATTTCTTACTTATTCAAGCTTAAGATTTTCGTTTCACAGTGGCTAACTTTTCATTAAGGTCTCCCCCCCATGAAAAAACTCCTTTTAATGGCATTACTGGTGGCCCCGCTAATTACAACTAATGCGGAACAGGCCAAGAGCAAAAAGAAGGGTGAAAAAGGTTTCACAAGCTTGTTTGACGGCAAGTCTCTTAAAGGCTGGAAGGTTAACAAAGAAAACCCTGAGTCTATTACAGTTAAGGATGGTAACATTGTTATAGATGGGCCACGCGCTCACCTTTTTTATGCTGGAGACGTTCAGGATTCTAATTTTAAAAACTTTGTGCTTCGCGCTCAGGTGAAAACTTTTCCTAAAGCTAACTCAGGTATTTATTTTCATACCAAATATCAAGATTCAGGTTGGCCTGATGCTGGTTTTGAGGCTCAGGTAAACAACACCCACGGCGATCCTAAAAAGACAGGTGGTCTATACGCTGTCAAGGATGTGAATCCTGCCCCTGCCAAGGACGGCGACTGGTTTAATTACGAAATTCGGGTAAAAGGTAAAAAAATTACTATTAAAATTAATGGTAAGGTAACTTCTAGTTGGACAGAGGTTCCAAATGCACCTCATCTGAAGTCGATGCCTGGTCGCAAACTTGGTAGTGGAACCTTCGCTCTGCAGGCGCATGATCCGAAAAGTGTAATTCATTTTCGCAATATACGTGTTAAACCACTCAAGTAATCTTGCTTCAGTGGTTTACTAGCGAGTGAATATTCTTGATAAAATTATAGCACACAAGCGAACCGAGCTTAGGGATTTGCCTGAAGCTAAGGTTTCAGTTGATTCTTTACGCGCCGAGTTGGCTCAATTGAGCCCTCGGCGCGATTTTGTTGGGAGTTTATTAAAACCTGCTAAAGGGAATTTAGGCCTTATTGCTGAAGTCAAGAAAGCTTCCCCATCCAAAGGTGTTATACGGAAGGATTTTGATCCTGTTGCTATAGCTAGAGCATACGAAGCTGCTGGCGCAAGTTGTTTATCTGTTTTAACTGATGAGGAATTTTTTCAAGGTTCTCTAGATTATCTCAGAGAAATTCGTGAGGCGGTGGAGCTTCCATTGCTGCGCAAGGATTTTATGATTGATGAAAGGCAGTTGTCTGAAGCCATTCAGTATGGGGCGGATGCTGTTTTATTGATTGTTGCATGTTTAGATGACGAAAAGTTAAAGAACATGCACAGCTTAGCTGTAGGCGCTGGGCTGGCTGTCTTGGTTGAAGTTCACAATCAGAAGGAGCTGGAGAGAGCATTGGCTGTTGATGCTAGATTAATTGGTGTAAATAACCGTGATCTCACTGATTTTACAGTTGATTTAGGTCTTACTGAACGATTGGCAGATCAAATTGTTCAGGAGGTTCCTTTTAAAAGAATATTAGTAGCTGAAAGCGGTATCCGAAATCGCGCCGATGTTGAACAATTGGAGAATTGTGGTGCCAATGCTATTCTGGTAGGCACTTCATTGATGAGTCAGGCTGATATAGCTGAAAAAGTTGCTGAGCTAATGGGCTAAATTGTTATTTTCTGGTTTCTCTTTGACATTCTATTACTGCTTTATTCATGGGTTGGAACTTGTTTTGGAGTGTGTTTCTGATAATAATTTTTTTTCTAATTACTTTTATGTGTTTGACGCTGTGGTCTATTTCATTTAGCAAGCCCGGCCGTTTTGTTTGCGGTTGCAGGTTTTATTCAGCAAAACCATTGAATGTGGGTGATTATAATTTAGTCTAAACTAGTACCTATAATGAGTTCCAAAACATTTCTGGCTATAGATATGGGGGCCGGCACTCTGCGAGCCGCAGAGTTCGAGCCAACTGCAGATGGTGGTGTCCGACTAGTTCGTTTCGGGGTCAAACCACTGGGATTGGAGGGTTCTAGTGAGCGGTCTAGGCCTAAGGCCTTGGAAAAGGCGGCCAGCGAACTTTTTGAGGAGGTAGGTTTTGGGTCTAAAACAGGTGTTGTGGCAGCTCCTGGTTTTCAGGTTTTATCTAAGCCTGTTCGTATTCCTAAGGTTGACAACACTAAAGTCGCTCAACTAATAAAGTTTGAAGCTCAACAGAATATTCCTTTTCCCTTGGAAGAAGCTGCTTGGGACCATTACACAATGGGAGTAGCCAAATCCGGTGAAATCGAGGTCTTGCTTTCAGCGCTCAAGAGTGAAGCGGCAAATGGTATTATTGAAGTAGCAAAAGCCCGCGGAGTTAATATTGAGATGATCGATACTGCGCAAGCAGCTATCGTCAACGCTTTCCGATACAATTATAGCGATCTTGGAGGTTGTTCAATGGTACTTGATATAGGCGCCAAGACTACACATGTGCTATTTTTTGAGGGTGAGAAATTTTTCTTTCGAACAATCAACATTGGCGCTAATTCGATTACTCAGGAATTTGCTACTGAAACAAAGATGCGTTTCTCGCAGGCGGAAGAGATTAAGCTGCAAAAAGGCTTGGTCGGTCTTGGGGGTGCGTACGCCGAGCCCGATGATCCGCATGAAGCGGCTCTATCAAAAATAGCCCGACAGGTTATGACTCGTTTGCATGTTCAAGTGAATCAAACAATACAGTTTTGGCAAAAGCAGCAGGGAGGAAGTGCTCCTGAAAGATTGTTTCTTCATGGTGGCGCGTCGATAATGTCATATTTGCCAGAGTTTTTTAAAGAAAAGCTTCAGGTTCCAATTGAATATTTTAATCCGTTCCTAGGAATGGAAATTGATCAAGAAAATGTTGATGTAGCCGCATTGGAGCAAGTCGGCCACACTTTTGGTCAATTAACCGGTTTGGCTGTTCGTATGGTGGCTAATTGCCCCCTTGAAATGAATTTAATGCCGGGTAGCGCTCGAACACAGCAAGAGTTGCAGCGCAAGAAACCATATTTTTATGCAGCAGCAGCATGTTTTGTAGCTGCTATTTGGGCTGGGGTTTATTTCAATTCTGCAGTTCATCAAGCTCAAGAGGCTGAGGTCGAAGAATTAGCGCAATTAAGTCCAAAATATGAAAGGCCAGCTAGAGATCTCAAAAAAACAATCAGTGAAGTCGATGAAAAAATCAAAGAAGCTGATCAGTTTAACAAATGGATTAGTGACAGGTTTCTTTGGGCAGAAGTTCTTAAAAGTATTCGTGTTTCAATGATTAAAACTGAGAACTCAATGAAAGCCCAATACGGAAAGCAAGTTGGTGTCTGGGTGGCTGCATTCAATAAGAGTGATGCAGATGAGGAAGATGTTGAAGGTGGAATGGGAATGGGTATGGGCATGGGTGGGATGTATCCCATGGGTATGAATCCTATGATGATGGGTATGTATGGAATGGGTGGAATGGGTGGAATGCAGCAGGGAGGCGGCCCCCCTCCAGCAGGTGGTGGTGAGCCTGGTAATCCAATTGGAATGGGAGGTATGTATGGTGGAATGGGCGGCATGAATCCTATGATGATGGGAGGTATGTATGGAATGGGTGGAATGGGAATGCAACAGGGCGGTGGAAAAAATCAAAATGTTGTAGGTTCTCCAAAGAGGCCGTTGAGAGTTGTTTGCAAAGCAATCGATTTACAGACTATTAATCCTACGGCTAATATAACGCTTAAGACAAAGCTTGTGGCTAATATTAAAAACAGTGGTTTGTTTGACTACAACGAAACCAAGTGGGGCCCAGTCACAGAAGATGAAAACGTATTGCTTGAAGATGTCAAAGCCGATAAGTCAGAGGAAAATAAAGCTCGGCTCAAGACCCTTATATTTGGTTTGGATATAGTGCTGAAAGAACCTATTGAACTAAAGTAATTCAATGAAAAACAAAATTGATACTGCTATTATAAAACGTAATCTCGACCTTATTATTGCAGGGGTTATTACAATTGGTTTGCTGGGTTATGGCTATATGCAGTTCGATGCCACTAAGGCTGAGCGAGATAAAAGTGCTGATGATCTCAAGAATAAAACTAGCAGTTATAAAAATGTTAAAAGAACCAGTTTGCCTGAAAGTTTTGGACTTACGGATGTTGGTAGTGTTTCCACAGATAAAGACCATGGAAATCAGGAAATAGCAAACAAAGCAAAAGTGAGCATAAACGCTCACTTGAATGACGTTTATAAGAAATTTCCAGAATTAGAAATCCCAGATGGAATTGAGATTGATCCTAAGACGGGAGCGATATTGAGTGTTACCCTTATGAATGGGGGTAATTCATACTCTGTCTCAGATATTGATACTTTAACAGCTACAGTGACCGATCGTTTAGGTAAGGGTAAAGGGGCCAAGCTAAAGCCAGAACTTAGGTCCGTTGGTGGAGAAACTCCTGATAATTACCGTGTGGAGAACATCAGGGTTGAAGATGGTGGAACTGGCTATACAAAA
>SHAK01000092.1 GCA_004213515.1 Limisphaerales bacterium | reverse complement strand
AGATGTTGCTCGTTTAATTGATGTATTAAATCGTTTAAGAGATACAAATAATACACTCGTTGTGATTGAACATAATTTAGATATTATTAAGTCGGCTGATTGGGTTATTGATTTGGGGCCGGAGGGAGGCAATGATGGCGGCCAAATTGTTGCTGAGGGCCCACCAGAGCGTGTTGCTGCTGCTCCGGGGAGTCATACTGGTCGGTTTCTTGCAAATTCACTTGGTATGAATCATTTGTTGGATATGAAATGAACTTGTTTAAACAAACTTTGTTGAGCTTGTGTGGTCTTACCATTTATGTGGTGAGTTTATTTTTTTTGGTGCCACAAGCTGTTGGTGAATCTGAAGACCAAGACAAATTACAGAAGGAAGTTCGTGCCCGTTTAGTCTTCGATGTAGCTAAGGGGTTTTTTATTGTTAATAATTTTAGTTCAGCTATCTCTAGATTAGAGGAATTCTCCAGATTATATTCTGATTCGCCGTTGCTGGCTGAAGCTATATTAATTGAAAATCAAGCGCGATTTCAATTAGGTCAATTTGAGGGAGTTGAGGCTGAGCTCAATACTAACCTTTCAACAGCAGGGGTATGGGTGGATCGTTATTTGTTTTGGATTGGAGAGGCCCAGTTTGCATTGGGTCACTTTTCTGAGTCTGCAGAAACTTATGGGATATTAATTGAAAATTATCCAGAGTCTAGCAGGGCACTTGAGGCTTCACTTGGAAGAGCTCAGTCCTTCTATCAACTAAGTGAGCTTAAGAAATTGATAGAGACATTAGAGCCTGCTGATGGTCCTTTTCAAAAGTCTGCTAATGCAACACCTAAGCTTGATCTGGTTATTGATGGAAGGTTGCTTTTGGCTAATGCTTATTTTGAATTAAAAGAATTAGGAGCTGCGAGACTGTTATTGGAAAACCTTCCAGATGTAAGTCTTTCATCTGTGAGGTTTTGGCAAAAGTATCATTTATTAGCTTCCGTTTATCTTGCAGAGGCAAGTTTGGATCGCGCCTTAGAAGGGGCAAAAAATTTAGTCCAGTTTGCTAAAGGGATTACAGATCCTGTTTTTGCGGCCCGCTCCATTGATTTTCATGGGGATGTACTAAATCGAATGGAAAAAGCAGATGAGGCAATTAGTATTTATGAGCAGAATCTTGCAACTAATGTGCCAGTTGATTGGCGGCGTGCAGCTCTATTAAAAATATCTGATGTTTACTTAAATGAGGATCGTTTAAGTAATGCTATTCATAGGCTTGAGCGATTTTTTATTAAACATCCCAATGATCCTGCTAATGGCTTATCTCATATGACTCTTGGTGAACTTAGGCTTCGGCAATTTTATTCGATTCCTGAGTCGAGTCGCCCAAATAATACCAATCTTTTGAGTCAAGCCCTCGGACATTTTGACGTTGTGCTTAAGTCTAAAAAAGACAAGGAATTGTTGGGGAAATCTTGGAGCGGTCGAGGTTGGGCTTTGTGGGAATGGGGGATGCTCTCCGGTCAGCCAGCCCAAATTATAATGGCAAAAAATGCCTTTACGAATGCTGTTCGCGAGCTGCCTCGATCGCGAGACAAAGCTGTAGCGCTTTTCAAAGCGGCTGATTGTTTATTTCGTGGCTCTGAATATGCCTCAGCTACAAGGAATTATTGGGCATCTATAAATATTGCTACAAATACTGTGGGGCGTGATGATCGCATTGTTGATCAGGCATTATATCAGATTGTTCGATCTGGAGTAATCCGACTTGATCTGCCTAGCGCTGGGCAAGCTGTTAGTAATCTTTTGGAATGGTTCCCTAATAGTTTTTACAGTGATCGGAGCATGTTGCTGTATGGTCAATCTTTAAATCGTCAAGGCAAACCAGCTGAGGCTCGTGATGTTTTAGCTTCTTTTGCTAAAGCTTTTCCTCAGTCGCGTTTAATGCCAGAGACTCGGCTTGCAATTGCAAGAACACATGTAATGGATGGTAGTTGGGTTTCGTCAATCCTTGAGTACGATCGTTGGGTGACAAATTACCCAGCGCATAAGTCATTGTCACAGGCGGAGTTCGACCGGGCTTGGTTAAATCATCAGGCTGGAAATTCAGCAAAAGCTTTTCAGTTGTTTACAAATTATGTTGAAAAATTTCCAGCAAATAAGCTTGCTCCATTGGCTCAAAAATGGGTTGCAGATTTTCATTTTCAATCTGGGAAATTTTCCCAATCTGAAAAATCGTATCGCCAGATTTTTGAAAATACTAATTATTTGAATTTCTCAAAAGATTTGATCTGGGAGGCTCGATTAAGCGCTGCTCGTTCTGCTTTTTTTAATCAAGAATATGAGACGGCTCAGTTACTACTTGATGATATAATTAAAGCAACTAACGCTCCAATTGATGAAGTTGCTCGTGCTGAATTTTATTTAGGAGATGTAATTTCTGAGCAGACTGATCGAACTCCAACGAATCTTATTGAAGCTGTCGTCCACTATCAAAAAGTTGCTCGTGAAATGACCAATAGTTCTCTTAATACAGCTGCATGGGGCCGTATGGGGGATTGTTATTTTCAGTTGGGTAATCTAAGCCAGGCACTTGTTTCTTATAATACCGCAACTAAATTACCAGGAGCTGATGTGACAATTCGCAGTCAGGCAAAGCTTGGTTTAGCCCGAGTGCTTAGCGAACAGGCTTTAGCTGTTGATGAAATAGATAGAAATCAACAATTATTGCAGCAATCCCTTGACCATTGTTTTGAAATCGTTTTCGGATCGAATCTGCGATCAGCTAATGAGAAGCTTGATTTATTTTGGGTAAAAGAGGCTGGGCTCATGGCTGGTCGCCTGGCTAAGCGTCTTGGCCAAACGGAGCAGGAACTCAAACTTTACCAGCGGTTAGCTGAAGCATTACCAGCGATGCCTATGTGGAAGGACAAACTTAAATCCCTAAAAAGCAAAACAGTTTTACCAATTAAACCTAAAGTTAATTCCCCTTGAAACAATGTTGGAAATAAAAGATTTATCTTCAATTGCTCTCGAATATAGTGATGTATTGGAAACTCAAGTTTCCAGTGTGAATCTTAAAGCTGATATGATCATTCCTAGTGATGGTCCGGCACTTATGGGAGTGGTGAACCTTTCACATGATTCGTGGTATCGTGAGAGTGTTTGTTTGTCAGTTGATACAGCAGTGCAAAGAGGCAGGGTTTTACATGAACAGGGATCATCAATAATTGATATAGGTGCTGAATCTACAATTGAACAAGCGCAACGAGTCTGTGCAAAGGACCAACAGAAGCGGTTACTCCCTGTTGTTGATCAATTAGCATCAACTGGCATTGTGGTTTCCACTGAGACTTATAATTTAGATGTTGCTAAATCTTGTTTAGCGGCAGGTGCAAAAGTTTTAAATATTACTGGTACTAGTCAGAATGAAGATATGTATCGTTTAGCAGCTGATCATGATGCAACTGTGATTATTTGCTATGTGGCGGGAAAAAATGTACGTGATGTAAAAGATCTGCCAATAGATGAAGATCCTATTCCAAGAATGAGTAGTTTTTTTGAACGTGAGATCGATCTTGCTAATTCTTGCGGCCTTACAAAGGGATTTATTGATCCTGGTTTAGGATTTTATTATAAAAATCTTAAAGATAGTTCAGTGAGAATTCGGTATCAGATGAAAACATTTTTAAATGCGTTTAGATTGAGGAAGCTAGGATGGCCAGTTTGTAATGCATTACCACATGCTTTTGAATGTTTTGGAGAAGAAATTCGCAGTGCAGAAACATTTTTTTCAGTGTTAGCTTTATTGGGGAAAACAGATTTAATACGCACTCACGAAGTGGCTAAGGTGGCTGCCGTAATCAAAGCAATGAAAATTTATTAGGCAGTGTTTGGGGATCCGTTTGGAAATGTGTGAGTGAGAGGGGTTGCTAATTTTACTTTGTGTTTATCTTGTAATTCGAATGCAGAGAAATTAACAGAATTCCTTGCTTCAACGAGTCCGTGTACTGCTTTAAGATTATAAAGTAATCTCCAAGTGACCGCATGGTCTCCGTTATTAACAAGTTTTAAATTACAGTCTCTTTCAGAATTGATAGTGCTAGAAAGCTTACAAGCATTTTTCCAAACATCTTTTAAGTATTGTTTAGCTGCTTCAGACGATGTGTCGTAACCAATATTAAAGTCAACAAAATCGTCGACTCCCTTTCGAGACTCGGTATTTATAATTTCTACTTTTGCATTTAGTAAAAGTGAGTTTGGAATTGTGATGTTGTGATTCCTTATTAAGTCACGAAGGCTTGTTAAAGTTGCTCTTGTCTCAAGAACAATGGCTAAAATATTCTCACTGGGTATTCGAATAACATTACCTCGTTCAATATTACCATTGCTGATTATCATGATTCCACTAATAAAATCCTTAAGCCAGTAGTCTTTGGTAGTAAATATAAGTACAGCAATAGCTCCCAAAAAACTGGTAGTTTGCAGCCAGTCTTCAAGGCCCCATATATTGAGAAAAATTAGTCCTGCTATTACTGTTAGTAGTAGTAGAGAGAGTAGTTGCAAGCTATTGGAAGTATGTGATTCAACATAAATCGAAGTTCCTTCGACGTCTCTTTGTCGTCCGTATCTTTTGAGGATTAGTGAATGTGTAAATTGTGACATTATATATGTAAGTAGCATTAATAATCCAGTGTGACTGAAATTTGAGGTAAATTGCATTTGAAATGCTACTGCAAAAAAATATGTTAGAAATAGTGCAGTATTTATTATGCGCAATAAGCGAAGCCGCGATTGATTAGGTCCTATCGTTTGTACGCTAAGATTATTTATGATCTGTTTGCCGAAAATAAATATAAATAAATTGATTATGAATGTTACATAATGAATTGAGTCAAGAGTTGTAAAGTATTCTAACAGGCCGCTAATGCCTGAGTCTTTAATTGAATCTACTATATTATTTACTGCGTTAGTAGCAGTTATAGTGTTAGTTGTATTCATGAAAATTATTTAGTAGGTATTAGCTTTATATGTCTAACATCCATTATTGCTCCATGTGCTTTTTTGACAGGCTTAATCCAAAGACGGTGTTCAGCTTTATTCAAGTATATTTTACCAATTTTCCTTGGAATGAAATTTTGAAAATGCCCTGTGTCTTTAACGATGAATCCGACTGATTGGTCGCTCACTATTAATTCTACCTTACTGCCACCTTGGCCGCGTCCGCAGCCTTGATTAATCTCAATGTGAAATTCGCCTTCATTTGCAACATTGAAATCCCAATATACTTTGTCAGTTGTATTAACCCAAAAGCCAACAGTGTTTTTATGAGGTTTGTTTTCGTACTGAACTTTGGTGCCATTAATGGTTGCGTCACGGGAGTGCAAAAGAATAGATCGATCGAGACTTTGTATGATTTTTTCTCCTTCAGGAGCTGGGCGAAGAATGACTGCGCGTACATTGGGTTTTGCTCCTTTGAACTTAATTTCAACGTTTTGCTTTCCCGAGTTTGTGAAATAAATCTTCCCAAGATTTATATTGCGAAATATTTGATAAGATCCAGTAGAATTAAGTTTAGTTGTAATGCGGTAGGAGTTTACGTTGGGCATAGCATTGCATTTACCATCGGCTAAGCTGTAAACCAATTCCATCCAATATTTTCCTGGTCTAGATGCGTTATATTCCCAGAGTTGGTCGATTTTGTCATTCTTAGGTTTTAATAGAATCCGCCCGTCTGAAAGTTGAGGTGTATCTCCGAATTTGTCTTGTTGAATATTATTATATTTTGCGGGTTTGTTGATCGGAACAATTTTGTTTTTGGAAAAAGTGAAATCAATGTGCTTTAGTTTATTTCCTTCGGCTAAGAAAATATTAGCTACGTGATCAGTAGAATTTGCATTTGTCGTGCATGTTGCTAGTGATAATAAAAAAAATGTTTTTAGGTTATTGATGCTCATTCTGTTTTAGTGATTCTTCTGGTTCTCTTGTGAGTGCGAGGGCCAATCCATCGGGTGTTATATTTTTTGATCCATGCATCATCGAGTTTTGGGCGAGATTCATATCCGTATTTTTGATAGTTCATTCCATGCCAAGGTAGGGGTTCGACGGTCCAGCCTTGAGATACATGGAAATCAGCATCTTTGTCCCAACCACTAATAAATAGGAAAAAATTTCTAACAGTTGCGTCTGCTTTGGGTGGAAGTTCTTTTGCGTCAAAATCAAGTGTTAGTTCATCTCCAGCTGCAATAAGTGCTAACTGATTATCTTTATTGTTGATAAGCTTATTTACCTTTCCGTATCTAGTTGCCCATCCCGAAGGGGTGATCCGCCAGTTTGGTTTATCACTTGTTTGTGAATAAATGGGTGTAAGGGGTAAATGCATTGGAAGGTTTTCATATTTTCCGTAGCCATGCCAGTGCAGGTCTGTAGAAACAGCATGTAGGTCTGTGGTTTTTGGTATGTCGGCCTTTGTCATTAATGCTATTCGGTTCCAGTGAATTTCAAATGCCATTGATAGTCGAAGTTTTCTCAAATCGGAGGGAAGTTTGTTTTCTAGGTCTACAACAATTGTTTTGGTTTTTCCTACTGGTGCCCCAACTCCCACATCAACTTTCTGCCATTTGCCATTACTTGTTTGGGCTTCTAGAACCGGAAA
>SHAK01000091.1 GCA_004213515.1 Limisphaerales bacterium | reverse complement strand
TCAAGTGCTAACGCACGAGTTAATTGCACAACACCACCCTTACTTGTCGCGTAAGGAGTACGATTAGGTATAGCCACTAAACCAAGTGCACTAGCCATATTTATAATTCGACCGTAACCACGATCTTTCATGTGCGGTAATATAGCGCGACAAGCCAACCAAATACCATCAACATTGATTCGTTGAACTTCAGAAAAATCTTCGTAACTCAAATCCTCAATAGAACCGCGTGTGTTTATCCCTGCACTGTTAATCAGTATGTCAATTTTACCAAGCGACTCAAGGGCCGATTCTGCCATTAATTCCATTTCCGATTGACTGGAAACATCAGCTGCAAAACCAAAGGCTTGGCATCCATACTCATCAACTAACTGAGCAGCAGCAGTCTGTGCCTCGGACTCGTTACGGCTAACCAGTACCAAATTTGCGCCCGCACTTGCCAAGCCAGCTGCCATTGCTTGGCCTAAGCCCTTTGAGCCACCAGTAATAACAGCGCATTTACCTGTTAAATCGAATAATTTTATTCCTGGAAGCATAATTTTATTTAAATATGTAGAAAAAAAAATATGACTTAACGAATCCTACAAGCCAAGCGCGACTTGCGAACATTTCAAAGATTGGTACACTTCTTCCGCCGCAAGTCGGCGTTCTGCCCGTCAATCCTAGTTTTTTTGTGCCGGTGTGGTGGAATTGGTAGACACGAGGGACTTAAAATCCCTTTCCTGCGAAGGAGTGCCGGTTCGATTCCGGCCGCCGGTACCATTTTTTCTTTAAATAATTGGGTAAATGTTCTGTACAATTTAATTAGATTTTACTCGATTAAAGTAGCAAGTTATTTGTATAAAAAGTCTTTGCGTTATGGGTATTATTGAAATCGTAATGACGCTGGGAATGCTTGTACTGCTTCAAGCGGTACTTGGATTTGATAACCTTCTATACATTTCTCTCGAGTCAAAGAGAGCCCCGGAGAGCCAACAGTCATCAGTTCGAAAGTGGGGCATAGGTATCGCTGTAGGGCTTCGTGTTATACTTCTATTATTATTGATTAAGATGATCAGCGCTTTTCAGGCGGTTTGGTTTACAATTTCCTGGGATGGTTTTATTGAGGGATCTTTCAACCTTCACAGTATTATCGTGTTAATAGGAGGAGTATTCATTTTATACACAGCTATGAAGGAAATATTTCACATGACTGTGGTTGATGATTTCGAATCCGAAGTTAAACGTGATAGCAGCTCTGCAAAATCAGTCATTGCAAAGATTGTTTTTATGAATGCTGTTTTTTCTTTTGACTCAATACTTAGTGCTATCGCACTGGTGGACGACCCAAACAGAGATTACTGGATTATGGGCATTGCAATCTTGTCAGGAGGTGCACTTATGATTTGGCTAGCTGATGGAGTATCAACCTTCCTGCAAAAAAACCGAATGTACGAAGTACTCGGATTGTTTATTCTTTTTGTAGTGGGAATCATGCTGCTGACGGAAGGAGGAGAGCTGGCTGGAATGAAGTTGTTCGGAAACGAAATACATGCCATGAGTAAAACAACATTTTATTTTGTGATCACAATTATGCTACTCACTGAAGTGGTACAAACACGTTACAAGAAAAAGCTCATTGCCTCACAAAAAAAATAAATCAAGTTAACGGACGTTTAGTTCTTAGTTTACCTTTTAAAAAGCTTTAACTAAAAGAAACAAGTTCTGGATCAATGGAGTTTAGTATATCAATAGCTGCGTCTCTGGGATTTGCAGCTAAAGTAATAGGCCTTCCAATAACCAACCAACTAGCTCCGAGCTTAATAGCTTCAGCTGGTGACATTGTCCGCTTTTGATCGTCAGCAGGATTAGATACAGCCCTTATCCCTGGAGTTATCAATTGGATCTCATCACCGAGCTCTTCCCTTAAAGGCTTAATCTCCTGAGGAGAACAAACTAATCCACGTAGGCCAGATGAGGCAGCCAGCTTTGCCAAACGCACAACCTGCCCTTGAGTTCCTTCTTGAATCCCAAGCTCTTCCAAATTGGCATCATCCATACTAGTCAGAACAGTCACTCCAAGAATTAATGGAGAATCTATTCCCAATATTTTAGCTTTTTCATTACTGGCGTTTTCAGCTGCCACCAACATTTCAGAACCCCCAGCTGTGTGAACAGTCAGCATATCCACCCCCATATCGATAGCAGATTGTACCGCTTTTGCTACAGTGTTGGGAATATCATGAAACTTAAGGTCTAAAAAGATTTGCGCCCCTTTTCCCTTCAATTTACGAACAACATCTGGACCCTCACTAACAAAAAGCTGCTTACCAATCTTGAATGCGCCAACAAATGGACCTAGTTCTTCAGCAAGTTCTAATGCCTCATTTGCTTTAGGGACATCCAACGCGACTATGATCGGATTTCTCATAAAAAATCAGCTTAAGAGTTAAACAGCTTATTGTCAGGCTGATTCAACTTTATTAGCTGGTAATTTTTACGGGTTTTCAAAAGGTCAATGAAGAGGTAGATTTCTTTTAAATGTATCCGATGTTGAAAAAGCAAATGTGTTTAGCGCTTGGCTTGGCTTACTGCTTGAATTCAGCACTTAGTCAGTCGGTAGATTTTGAGAGTCAAATCAAGCCACTTTTATCAGATCGATGCTTCACCTGTCACGGTCCAGATGAAAATTCTCGTAAAGCTGACTTGCACCTTTACTCGCGTGAAGGGGCAATGTCTAAACTAGACGAAAACTTAGCTATCATTATGCCAGGCAAGCCTGAGGCAAGCCTACTTTACAAACGCTTAATTACCGATGATCCAGATGAATTAATGCCTCCTCCAGAATCAAATTTGGCCCTTTCAACTAAGGAAAAAGAATTAATCCGTCGCTGGATTATTGAAGGAGCTGATTGGAAGGAGCACTGGGCATTTACTCAGGTAAATAAACCAAATTTACCTAAACCAAGAAATTCAAATTGGCCCAAAAATGAAATCGACTATTTCACATTAGCTAAGATGGAATCAGTGAAAATAAACCCTTCACCCAAAGCAAAACGAGAAAAGCTTATCAGGCGATTATCATTCGATCTGATTGGCATGCCTCCAGCATTGGATGAAATTGACCGATTCATAAAAAACGATTCTCCAAACGCATATGAACAGGTCGTCGACAGACTGCTTGGTCATTCTCGATTTGGCGAACATTTGGCAGTCCACTGGCTAGACCTAGCCCGTTATTCAGACACTTACGGCTATCAGGTTGATCGTGACCGATACGTTTGGCCCTGGCGCGACTGGGTCATAAGGATGTTTAACGATAATCTGCCATATGATGATTTTCTTAAATGGCAATTAGCCGGAGATCTTTTGCCTAATACAACAGACGATCAGCGACTTGCAACAGCATTTAATCGATTACACCCACAAAAAGTCGAAGGCGGCAGTGTTCCAGAAGAGTTTCGTGTAGAATATGTAGCAGACCGTAATCACACATTTGGCACTGCAATGCTTGGCCTCACTCTGGAGTGTGCACGTTGCCATGATCATAAGTACGATCCTATTTCTCAGAAGGAGTACTATCAGTTTTTCGCATTCTTCAATACTATCGATGAATCTGGCCTATATTCATATTTCACGCCCTCTGTTCCTACTCCAACACTACTAATGAACAGTGCAGATGCAAAAATTGAAATCGATAAAGCTAAAAAACAAGTAACAGTTGATGAGGCTCAATTGGTTAAAATCAAAAAGAAAGAAAATGAAAATTACATTCAATGGCTTAAGCAAAGACCAACTGAAGCTAAGTTGTCTGGATTAATTGGGCATTATACGTTTGACGAATACAAAGATGGCAAACTGCAAAACCTTGCTGATGAATCAAAAAAAGCATCAAGCAGTCAAAAGAATAAAATTGTTCCGGGTAAAAAAGGCAACGCACTAAAATTGACAGGAGACGACGGAGTCAATCTTGGAATAGGCAACTTTAATCGAACACAGCCATTTACGATCACATTGTGGATGAACACACCAAACCACAAGGAGCGTACCGTTGTTTACTCTCGCTCAAAAGCGTGGACCGACGCTGGCAGCAGAGGGTACCAGATGCTTTTACGCAATGGCCATCTGAGCACATCACTAATTCACTTTTGGCCTGGAAACGCAATTAACATTCGCGCAATAAATAAACTTCCAATAAATGAATGGCATCATGTTTCTGTCACTTACGACGGTTCAACTCATGCCAATGGATTGAAAATTTATATAAATGGAAAACTAACCAAAACAGAAATTCACAAGGATAACTTATACAAAAACATCACCGGCGGTGGGAACGATAATATCGTAATTGGCCAACGATTTCGGGACGTTGGCTTTTCAAAAGGGCTCGTAGATGACTTCCATGTATTTAATCGCAAACTAACATCAATTGAAATAGCTCAGCTTTACGATGGTCAAGCACTGAACAAAATTCTTGGCAATCCAGTTGATAAACTCAGCCAAACAGATCATCAATTCCTGCGTGAATACTATTTTGCCTCCATCAACGAAACATTTACTAAGCAATTATCAAAATTACGTTCTGCTAGAGAAAAAGTGACCAAACTACTAGATGGAAAAACTGAGATTATGGTGATGGAAGAAATGAAAGTGAAACCTCGTTCAACATTCGTCCTGAACCGTGGCGTATATAATCAGCCCAATGAAAAAGTCGAACCAAAGACCCCAAAAATTCTTCCAGGTTTTCCCAAAAATGCACCACGCAATAGGCTTGGGCTTGCACAATGGTTAACCTCAAAAGAAAATCCTCTAACCTCAAGAGTAGCAGTAAATCATTTTTGGCAGATTTGTTTTGGCAATGGACTAGTAAGGACTCCAGAAGATTTTGGAATCCAAGGTAAAAGGCCATCTCATCCAGCATTGCTAGACTGGCTTGCAAGCGATTTCATGGAAAATGATTGGAACGTAAAAAGACTACTTAAGCAGATCGTCATGTCCGCTACTTATCAACAATCAAGCCTTACTAGACCTTTGCTTGAGGCCAGTGATCCTGAAAACAATTTATTAGCCCGATCCCCTCGATACCGACTTACTGCAGAAATGATCCGTGACAATGCTCTAAATACGAGTGGACTTATGAGTGATCGAATGGGAGGGGGTGGCTCCAAGCCTTACGACTTAACAGAGTCATTCAAACCAATAGGCCACGACAAAGGTGAAGGACTATACCGGCGAAGTGTCTATACATTCTGGAAACGCACCGGGCCAGCACCAGTAATGATGGCACTAGATGCAAGTAAACGAGATGTATGCAGAGCAAAACGCGAGACAACTGCTACTCCACTTCAGGCATTGGTCCTAATGAATGGACCACAGTTTGTTGAGGCAGCTAGAAAATTAGGTGAGTCTATGGTTCGTGAACACGGCGACAATATTCGTTCTATTATCAACAATATGTTTCGGAAACTCACAAGCCGAGAACCATCCGAACGTGAAATTGTATTAATGCAAAAACTACACAAAGAACAGTTAGCTAATTTTCAAAAAGACAACAAAGCTACTGAAGCTTTTCTAGGTGTTGGAGCTAGCCCTAATGCAATTGACCTGGATAAACCGCAAGTAGCTGCTGCAGGCGTTCTCGCCAAAGCACTTATGAATTTCGATGAAGCAGTTGTTAAACGATAGAGTCTTAGAACAATGAAATCGCATTTTTGTACAGGTTATGAATCTACAGTCGGAATGAGCCGACGACATTTTCTTAGCTCCTTTGGTATGGGACTAGGCAGCATTGCACTGAGCAGCCTTCTTAAACCTGAAGCTCTTCTAGGAGCAACAAACAGTCGTGGATCTCTTGGCACTTCTCACTTCCCTCCAAAAGCTAAGCGCATCATTTATCTCTTCCAAAGTGGAGGTCCGTCACAGCTCGACCTCTATGACCCTAAACCAACCTTAATCAAAAAACATGGAACTGAACTACCCGAAGAGATTAGGCAAGGCCAACGCTTGACAGCAATGTCCGGAAATCAAGCATCACTACCTCTAGCCGGTTCACCATTCAAATTTAATCCGCATGGGCAAAGCGGTATTGAAATCAGTGATGCCCTACCTCACATATCTAGTATAGCAGATGATATATGCCTTGTGCGCTCAATGCATACAGAAGCTATAAACCACGGGCCGGGTGTAACTCATATGCAAACAGGTTCACAATTTCCCGGCCGACCAAGTATCGGAGCATGGCTAAACTACGGCCTGGGCCGCACGAACGACAACCTCCCCTCTTTTGTTGTTATGACCACCAAGGGCAAGGGGGGACAACCTCTCGTCTCAAGGCTGTGGGGAAGTGGCTTTTTACCATCGGAGAATCAGGGAATTAGATTTCGATCAGGAGCTAATCCTGTCCTTCATTTACAAAATCCAAATGGCATAGACCGCAAAAGTAGACGTCTAATGCTGAATCGCCTACGTGAATTACACGAACTACAACTAGAAGATAATCCAGACGCGGAAATTGAATCTCGTATAGCCCAGTATGAAATGGCATTTCGAATGCAGGCATCGATTCCAGAAGTCACAGATATCTCCGGTGAATCAGAACAAGTCCTTAAGTTATACGGTGACGACGTAAAGAAGCCGGGCAGCTTTGCTGCTAATTGCTTGCAAGCA
>SHAK01000090.1 GCA_004213515.1 Limisphaerales bacterium | reverse complement strand
AAATCAATACAAGTATTTTAAAGGTGCTAATTCACCTCTAGGAAGTGCCTCGAAAACTAGGGTTTCTGAACATCTTGAGCGCATTCGTGAATACGAATTGCGGGCGTTTGAATTAAAGACTAAAAATGAAAATACTCCTCAGCGCCCACCTCGATCAAAAATCTTACACGGAGGTCAGGCGGATCCTGGAGGTCAGGGTGTAGATATTAGTTTAAAGGAACTAACTAATGAATGGCGTTTAATGGCGGAGCTTTATGCTTTATCAATTAAGATGGATCGAGTGCGTTTTGGCTCAATAACATTTCTTGCTGCTGGAGAGCGAATCCGTCTTAGTGGAGATTATTATTATAATGATCGTAAGATTTTTGAGTTTAATGATTCCAGACAACTCAATGCTGGTGGAGATCAAGGTTGCAGTCATGAATGGTGGCATAAGTTCAATGAAAACAAACCCAACAGTCAGCTTAGAGCCCATGCTCATATGAAAATGAGAGAGGTGGCATATTTTCTTAGTCTTCTTGATGCAGAAATTGAGTCAAATGGTAAAACTATATTGGAAAACTCGATGATTACTATTTCAACTGAATCAGGTGATGGCCGTCACAATGACGCTAAAAGAGAATTATCTGGAGTGTTTCATGCAATTACCTCTGCTAATGGACGTTTTAAGACTGGTCATATTTTGGATGTCGCTGAGGAAGGAATAGATGTTTACAACACAATGGTTCATGCTTTGGGTTCAAAAAAACGACTAGGACCTAATAGCCGCGAGTTTCGACAAATTAACTCTATCTTATCTTAACGACTGGAAAGTAATTTCTCATAGAGATTATATTGATCTTCAACTAATCTGTTAATTGTAAATTTATCCTTAACAAACTCGCGACCCGCATTTCCTAGAGACTTTCGAAGTGTTTTATCTTTTGCTAGTCGTGAAATGCTTTTTATTAATCCTGATAGATCTTCTTGATCTACTAGAAGCCCTGTTTTCTCGTTTATACACACTTCTCTAGCTCCGTCGTAATCAAAAGCTACAATTGGTTTAGAGGCTGCCATGGCTTGAGGTAAGGCTCGTGGAAGACCTTCACGGCGAGAGAGGTGAACCAAAATGTCTATAGAGTTAACAAGTTGAGGTATTTTTAAAGGATCGACTAGTCCTGCAAATATAAAATTTTTTTCACAGTTAATATTCTTAATAATTTGTTTGAAATCCTTTTTTAAAGGACCGTCGCCTATCAGCAAGAACCGGATATTTGGGATCTTTTTAATTAAGTTCGGAGCAATTTCAAATAAACTATTGTGCCCTTTCAGATCGAATAATCGGGCAATTTTTGCAACAACTAAGTGATCCTGTTTAATGCCAAATTGATTTCGAATTTCTGCTGTTTCTTGGTTTTGGATAAAGGGCCTCAAATTGAATCCACTATAAATTTTAGTAAAAATATTTGGATTTCCAATTCCCGCTTTAAGGTATTGTTCCTCCATGGCATTAGCGACAGTAATATAATGATCAGTATGGGTAGCAGCTATTTTTTCAGCTTTTCTAAAAAGTGTATTTGCAATCCAGCCTTGATAAGTACCAAAAGATGGACCATGAATTGAATGTATAATGTTTTTCACATTTGCTTTAGCAGCAGCAAGTCTGCCAAGAAATCCTGCTTTTCCGCTGTGTGTATGAACTATGTCAGGTTTGAAACTTTTAAATTCTTTAATTAAATGTCGATATGCGATGTAATCATTTAGGGGGTTTATTGGCCGGATTAAGTTAGGAACTATGTGGAAAATATCTGAAGAATCTTTAAACTTATACTCAAGAGATCCCTCTGGCCCGGTTGTTGGGCCTGAATATAAACGAACTGATATATCCTTTTTTTGATTTAGGCCGAGAACAGATGCTATAGTGTTTTCTTGTGCACCGCCTATTATCAATCGGGTAATGACATGCGCTATGCGCATGGTCTACGGGGTTTCATTATTTTTTGATTCTAATTCTTTAATTCTATTTTGAATAAGCTTCAATTCATTACTAGGAATAGAATTTGGATCAACATATTTAAGGAATAGATTATAGTTTTTTAGTTCCTCTAGATTTGTTGCTTCTGCTTTAGCAATCTGTGCAAACCTTAAATATGTTCTAGGGTCATTTGGTGTTATTGATTGTAATTTTTGATAATCTTTTCGGGCTTTGGAATAATCTTTTATAGCCATAAATGATTCTGCTCGATTAGCAATTGCTTCTGGGTTCCATTCATTTAGTTCTAATAACTCATTAAATATATTAATTGCTTTTTCGTGGCTATTCATTTGCATGTAAACAGTTGCTTTCTGATATCGGAATCTATTTGAATTTCGATCATTTTCTAGAGCTTCATCAATATAATTTATAGCAGTTTTGAAATTGCCTTTCTCAACATAGACCCCCGCTAATTGGGATTGGATGTTCGATTTCAAGCTTACACTAGCTTTATTTAGGGCGTTTTCTAATGTTTTTATAGCTGAGTCAAATTCTTTCAACTGAGCCAAAAGTAATCCTTTTCCGACAAGAGCATCAATATCGTCTGGGTTCTCTTTGATCCAAAGATTTAGAACTGGAAGAGATTTTTCCAATAACTCGTTGTTTATATAAAAACTTAACTTAGCTTGAAGACCTGAAGGAGTATCTATATACGGCTCGAGCTTCTTAATTAAGAATTCTTCAGCCTTTTTTAAATCCGTTTGATTTAAAATAATTGAAGATTGGATGCTTATTAGTTGCACTTGCTGAGCAATCGGAAATGCATTTTTTTTATTCATCGCGATTAATTGGTTGATGAATGTCTTGGTTTTTTCCGGCATGCCATAGGAGACAAACATGTTCGCAATATAAAGAAGAGGTTCTGGGTCAGTAGTGGTTAATTCTGTAGCTCTAACCAATTCATGATATGCTTGTCGTATTTGTTCTCTATTTGCAAAAAATTGCCCAAGAAGAAGGCAGCTTTTAGAATCATCTAAAGGGCCATAAGTTTTTAGTATTCGGTCAATTTTTTGTGATTGCACCTGTTGGTTTTGGCCATTGAGGAAGTCTTCTAAGGTGTCGTGAAAGTTTTTTAGAAACTTATCTAGTTCCTTATTAGTTGCGATTTCTGATGAAGTTTTTTCTTGTAGTTTGCGCAATTGCTTAAGATTGGATTGAGCAATTAGGTTTCCATTCAAGCTTCCTTTAAAAAAATTGTTAGCTGTAAGGAAAAATGTTTCGGCTTCTTTATTGTGGTCGCTTCGTGACATTGCTACACCATTAGCATTTAGGTTTCGAGACAGCCATCCCATGATCATTAGTGTGTCATCAAAATTTTCCTGATGCAGGTCTCCTGCTTGACTTGCAAAATTTTGGAATAAGTTTTTAGTTGAATTTAAGTTATCGATTTCTTTAGCTGCCGTGTTCTTAGAAATCTTTGGTTTCTCTAAAGAGTCTTGATTAAATTCGTAATTGCTTAAATGAAAAATCCCGTTTTCAGGTTGCCCGTAAAATTGTTCGAAAAAATAACCAAAACTAGGGTGGGTGTAGTATACTGGAGTATTTTTAATTACTTCACGGATTTTTTTGAGAATTAAAAATTCATCTACACGAATAGATTCCTCCACTTCTTCAGATAATTCTGGCCAGATGGAATCAATCTTAGCTAAGCTTTTATGATATTTCGGAGAGGCTAAACGATGTGTATCAATTAATAATGTTGTCCCCTCTCGGTTGGAGCTAGCTATTTGAGCTTTCAGTAGTTCCCTTTGAGGGCTCATATCGCCATCACTCATTAAGATAGTGTTTCCAGTGGGAATTTTTTGCATCAACCATTTTGAATAATTATTTGTTATATCGTTCTTATTATGTCTCCATATTGTGGCAGTATTTTTCCAAGCAAGTGCTGAAGTTGTTATTAATGCTGCTACTATTAAACCTATAAAGGCACCTCTGTTTAAGGTTTTAGATAAGAGAGTTGGCTTCTGCCATTGTCTTGAATCCACTTTGCCAAATAATAATAATAGATAACCAAGAAAATAACCGGCTGAAAGACTTCCAAGGTAATAAAAGGTGAGGAATGGTGTTCCTATTCCGATTACTTGTTGAGCTTTTATAATTTTTCGAGGACTGAAAATGTGGTCGAAAGCTGTATAAACACACGCAACAAGAAAAAGAAAATGTACTAATCTTAGTAGGAATGAAGTTATAGCTGAAGCCGCTGCATTTGTGTCTCCAAAATTAACAGGCCAGCGAATTCCAAGCAGTAGTAAAGGTAAGATCGCGGTGCATCCTAATACCATTATTATAAGTCTATTATTAAACAGATTAGCAAGGAATGATTTTTGATCCCCTAGATTATCCGTTAATACTTCATAGAAAGTGAATTCGCCTCCGTTAATTATAGCGATAAGTGGTAATAGCAGATAAAGCGATAAGCATGGAATAGTGATAAGTAAAAGTTTAAGCCATGTTTTATTATCAAATAGTCGCATTCTTCCGGTCCATAATAAAGCAACACCAAAAAGTGGAAGAAATCCGATCATGCCCCAATTATTTGGAATACTAATTGCACATGCTATTGTTGCTTTTGTCAGCCATTTTATTTTGTGATTAATCCGGTATTCAAGAAGGGAGCGAATAATATATGCAAATAAAAGAACGTTAAGCATTTCTCCAGTGCCGGAAGTTGAATGTTGCCAAAAACTAAGTTGCAGTCCACATATCAAAGAAGCAAATAGTGGTGGAATCCAATTAAGCTTTATTGTTAAGAATGAATGTTCGCTTTGTTCCCTTTGTCTTTGTTCTTTGGTGCGATCATGAGGGAGCAGGGTTGTGGAGCGTGATAATAATGCCAAAGTAAGCGCTCCAAATAATGCTGAAAGAGCGTTCATTGCCATTGGTAAGTATGCTGCTGGCAGTAGCTTCAGAGGCAGAGTGACTAGATAAAGAAGAGGTTGCTTGCTCTGGGGGAGATCGTGCCATCCTCCGACATGAGAAATTGAGGGCAAACTGGTAAAGCTAATCCATGTATGCAAAGTTACTATATAAAGTATCAGTGCTGCTAAAGCGATTACCCAGGGCAGTCGCTTAAATGTGAATGAGCTTAAAGGGTTACTACGGTTGTCTTGCATTGATGGCTTTATAGGGGTAGTTGAAACCATATGTGCCATGTTTGACAAGCCGGTTTTAACTTATTTAGATTGAATATTTTTATGATTATATTTTTTTAGTTTAATCTCAAGTCTGTTATGCATTCAATGTGCTGAGTATGAGGGAACATATCGATGGGGTAAACATGTTCCAGTCGATAGACCCCATCTGCACAAAGAATGTTCAAATCTCTTGCGAGAGTAGCTGGATGGCATGAAATATATATGATTTGTGAAGGTTTTACTTTGCGAAGTTGCTCTATAGCGCTTGGGGCACATCCTTTGCGAGGAGGGTCAAGAATTACGCTGGTTTTGTTTGGAGAAAATTTCTCAAGAAGTTCTGGTAACAAGTCTTCTGTACGGCCCTCTATGAACTCACCATTTTCAGCTCCAAACTTTATGCTGTTTTCTTGAGCAGCCTTAATGGCTAATTTGTCTGATTCTACCCCAACAAATTTTTTGGCCAAATTAGCTAGTTCAATGGCAAAAAAACCTACACCACAATAAGTATCAACAAGGTATTCAGAATTATTGGATTGAAATATTTTTCGAACTTTATTGACCATCTTAGGTAATATGAAAAAGTTTGTTTGGAAAAATGAATGATCTGGAACACTCCAGTCTTCTGGGGCGACTCGTAAGTTAATCTTGATCCCCCCTCGCTTAGGCGGATTCGCTCTAACTTCTGGAATCTGTTTATTAAGCGCGGGTTCAGCAATTTTGCAGTCATTAATTTCTACAACCCAATGTGAATTTCGTTTACGAAATCCCACCAGTAATTTTTTTGCTTTGCCATTCCATTGACTCCTGACGAGAATACGATTTCGATAATTGAAAGTTTGAGGACAGGCGATTACGGGTGCAACCTTGTCTTCGGAAAATCCGCCAATACGTTTAAACAATTCAATAATTTGTTGCTGTTTAATCTTTAATTGATCTTCATACCGAATATGTTGATATTGACAACCCCCGCAATTACCAAAGTATTTACATTCAGCATTAATTCGAATTGGTGATGGATTTATTATTTTGACCAGTTCGCCTCTAGCGAAACTTTTTTTAACTTCAATGATTTTAGCTTCAACCACTTCTCCTTCAATTACTAGCGGGACGAACACAACAAAATCTTCAACTCTGCCGACTCCTTCGCCTCCAAAGGCTATATTGTCGATTTTTATTTTTACAATTTTGCCTATTTCGGGTCGTGTAATTGTTTCTATTTTTTTAATTATTTCTGTTGATTCTTTCAAAATTATTTTTTTACTTTTATTTATATTATTAACTATAAAGCTCGAGGCCGGGGCACAATAACCGTACGCCCGGCCTCATTAAACTTTGTTAAGTTTTCAGAGATTAATTGCTATGATGTTTCTCGTGATGTTGTCTAAGAAGGTCGTCGCCAAAATCATTTTTTAAATCTCGAATGACACAGTGCACATGATTTGCTCCCCCTTGAGTATTGTCATATTCAATTAAAAAGTCAGGTGCCTGGATTCGATAGTAATGGCCTTCTCCCGGTTTTAGTGACCCTGCCCAGCCGAAGTGAATATTCTTTAAGTCTGTTT
>SHAK01000009.1 GCA_004213515.1 Limisphaerales bacterium | reverse complement strand
TATTTTTCTCTGATAATGGTGGATATGGTCCCGCTACTGATATGGCTCCACTTTATGGGTATAAAGGTAATTATTTTGAGGGAGGAATTCGTGTCCCTTTTTTTGTTAATTGGCCAAATAGGATTAAAAAAGATCAAAAAACCGACGAGCCTATAATCGGAGTTGATATTTTCCCTACTTTACTTGATTTATCTGGAGCTAATCGTCCTCATCAGACGCTTGATGGTATCAGCCTATTGCCTTTATTTCTTGGGCAAGTGAAAACAGCTGGCCCTCGTCCATTGTTTTGGCATTTCCCAAGTTATTTACAGAGCTATGATGTTTATGATGAACAAAGAGACCCTTTGTTTCGTACTCGTCCGTGTAGTGTTGTTCGTTTGGGAGAATGGAAACTGCACGAATATTTTGAAGATGGAGCACTTAAATTGTTTAATCTTAAGGATGATATTTCAGAGCAAAAAGATTTGGCAAAAGAAAGGCCTGACATAGTTATGAAATTACATAAATTGCTTAAAAATTGGAGAAGTGATACTGGTGCAATTGTTCCTGAGGCCCTGAATCCAAAGTTTGATGAGAAGGCTGAAGCAAAGGCAATTCATACTGCTAGACTTAAACTTCGCCCGAAAGAATGAACTATAAAAGATCTATCATCTGGATAGTTCTTCATCTGTTTACAATTGCTTCGATTGTTAAGGCAAAGTCAATAGATGAGGATCGACCTAATATTATTTATATCCTTGCTGATGATTTAGGTTATGGCGATTTAGGTTGTTACGGCAGTTTACTTAACAATACGCCAAATATTGACTCATTAGCTGCAACTGGATTAAAGATGATGGATTTTCATGCTGCACCTTGGTGCGCTCCAAGCCGAAGGGCTTTGATGACAGGTTGCCATGCAAGTCGTCCTTGGGAGAATTCGCGTGGTAAAATGGGTCGACTTGCAGATGCAATTACCATTCCGGAGATGTTGAAAAATGGAGGATATGCAACGGCTATAATTGGTAAATGGCATTTAGGAATGTCAGAAGGTTTGCATCCTTTAGATCAAGGTTTTGACTATTGGTATGGGACGCCTGGGAGTAATGATTGGGACGGTCCACGGCCTAATTACGATTCTTTTAAAGATGCGCCAGAAGAGACTTGGAAAACACCGCTAATTGTAAATCGTGAAAACAAGGGTGCAGTTGTATCTCAATCTCTTTTTACGAAACGCTATACAGAAGAGGCTGTGCGTTTAATCCTGAAGCATAGGCAGAAACCGTTTTTTATTTATCTTTCCTATAATATGCCTCATGTACCAATTTTTGCATCTAGTTTATTCAAGGGTAAAAGCCGAAATGGTGTTTATGGTGATGTTATTAAAGAACTTGATTGGTCGGTAGGTCAAATAGTCAAGACGCTCAAAGATGAGAAACTTAGGAAAAAGACTATTGTAGTATTCACAAGTGATAATGGCCCATGGACGATGTTTAAGGAATTTGGAGGTGTATCAGGGAGATTGCGTGGCGAAAAGTCGACTACTTGGGAAGGAGGGGAACGTGTGCCTTGTATAGTTTCATGGCCAGAAAAGATTGTGCCAGCTGTATCCAATCAATTAATGGCGAACTATGACATGTTTGCCACTTTTGCTAATTTGTCAGGGTTAATTATTCCTCAAGGGCATGCAATCGATTCGATTGATTTTACTCCGAATTGGCTTAAAGGAGTGGAGGGAGCTAGGATTAAGCATTTGTACTATTTTCATCAGCCTATGGCTTATCGGAAAAAAAATTATAAAATACATTTTCACACCCGATCTAGAACTCGTGATCCATATACAGGGAAGAGGGAAACTTCTGCCTATCATGAAGAGGGTTTGTTGTATGACTTATTGAATGATATTAGTGAAAAAAAGAACTTAGCAAAAGTATATCCGGATCGAGTTAAAGTAATGAAAGAAGAATTCATGGAGGCACAATTGGCTATTAAGGAATGGCGGCCTTTTCAATAAGCAGATTGAATCTATTAAAAAATGATTAGGATTTTGATCACCTTTTTGTTTTGTGCTTTAGCTTCTATATCAAGAGGGGAAGTGAAATATAATAAAGATGTGCTTCCGATCTTAGCAGCTAAATGTTTTTCTTGTCATGGGGAGGATAAGGTTAAACGAAAAGCAAATTTACGCCTTGATGATAAGAACTCGGCTTATGCAAAACGTGATGGTATTCAAGCTATTTTACCTGGAAGCATAAATGGGAGTGAATTAATTAATAGAATCTTCACGAATAATAAAAGTGAAGTTATGCCTCCCTCTGATGAGGTCAGTCTTTCCAGTTCGGAAAAAGCTATACTAAAGCAATGGATTACAGAGGGAGCTCGTTACCAGAAGCATTGGGCTTTTCAATCACATTCTAAACCAAAGCTTCCTAGTGTTGTTGATTGGGGCCGAAATGAAATTGATAACTTTATTTTAAAGCAAATGTCTGAGGTTGATCTATTGCCTCAGAAGCCGACTGAGAGAGAGATGTTAATCCGAAGAGTAAGTCTTGATTTAACTGGGCTGCCGCCATCGTTGGAAGAGGTTGATAGATTTCTGGAGGATACTAAGCCAAATGCATATGAAAAAGTGATTGATCGTTTGCTTGCCTCACCTCGGTATGGTGAACGAATGGCGGTATGGTGGCTTGATGGAGCTAGGTATGGAGATAGTCATGGTTATGACAATGATCTTGAGAATAGCCAATGGCCTTGGCGAAACTGGGTCATTGAAGCATTCAATCAAAATATGCCATATAGCCAATTCACTATTGAGCAGCTTGCTGGGGATTTATTACCAAATCCTACGGAGAGTCAGGTGCTTGCGACAGGTTTTAATCGTAATCATCGAATCAATACAGAGGGAGGTGCGATTGATGATGAATGGCGGACTGAATATGTGATTGATCGAGTTCAGACGATGGGTTCTGTATGGATGGGAATAACCTTAAGCTGTGCTCGTTGCCATGACCACAAATATGACCCGATTAGTCAGAGAGAATTTTATCAACTTTTTGCACTTTTTAATAATCTAGATGAGAAAGGTTTTATAAATAATCTTCGAGGAAGTGCTGAGCCTCGAATGCGCTATAAGAAAGAGAATTTTGATTTTCGTAAAAAGCAGCTCCAATCTAAGCTTAAGGATACTCAGCTTAAAGCTGCAATGGATCAATTAGAATCTGAGCATCCATTTGTTATGATTATGAAGGACAACAAAATTCGAAGGTCATTCATTTTGAATCGTGGGCAATATGATTCTATCGGTGATCAGGTTTATCCGGGATTGTTGTCAGCATTTTCAAAAGTGCCAAAAAATATTCTCATGAATCGTTTGGCATTAGCTCGATGGCTTACTGATGGAGAACATCCCCTCACAGCTCGAGTTGTGGTGAACCGACTTTGGGAACAATTTTTTGGCATTGGAATAGTTAAAAGTTCAGAAAATCTAGGCGTTCAAGCTGACTGGCCTAGTCATCCAGAATTACTTGATTGGTTAGCTTCTGACTTTGTTGAAAATGGATGGAATATAAAGCGCTTGATTAAGCAGATGGTCATTAGCGCGACCTATCAGCAAAGTGCAAATACTGATGCTCGCCGGCAACGCATTGATCCAGAAAATAGATTATTAAGTCGTGGGCCTAGAAATCGGTTAACAGCCGAGATGTTGAGAGATCAATCATTGTTTTTTTCTGAATTGATAGTTGAGAAACATGGAGGCCCTAGTATGTGGGTCTATCAACCTGTAGGTCTATGGAGTGAAGTAGAAAAACGAGGCACTTTTAAGCAAGATCATGGTGAGAAATTATATCGTCGTAGTCTCTACTCCCGCATACGTCGAACGGTGGCGCACCCCAGTATGTTATTGTTTGATTCTCCTAGTAGAGAAGTATGTACTGTCAGGCGATCCAGCACTAACACTCCGCTGCAAGCCCTTGCCTTGATGAACGAAGTGACATATGTGGAGGCGTCAAAAAAGTTCGCAGAAAAAATAATGAATTACAGCACTGATTCCCGTGATCGAATTGAATGGGCGTTTAGAAGTGCAACCTCAAGAAGCCCTGAAAAAGATGAGTTGGAAATATTAGTCAATGGTTATGAGAGGCGTTTGGAAATGTTTAATGCTAATCCTGATAGAGCGAAGAAGCTACTTCGACAAGGGGAAAGTTTTATTAATCCAGCTTTTAATAAGGTAGAGCTTGCAGCACTAGTTACTCTAGCAAACGTAATTCTAAATTTGGACGAATTAATTAATAAGTGAAACCCAAAAGTATTAATTCAATCGATTTACTGAAGAAGCAAGACGCATTAAACCGTCGCAAGTTTTTGCAATCTTCAGCTAATGGTTTAGGTGCGATTTTTTTGGCTAATTTATTAGGGGAGGAAGAGTCTTATGGTTTTCAATTCAAAAAACCCAACTTTATCCCTAAGGCAAAGCGAGTGATTTACCTTTTTCAATCGGGAGGGCCATCGCAAATGGATCTTTTTGACCCTAAGCCAAAGTTAGAGAAGCATCGAGGCAAGGAGCTGCCAAATTCAATTAGAGGAAAGCAGCGCCTAACCGGGATGACGGCTAATCAAAAAACATTGCCAGTAACACCAACAAAATACTCTTTTTCTACTTACGGTCAAAGTGGGCTTGAGTTGAGCGAATTGTTACCAAATCTAGGAAGAGTTGCTGACGAGTTATGTATAGTTCGCTCAATTCACTCTGAGGCCATTAACCATGATCCAGCGATAACCTTTTTACAGACTGGATTCCAGTTATCAGGCAGACCAAGTATAGGATCTTGGGTTTCGTATGGGCTTGGTTCTATGAACAGAGATTTACCTGCTTATGTTGTTATGACTTCGCGAGGCGGTTCTGGTGATGCTCAACCATTATACAGTCGGTTGTGGTCATCGGGGTTTTTACCGACCCAGCACTCGGGAGTGAAATTTCGAAATACAGGTGATCCTGTTTACTATCTTTCCAATCCAGATGGTATTAATCGGGAAATGCGTCGGGACATGTTAGATGATGTTAAGCAACTAAATCTCCATAATTTTGGTATTCTTAACGACCCTCAAATAAAATCCCGAATTGCTCAGTATGAGATGGCTTTTCGTATGCAATCTAGTGTTCCAGAGCTGGCAGATATTTCTGGTGAACCGGAGCATGTCTTAAACTTATATGGACCAGATGTTAAAAAACCCGGTTCTTTTGCGGCTAATTGTTTGCAGGCTCGTCGTTTAGTTGAACGTGATGTTAGATTTGTTCAGTTGTTTCATATGGGTTGGGATCATCATTCTAATTTATCCCGTGATTTGCCAAGGCAATCCCGTGATACAGACCATCCAACTGCTGGTTTAATTTCAGATTTAAAGCAGCGTGGATTGCTGGATGAAACACTAATAATTTGGGGTGGGGAATTTGGACGGACAATTTATGCTCAATCGCCTGAGAAAAATGGCGGCCGAGATCATCATCCGCGATGTTTTAGTTACATGCTGGCTGGGGGAGGAGTAAAAGCGGGATTTGTTTACGGTGAAACAGATGACTACTCTTATAATATTGTTCGTGATCCTGTGCATGTACACGATCTGAATGCTACAATTCTCAATCAACTTGGGATTGATCATGAGAGTCTTATTTTTAAATTTCAGGGTCGCCAATATCGTCTTACAGATGTGCATGGACGAAGAATTGATGGTATTTTAACTTAGTTTTTCGCATCTGATTTTTCGAAAACTAATTTAATTTTTTTTGGTATTTCAGGATTTTTAAGGTCTGTTTTCCCTGTGATCAAAAACACGAAATTGTTTGCAAGTGTTTCCTCGGGATGAAGTATGTAGTTAGTGTTCCGTCCAATTTGTTCAAAAAAACCTTCTACTTGATCTGGCTTAAACAAGTTTGGTTTGTCTTTATTCAAAATTGGTTTTGTAGTTTTTATATCAATTGGCATAAGCCTGAATTCTAGATATCTAAAAAAAGTATCGCCGGTTTCAGGGTTATATTTCGGTATCCGAGAGAATAGAACTGGGGCGGCCCAATATTTTTTATCTGCAACGGAAATGCGTATGCAATGTTCAATAATCGGGGCATCAGGATTGCTGATGCGTAGTGGCATCATATTGTCTGGTAGTTTCACTACGCCACATGGCTTAAATCCTATGATTGAGTAAAGTTCATCACGCAATTCATTATTGTTTCGAGATATAATGTGAAATAGTTCGTGATAGAATAGGCGTTCTAGATTATTCGAAGATTGGCGAACTTGCCTTTTTGGAAGAATGATGTTGTTGCCTCTAGTGTAAGGAGCTCCTCCTTCGTCTTCGCCAGTAGTTTTGATGAATGTAATATTGTGGGGAAGATGATTTACTAAATGCCCTAATTTTATTTTTGCTTTGTCTATGACCCCACTTAGTTTGATCTTATCTTCTTTAGACCATTCAACTGCTTGATCTTGAATAAATTTAATATATTCATCGGTTGAAATTGGGCCTGCCTTTTTTATTTTTGCGGCGCGCTCAAAAGAGCTTAGTCCTTCGATATATACATCTCGTATTGCTAGAAAATCCTTTGCCCCTTTAACTGAGGCAAACTGAATAGTACAATTTTTTGATAGTTGTATTGCTTTACTAGCTTCAGATTGGCATAGAGCAATGCTGAATAGTAAAAAGGATAATCGCAGAAACATTAAAGGGTATCTTATTCTATTGGAACTTTATATATACACTGCCAGCTCCCGCCGTTGGAACCTACTTCTACTTGATTTAACTTAAACCATTCAACATGGCCGTCAGTCATCAAAAAGTTGCCGCCAGGAGGTTCTCCGTTTGGACCGGTTGGATGATTCGCGGTAGGGATTTTTTTTCCACCTGAGTCGGTGTACCAATTATTCATTTTTAATTTCCCTCCGCTAAAAGATCCAAATCCTTGTATGCGATCAATCAAGATTGGTGCCTGGGAAGGTGATCCTGGAAAAATAGCTTCATTTATTTTTTTTCGAGAATGCCAGCCGGGAATGCCTTTGCTTTTCTTGGCTTCGAGGCCGTTTACATTATATGCCCATGAAGATAAATCTCTATGAGGCAGCCAGAAATATCCGGTCAAAATAGGGTATTGGTTTGCGCTATTTCTCCACAAATCAGCCTCTCGGTGCCATTCGTCTGATGGGCAGAAAATCACATGAGCACGCTCTTTTTTGACTCCATTTTTTTTTCTCTCGGCATTAAATTTTTGAGGCATAATATATTTTTCCCAAAATTTAGCAGTTATTTCACTCACCCAGCTTGTATGTTGCCCAGCAGCTCCAGGCCTATTTCCTTTTGTTGTATTGTCTGGAAAGAAGTCATCATTATCACCCGCGTACATCATAGTACCCACTCCCCATTGTTTCATGTTACTTGCACAATGAGTTTTGATTGCAGATTGTTTTGCTTTTGCAAGGGCAGGGAGGAGAAGTCCGGCAAGAATTGCAATGATTGCTATTACCACGAGTAATTCAATCAATGTGAATCCAGATTGAAAACGGTTTTTTTTCATATTACTTAGTTAGGCTAAAATTGGTTGAATGACGCTACCATGAACGTCTGTTAGTCGGCGGTCAATACCATCGTGACGTACACTAAGTTGTTCATGGTTTATTCCAAGCTGGTGCATAATGGTAGCATGAATATCGTGGCATGTAGTGGGATTGTTGCGGTCAGCTGGGCGGAATCCCCATTCATCACTTTCCCCATGGGTTGTTCCGCCTTTAATACCACCGCCTGCCATCCAATTTGTGAATACAAAAGGATTATGATCGCGGCCCTTGCTTCCTTGAGCACATGGCATTCGCCCAAATTCTGTAGTCCAAAGAATTAAAGTATCTTCGAGCATTCCTCGTTGCTTTAAATCAAGTATAAGTGCGGCACTTCCACGAGCCATACCTCGAGCAAGTGGACCATGGTCTCTTTTTATATCTTCATGAGAATCCCAATTTCGACGAGGGAATCCGTTGTCATTGCCCGACCAGATTTGAATGAATCTAACACCTCGCTCTAGAAGGCGCCTAGCTACTAGACATTTTCGGGAAAAGTAGTCGATTTCTTCAATTTCATTTATTTCTTTAGGCCAATTCTGGACATTATGGTCAAGGCCATATAGGCGTTTTACGTGCGCTGGTTCTCTTGAAATATCCAAAGCTTCGGGTGCGCTTAGCTGCATGCGAGCAGCAAGTTCGTATGACTTGATACGTGCGTCTAGTCGAGAATCAGCTACACGGCTGGCAGCATGTTCTCGATTAAATTTTGAAAGCAATTCCTGTGTAGCCATTTCACTCTTATTATTAATAAAAGATTCTTTTGGAGGGTAGAGATCAGCTATAGGATTAGTACGACCAGGAAATAACGTTGTTCCTTGATGAGAGGCAGGCAGGAATGCAGAGCTCCAGTTCTTTGGTCCATTGGATGCGTATCCACGATGATCTGGAAGTACAATAAAGGTCGGTAGATTATCATTTAGACTGCCTAATCCATAACTAACCCATGCGCCCATCCCCGGAAAACCAGGGCGCTGAAATCCGGTTGCTTGTAAGTATGTTGCCTGGCTGTGTACTCCTGTTTTTCCGACTACATTATGAACAAATGCCATATCGTCCACACATTCACCCAGCTCGGAGACAATGGATGTCAAAGGCTTGTCGCATTGGCCATATTTTGACCAATTCCAAGGTGACTTAAAAGTGTTTCCAGGGGAACTTTGAAAAAGTTCGATCGTTTCGCCTGGATCCCACTTTTCACCATGCCGTTTTATTAGTTCAGGTTTGTAGTCAAATAGGTCTACATGACTGGCCGCTCCACCCATAAATAGTTGAATTACTCTTTTAGCCTTAGGTGCATGATGTAAGCCGATAGGCTGGCGTGCTTGATTCGTTTCAGCTAGTAACCCGTCGCGTCCGAGCATTCCAGATAATGCAATACCACCTAGGCCTCCTCCCGATTGCCAAAGGAAATTTCGAC
The DNA here is from genome assembly GCA_004213515.1 of Limisphaerales bacterium. Taxonomy (GTDB): domain Bacteria; phylum Verrucomicrobiota; class Verrucomicrobiia; order Limisphaerales; family UBA1096; genus UBA1096. Next base: position 71,230 of record SHAK01000009.1, on the reverse strand, counting down.
GATCAATGGAATGCTCTGAAAACTTTTTTTTAGATGAATCGGATGAATTCATTAATCAATAAATGAGAATGCGTTTAGATTGAATAGTAATCTGCAAGTGTTGCTCAAACCATGTAGTTTTGAAAACTTAACAAGATCCGCCGATTCTTCAGCTGTTGGAATTCGTCCAATAGCTCTGAAAAAAGCCTCATTGACAGATGTTTGTATATCTTTTTTAGAATAGCTTACTTCATCGGAAAAATGTTTAGCCATTGCTACCATTAATTTATTATTAAGCATTGCGAGTGATTGAAGTGCAGTGATAGCTTCGTTGCGCTTGGCGACTTGTTGTGAAGGGTCAGCACAATTTAAAGTTTCCATGAAGGGTTGTTGCTGAGAGCGAACCAAAAATCGATAAATTGATCTCCGATGAACCTTTATGTCTTCAGGGTCATGTTTATGATACTCGTAGTGTGGTGAATGTTCTGGATGCTCTAAAATGAAATTGCGAAAGCCAGGTCCATACATTTGAAAGTTCATTTTTCCTGATAAGAAAAGAACTGTGTCTCGTAATGCTTCTGCTTCAAGTTGTCGACGGTTCATTCGCCAAAGATAGCGGTTTTGGCTATCTATCTTTTCATGTATTACTGAAGTATCGGATACTTGCCGGTAAGTAGCACTCGTTAAGATGAGCCTGTGGAGTTTTTTAATTGACTGACCATTATCTCTAAATTCTAACGCTAGCCAGTCTAGTAATTCTGGATGAGTTGGTTTTGCTCCCATCCGACCAAAATCGTTCGGAGTGGAAACGATGCCAGTTCCAAAGTGGTATTGCCAAATTCGATTTACTATTGAGCGCCACGTAAGAGGGTTTTCTTTTTGTGTAAGCCAATAAGCAAGTGCAATTCGTCGATCACTTTCCGAATGCTCATTAGGAAGCTCAAACTGGCCATTATCCTTATCTGTTAACCTAAGGGTTCCTGGCCCGACTTCTTGTTTAGGCTGGCTCATATCCCCGCGATGTAGGATCCGGATGGGGCGAGGTTTTCCTCCTTCATTTCCGGTCCCACGGAATGCTCCACTCCCAGTATGTACTTTGCCAACATATACTTTTTTTGGTTTTGGTAGTGATTTTATTCTTTCTTCAGCTTTAGCGAGAGTTGCCTTAGCCTTTTTACGCTTTGAGAAAATTTCTTCTGATACAATGGAGTCAATTAATGAAGTGTGTTCGGATTCTGTATTACTTATAAGTTGAGCTAAATCTGGATTTTTGGCCTGTCCATTGTATAGATTGTCGACAAGGTTTTTCCTCTGCCAACGTATCGGTGCCTCTATTGAATCAAGCGAGATGACATTTTTTCCTATTGCTATATTCTCACCTAATTTGTTTTCAATCTGCATTTCTCCCATTGCCAATATGAAATCATTACTACGCGCGGCTAATTTTGTAGCTGTTAATCGAATATATCGATTTTTGACTTTAGGAAAACTGAAATGCTGAGGTTGAACACCAGGATTGGATTGGTCACTATGTGAGCGATCAGCTATTATAGTAATATTTTTTCTAAATTCTGCATCGTTTGATGTCTCTATCTTATATCGTATAGGAAATCCAAAACCATCACCTATGTTATTATAGCTGTCGCTGGCTCCAATGAGAGATACTTGATTAATTTCGGTAGCTTTTCCAAGATCAACTTGAACCCATTTTATAGTATCTTGTTTTTGGGCGATTTGACTATGATAACCGTATTCGGCCCTTGCCTTAGCATTAGCTTTTTGGCGAAGTTCCTTTAATATGATATTAAGTTTTTTAAGTTTTTCTCCTCCTTTGGACTGAATTTTTGATGCTATGGATGCGAGGATAGCTTTTTGGTGAATGATTTCTTTTTTTAAATTAGAGCTTTTCTCAGCAATTTCAGGATCGGAATAGTACTCTTGGTCTGCCCTGTCTAAAGCTGAGAAGATTGCCTGCATACGATAATAATCAGTCATATTTACTTCATCGAACTTGTGGTCGTGACAGCGAGCGCATTGAACCGTAGTACTGATGAAAGTATTCATAGTGTTCTTAACCATGTCATCGCGGTCTATATTGCGGGCAATTCTTCCGTCTAATTTTGTTTCTGGTACTTCTGCATGGCCTATGAAGTCCCAAGGTCCTGCAGAAATGAATCCCGTAGCTTCAATTCCGTCTTGTGTTCCCGGAAAAAGGGCATCTCCTGCAACCTGTTCATTTACGAATCGGTTATAAGGTTTATCAATATTAAATGACCTGATGACATAATCACGGTAAGGCCAAGCATTAGGTCTCAATTTGTCTTTATCATATCCGTGAGTGTCTCCATAGTGAACGATATCAAGCCAATGGCGAGCCCACCGTTCGCCATATTTTGGCGAAGCCAACAGCTTTTCTACAAGTTGTTCGTAGGCTAATGGATTGGTGTCATTAACGAATTCCACTATTTCATCCGGGGTTGGAGGTAGTCCCATTATATCAAAATATAACCTGCGGATTAATGTTTCTCGCTTAGCTTCTCTTGAAGGGAAAAGTTTTTTTTCATTAAGCTTAGCTACTATAAAATAATCAATTGGGTTTTTAGCCCAGATTTTCTCTGTTTGATTTAGGGAAGGGAGAGACTGTTTAGCTATGGGGTTTAGAGACCAAGTCTCGAAACGATTAACTTTGTTTTGATTCGCGTAATTATCTGAAATACATGTATATTCTCCATGTATTAGTAATACTGCTATTAGAATATAAAGATTTGAGCAGATGTATGAAAAAATCAGTTTTATAAATCTGTCCATTTTGAAAATCAAAAGAGAATCTGAGCTAATATGTAATGGAAATCAAGCGTTCCAATTTGAATATACAATGGTTTTTTAGCCTTAATTTATAGTCGATTTCTTATTGAAAGATTGCAGCAGTCAGTTAAAGGCACTCTTTGTAGTTTTAGGATAGAATGGGAGTTACACGATTGCCGTGAACGTCAGTCAATCGAAAATCTCGACCTTGAAAACGATAGGTCAATTGTTTGTGAGGAATGCCTAACAGATGAAGTATTGTTGCATGTAGATCATGAACAGATACAACATTCTCAATGGCATTATAACCCAGTTCGTCTGTTGAACCATGAGTTACACCCCCTTTAATGCCGGCTCCAGCTAACCACATGGAGAATGCTTTAATGTGATGATCTCTTCCATTGCCTTGTGCCATAGGTGTTCGCCCAAATTCTCCACCATATATAATTAACGTATCCTCAAGCATGCCTCGCTGTTTGAGGTCAATTACAAGTGATGCAGTAGCTTTGTCTACTAGGCTAGCAGTGTGTTTTATTCCTTTTTTAATGCCACCGTGATGATCCCATCCTCGATGATATAATTGAATAAATCTTACTCCTCGTTCAGCTAGCCGGCGAGCGAGAAGACAATTGCTAGCGAAGCTGCCATCGCCACCTTTTGTGCCATACAGATCTAGAATATGTTTTGGTTCATTTGTAGTGTCCATGAGCTCTGGAACACTTGCTTGCATGCGAAAAGCCATTTCATACTGGGCAATTCGGGTTTCGATTTCTGGATCAAAAAATTCTTTGTAAGCAATTTGGTTAAGTCCTTGTATCGTTTTTACTATGGCTCCCTGTTGCTTTCGGTTAACTCCACTAGGGTTGTTAACATATAATACCGGATCGCCCTGACTTCGAAAGCGAACTCCTTGAAAACGACTTGGCAAAAATCCGCTATGCCATTGCCTTGCGGCGATAGGCTGTGATTGCCCCCCTCCAACAGAAGTTAGTACAACAAAACCAGGTAGATCATTGTTCTCACTCCCTAATCCATAATTAATCCATGAGCCCATTGAAGGACGGCCGGCTATAATTGATCCGGTGTTCATGAATGTGTGAGCTGGATCATGATTAATCTGTTCGGTTTGCATGGAGCGAATTATTGCAATGTCATCTGCAATTTTTCCAATTTGAGGGAATATCGTTGTTAACTCTTGTCCAGATTGTCCCCAGCGCTTAAATTCATGTTGTGGACCAAAAGCTTTTAGCTCTTTTCCTTGAAGCTGAGCAATTTGTTGGCCTTTTGTAAAAGATTCCGGCATTGGTTTTCCATGCAGCTTTGCTAGTTCTGGTTTATTGTCGAACGTTTCTAGGTGGGATGGTCCTCCCGCCATGCATAAAAAAATTACTCTTTTAGCTTTGATTGGTAGAGGTGGTGGGGTCATCACACCTGCCCAACGTTTATTGTTATTAGCTACATTTGTTAATGGATTGCTTATTGAGCCAAGTGCCGCAAGGCCAAGTCCGATTCCCGTTTTGCTGAGAAAGCTTCGTCTTTTAAGTTGCGTCTCTATTTGTTTTTCAAGACGCATAATCAGTTCCTTGTAATCGTTTCATGAAGGTTTAATACAGCTCTCGCAACTGAAATCCATGCTGCTAATTCGACTTTTTGTATTTCACTTGTAACAGGAGTGAGACCGATGCTCACTAGTTTGTCGGCCTCTGATGGATTAGACTCAAATTCTTCAATATGCTCGCGCAGCAGTTTAGCTAAAAGTATTTGTTCCTGATTATTAAATGATCGAGATAGGACTTGCTTCCCTAGTGCATTAAATTGATCTTTTAAATTTGATAATTGAAGTTTCAAAATACGCATGGCAAGTGCTCTAGCCGCTTCAATCTGAGAAGGATCATTGAGCATTACTAATGCTGCAAGAGGTGTGTTTGATCGTGACCTTTCAGCTGTGCATTCCTCTCTTGATGGAGCATCAAATGATAGTAGAGCTGGATGAAGAAACTGGCGTTGCCAGTGAGTGTATAAACCGCGTCTATACTGTGCAGAACCGGTATCATGTTTATAGGTCCTTTGTGGGAAATGTAAGTTAGCCCAGTAGCCGGCTGGTTGGTAAGGTTTTACGCTTCTTCCACCAATATTTTGAATTAGTAGCCCGCTTACAGCAAGGGCATTATCACGAACAAGTTCTGCGTCTAGTCGATACCTTGCCTGACGGGCGATTAGTTGATTATATGGATCAGTAAGTTCAAGCATTTTTGAGCTCTTCGATGATTGCCTGTATGCTTGTGATGTTGTAATCAGTCGCACCATATGTTTAATGTCCCAGCCCGAATCCATAAATTCTGCAGCTAACCAGTCTAAAAGGTCAGGATGTGTTGGAGCTGTTCCCTGGGAACCAAAATCATCAAGTATTCTGGATAAGCCTCGTCCAAAAAAATGTTTCCAGAGCCGGTTAACAAATACTCGAGCGGTTAGAGGGTTGTCTTTATCTGTAAGCCAATTAGCTAGTACTAGGCGTGACGGGCCTTCAGGTAAATTTTTGTTTTTGAGAAATCCGGGAACATCAGGCTGTACAGTCACACCAGACTGATCCATCCAATTACCACGTGGGAGTATACGTGTAATTTGAGGTTTGGTTGAAACAGTTGCTAAAACAGTAGGAATAGATTTGGTGAAATCATTAAGTTTAGTAATGGCTTTTTTGTATCTTTTGTTCTTCTTTTTCTCTTCTTCCTTTAAACCTTTAGAGGCTTTGGCTAATTCTAATTTCAATTTTTTAAGTTTATTACGTTGGATTTCGCTTGGGACGCTTAGTGTTTCTCCCCAGCCTTTTGATTGTGCGCCTGGGTAGTATCCAAGTTGTTTAATGTCGGCAAAAAAAGCTGCAAATTGATAAAAGTCCCGGCTAGTAAATGGATCAAACTTGTGGTCGTGACATTCAGCGCAACCAAGAGTGGAGCCGAGCCAAGTGGAGGATGTAGTTCGTACTCGGTCAGCAGAATATTTTACTCGATATTCTGCGTCTTGGATTCCGCCTTCAGTGCTCTTCATATTTAATCGATTGTAAGACGCTCCGATTTTTTGTTGCAGAGACGCGTTTGGTAAAAGATCTCCAGCTATTTGTTCGCGAGTGAATATGTCGAATGGTCGATTTTCATTGAATGCTGTAATTACATAATCTCGATATGGAAATACACTCCACTCGATATCGGCATGATAGCCATTGCTATCCCCATAACGAACTAGATCGAGCCAATTAATAGCCATTCGTTCCCCATACTGGGGTCTTGATAATAAATCATCCACTATCCTGACTATATCTTGTGAATTAACCGCAGTAAAAATTTGTTGATTGTCGATTGAAGGAGGGAGGCCTATTAAGTCAAAATATAGACGTCTAGTAAGTATATGCGAAGGGCTAGGTTTTGATGGTTGAAGCATGTTTGCTTCAAGTGTTGCCAATACAAAACTGTCAATAGCGTTCTTTGGCCATCTACTATTTTTTACTTTAGGGATTTCGGGGCGCCTGACTGGTGTGTAAGCCCAATGCCCTTCGTATTTAGCTCCTTGTCTGATCCAGTCACGAATTTTATTCTTTTGATTATCTGTAAGTGATTTTCCAGATTTATTAGGGGGCATCAAATCTTCATGGTTTATTTTTGTTATACGTTGATACAACAAACTTTCATATGGAGATCCAGGTACCAGGATTTTTTTCTTTAAAAGAGACTCATCAAACATATCCAGGCGAAGGTTGGCTTTGCGCTTATTGTTGTCAAAACCATGACATGCAAAACAATTATCCGATATGATGGGCCTGATATCTCGATTAAAGCGAATATGATCTTTTGCGAATAATCCAATTGAAAAAAAGAAGGCAGAAGTAAAAAAGATAAAAACACGCAAGGTATTCACTTCCCAAAAAATAAAGATATAAAAAAGGTATGCCACCTTTTTTTATGATCATTTTTAATAAATAACTCTCAACATTCTTTTTTTAAAATTCTGATTGGCTTAAATTAAGGCCATGACTCGATTTGGACCTCCGCTTCCACCTTGGATTTTTGGTTGACCAACTACGATGGTTGCTCCCTGGGATGGAACTTTATCAAGATTATTTATTATTTCTATTCCCCAGCGCTCGTCTCCAAGCCATGAATAATGAACGTCATTCTCCGGAGAGTGTAAGTTGTCGAAGGAGAAAGTATCTACTGCTATTGAAACAACATTTCGTTCTTCTTTTATGAATTCGATTGCATCTATGTGGAAAGCTGGTTGTTGGTGTTTGCCTTCTGAATTTAGGCTCTTGAATTTAGGGGTTTTCACATGATTGGCCCAGCCACTATTCATTGCGAGGCAGGCGCGTTCTGGGATGGGACCATTTTCTGCCTCCCAATTTTTAATGTCTTCAAGAGTGAGTAGTGCTAGTGGATCGCGTTCTGCTTTGGCTTGTATGTCAATTACAGCAAGAGGTAACACTAAATCTTCCACTGGGATTTTATCGGCGGTACTACCTTCGGAAAAATGGTTAGGCGCATCCATGTGAGTCCCCACATGTTCCCAGTATGAAATTTTATTTAGATTAATTTTTATTTCTTCAAATTTCATAACACGTTCGACTTCAACAATAGCTGGCGGGAGGAAGGTCTTAGTGCCGAATCTACGCTCTACTCCGGGGGTGAACCATGCTGGAAATTCAGGGTGAAGAGTGTGTGTTAGATCTACTACTTGATTGAATGAAATAGATTCAGGAGTTGTTTCATTAGGTTTTGATTTTGGGTTGGATTTGCACCCACTAGCTAATATGCCTGCGGCGGAAGCCGCTCCGCCTTTGAGTAGATTTCGACGAGAAATTCGCTTTTGAACTTTTTCGATTATATTAGGATTACACATTTTATTAGATGATTAAAAAATAAAATTTTATTAATTCGACGAAAAACGTTTCTAATTGGCAAGCTAAAATTGTAAATAGTTGCCTGAAAAATTTTATGGATAAAATATGAAACAATTTATATTCAAAATGATTTTTATTCTATTTCTTCCAATGGAATTGAGGTCATCTGATTGGAAACTTGTATGGTCTGATGAATTTAATGCCCCTAAACTTAACTTCTCAAAGTGGGACATTTGTGAAGATGCTTTCGGCGGTGGGAATCAAGAGCTTCAATTATATACTGATCGTCTTAAGAATGTTCGTGTTGATAACGGTAAGTTAATCATTGAGGCTCATCGTGATAGTCCCAATGTTCAGGGAACATCGAGGAAATTTAGCTCTGGTAAGGTTCGAACTAAACATCGTGGTGATTGGCGTTATGCAAAAATAGAGATTCGAGCTAAATTGCCAATTGGAAAAGGTATTTGGCCTGCCATTTGGATGCTTCCTACTGATGAAAAATATGGATCATGGGCAGCAAGTGGTGAAATTGATATTATGGAATTAAATGGCAACAATCCTTCTGAACTTTTAGGTACTCTTCATTATGGTGGTCAGTGGCCTCGAAACCGTTCGTCTGGAAGTAAGAAGAAATTGTCTAAAGGTACATTTGCAGATGAATTTCATGTTTTTGGTATTGAGTGGGCTGAGGGTGAAATACATTGGACGCTTGATGGGGAATCTTGGCAAAAACAGAAAAAGTGGAGTGTAGATAAGATTCCCTTTCCTGCTCCTTTTGATCAAAGGTTTCATCTAATACTCAACATAGCGGTAGGGGGTGGATTTGTTGGGTCGCCTTCCTTAAAAACTAATTTTCCAGTTAAAATGGAGGTCGATTGGATACGAGTATATCAGCCTAAGTAGTTTTCCTGATTTGAGCCGAAAAATAATAATATGTGATTTGTATTATGAGCACTTTAATTTCAAATTAGCGCATCTTCTAATTCTTTGCTCTTGGCCAGATGCCTTGCCAAGGGTATCACGTATGGATGAGATGTTTGATAATGCGATACTTAATTAAGTGTTTGTTTTTAACAACAATGCTTTTGTTTCCAAAAGCTGAGGAGCGTCCTAATATTTTATTTGCGATTGCGGATGACTGGTCTTATGGGCATGCCGGAGCATATGGTTGTGATTGGATTAGGACGCCGAATTTTGATCAATTAGCTAAAGAGGGAATTTTATTTCAACGTGCATATACTCCCAATGCGAAATGCGCTCCCTCTAGAGCAATTATTTTGACCGGTAGATTTTCTTGGCAGTTGGAAAATGCCGGTAATCATATGACTTTTTTTCCAGCTAAGTTTGGTGGTTGGATAGAATTACTTGAGCAAAACGGTTACACCACTGGTTATACGGGTAAGGGATGGGGCCCAGGTTTCGCCAAAGACATTAATGGCAATAATCGAAGAATTACTGGAACCGCATGGCAAAGTAGAAAGTCTAAACCGCCAGCTAAGGCGATATCAAATAATAATTACGCTGCAAACTTTGGTGATTTTATAAATTCTGCCAATCAAGATCCCAACAAACCTTGGGTTTTTTGGTATGGTACGACTGAACCTCATAGGGGCTATGAGTATGGTGTTGGCAGACGTTTCGGGAAAAAATTGAAAGACATAGACCGTGTTCCGAAGTATTGGCCTGATAACGATATAATTAGAAATGATATGCTTGATTATTCTATAGAAGTTGAGCATTACGATAGACACTTAGGCAAAATTATAGATCTGCTTAAAAAGAATGGGGAGTTAGACAATACATTGATAGTTGCGACATCGGATCATGGAATGCCTTTTCCGAGGGTAAAAGGCCAGGCCTATGAGTCATCGAACCACATTCCGTTGGCAATTCGTTGGCCTAAAGGAATTAATGGGCGAGGCCGAGTGGTAACTGATTATGTTAGTTTTGCGGATCTTGCTCCTACATTTATCGAAGCAGCTAAGGTAGGACAGATTGCTCCAATTATGCAGTCAATTACTGGTCGAAGCTTGTTGGAGGTTTTTCGTTCCCATAAGTCTGGTCGTGTTATCCCTGATCGTGACCATGTTTTAATCGGAAAGGAACGGCACGATATTGGCCGGCCAAATAACTGGGGTTATCCTATTCGAGGAATAGTTAAGAAAGATATGCTTTATTTGCATAACTTTAAGCCGAATCGTTGGCCTTCTGGTCACCCCTTAACTGGATATTTGAATTGTGATGGAAGTCCAACCAAAACGACTATTCTTAATCAACGTCGAAATGGTATATCTCATTTTTGGAACCTCAATTTTGGTAAGAGGCAGAAAGAGGAGTTATTTGATCTGAAGCAAGATGTAGACTGTATTAACAATCTAGCAAGATCTGAAAGACATTCGGAATTGAAAGAAAAATTAAAAGAAGAATTATTTGCAGAATTACGTAAACAGGGTGACCCTAGAATGATTGGTAAGGGAGATGTGTTTGATAACTATCCGTATTCTGGGAAATCGACTGATAATTTTTTTCAGCGATATCAAAGTGGAGAGAAAGTTAAAGCTGGTTGGGTTTCTTCGAGTGATTTTGAAAAAGAAAAACTGGATTGATTATATCATTTGAATCTAACTGCCTAATATATTCTCTATCAAAAATGTCGGTAGGATACTGATTTATGTTTTTTTCTATAATTTAAGCTCATGTCTAGTAGCGCAGAATATCTATGAATATTATGTAATGCTTTATAAGTTGCTAATGACTTAGTTTTTTTGGGACTTTAGTTCACTATTTAGCGATTACTTAGGCTAAAGTATTTTTTTTGATTGATTTCGACTAGCCTATCCATCGATCAGATGGCAAAATCTTCTTTTCTTATAATTTAATTAATAAATGATCATGAAAATGAGTAAAGTATTATTGTTTGTTGGCTTATTCTCCTTGTCTTCAGTGGTTCTGCAATCTGGTGAATGGGGTAACTGGCGAGGCCCCAATTATGATGGGTCTACAGACGAAAAGAATCTGCCAACTAATTTTAGTAAAACAAAGAATGTGATTTGGAGTGTTAAAATGGACGGTCCTAGTGCAGGCACTCCGATTGTTTGGGGCGAAAATGTTTTTGTATCTTCTTCAAACCCAAGTCAGAAGCGATTATCTGCAAATTGTTATGACCGAAAAACAGGGGCTTTGAAGTGGTCTCATCAAGTTGCTAAAGGACATAACCAAGATAATCGCAGCAATTATGCTTCGCCTTCACCTGTCACCAACGGTGAAGTTGTTACATTTTTTTACGGTGGAGGAGAGTTAGCGACATTTACTGTGGATGGAGACAAGCTCTGGGATTTAAATATGCAGGAGAAGCATGGCCAATTTGCTTTTCTTTGGACCTTCTCCACTAGTCCTTTGATTCACAATGATACTCTTTATATGCAGGTTCTACAGCGGGACACCAAGGTAAGTGGAAAAGGTAGTGACGATAATCGTTCTTACCTTTTGGCTTTGGACCCTAAAACTGGCAAGCAATTATGGAAAACATATCGTCCAGCTAAGGCTCGCTCAGAGTCTCTGGAAGCGTTCAGCACTCCCATTCCCTTTAGTCACGATGGTAGAGATGAAATAGTAATAGTTGGAGGTGATTGTTTAACTGGGCATGATCCGAAGACGGGTAATGAAATTTGGCGGTGGGGAACTTGGAATCCGTCTCGTATTACTCATTGGCGCCTCGTTCCATCTCCTGTTGCAGGGAAAGGAGTGATACTTGCATGCGGTCCTAAACGAGCTCCAGTCTTTGCTATTAAGGCTGGTGCCAAAGGTGATGTTAGTAGTGAATCTGAAAGCATAGCATGGAATAGCGAAGGTAGTCGTGACGGAGTTACTAGCGATGTTAGCACACCGTTATTCTATAGGGATAATTTTTATGTTTTGTACGGAGAAGGGCGCGATAAGATGCTTTCTTGTGTTGATCCAAAGAGCGGTCGAATTAATTGGGCAACAAATCTCAACAGCCGATCGCTTTTCCGTGGTTCACCAACTGGAGCAGATGGTAAAATTTATGTGCAAAACCATGCAGGATTGGTCCATGTTGTGGATGCTAATAACGGTAAAGTATTACACAAGGCAGAGATGGGAGAAAAGGGTGACGATCAGACCCGAGCAAGTATTGCAGTTGCACATGGAAAACTTTTTATTAGAACAAACAGTCGGCTTTATTGTATTGGAAAAAGCTGAAATCTGATAGAAAAGAATTTAATCTATAGCCCTTCGAAAGGAGGGCTTTTTTTATTTTACAGGAATGTTTTGTGGAACTGCTCCAAAAAGTTTTTCCAGATCACGATCACCACCTCTTTTACCTCTTTGTAAAACAATCCAGCCGTCTTTATCAGATATTTCCATTGTATTTTGTTCAACCCATTTCCAGGATTCAGCGTGGCCATCGGCAAATGATAAAACAGTCCCATTGTTGTGGCGAGTGGCAGGGAAGCTAATCCAGTAATATTTACCTGTGCCAAATAATGTCCAATCAGCTGCATTCGATCCGAATGCACTTTGCTGTATGCTCTTTGTATGCTCGTCAATAAATACAAATGCATCGGAAGCTGAAGGATTCTTAATATCGCCAATTTTATGCCAGCAATTTTTGTACAAATCGTTATCTGGATTTGATCTGAAGTTCATATACATATTCATAGAAACACTACGCACTCGAGGTATGTCTCCTTTGTCGCGCACAGTACTTTTGTCAGCTGGGCACTTATATATTCCAGACGAATCATTGTATTTAAATAAAACCCCTTTTCTAATGTTGCTGTCATCAGTGTCAGTGTACGCATTACCATTTAGCCATGTCGGACCTTGGCTAGACCAAGCATCCCTATTTCCTCCTCCCGGCAGTTGAGAGTTTTCCGGCATGTTATCTTCGTGATCACCAGCATACATTGTCCAACATAATTGAAGCTGTTTGTGATTACTAAGGCAGTAAGCCCCGGTAGCTTTAGACTTTGCTTTTGCTAATGCCGGTAAAAGTAAGCCGGCTAGTATAGCTATAATAGCAATTACTACGAGCAGTTCAATTAAAGTGAACCCATTTCTTTTGGGGTTAAAAAAGGTTTTGATCTGCATAAAAAAATGCTGTGCCTGTCCTAGACATAAGTCAAGGATCAGAATTTAAATCTTATTTTTTGAAGTCTTTTAATTAGGTATTGAGGCCGTTAGTTTCGAGTTCATGTTATTAGTTTCTATAAATAGGATAAAGCGATTTGTATTTTGTTTAATTTCATTACTTATTGTTGAGTTTTCAGGATTAACTAAAGAGCCATTAAATTTTGTGATTATTTTTACTGATGACCAAGGATACGGGGACATGTCTTGTAATGGTCACCCAACAATTCATACCCCAAATCTAGACCAAATGGCTTACCAAGGACAAAAATGGACTCAGTTTTATTCTGCAGCAGCTGTCTGCACCCCGAGTCGAGCTGCTTTGATGACGGGGCGTCTTCCTGTTCGCTCTGGAATGGCTTCAAGTAAAAGAGTAGTGCTGTTTCCAGACTCAGCTGGTGGCCTTCCGCAAAATGAGATTACAATAGCGGAAATATTAAAGGGGGCTGGCTACAAGACAGGTATGGTTGGCAAATGGCATATGGGGCATCTGCCACAGCATTTACCGACAACCCAAGGTTTCGATTCTTATTATGGCATACCATATTCAAATGATATGGATCGTGATTCGAATGTTAAGGGTGATTGGGTTGAAATTGGAAAGACTGCCCCATGGTCGATATATCAGGTGCCCTTAATTAAGAATGGGACAGTAGTTGAGAGACCTGTTAATCAGAATACTATTACGCGTCGTTATACAGAAGAGGCAGTAAAGTTTATAACAAATAATAAGGAATCATCTTTCTTTCTGTATCTTGCACACTCGATGCCTCATATTCCATTATACGCATCAAAGAATTTCAAAGGTAAAAGTTTAAACGGTATTTATGGAGACGTAATTCAGGAAATAGATTGGTCAGTTGGGGAGGTTGTTAATGCTTTGAAAAAACATGATTTACATAAAAAAACAATTGTTATGTTTACTTCGGATAATGGTCCATGGGAAGTATTCAAAACTCACGGCGGTTCATCTGGTTTGTTACGTGGAGCAAAGGGAGGGACTCGAGAAGGAGGAATGCGTGAGCCAGCAATATTTTGGGGTCCTGGAAATGTTAAGCCAGGAGTGGTGCAGGGCCTTGGCAGCACACTGGATGTTTTACCAACTTTTGCTAGCCTAGCTGGAGCTAAAATTCCTGAAGAACGAAAGATTGATGGTTATGATTTGAGTGAAGTCTTGTTAACGCAAGGCAATAGCCCTCGTAAAGAAATGTATTATTTTGGCGGTGCGAAATTAAGTGCCATTCGGTTTGAAAATTATAAGGTGCAGCTTCGTGAAGCGAATGGAATTAATCCAAAAAAATTAACCAAGCCAGAATTATATCATTTAGGTGAAGATCCTTCAGAAAAATATAATTTGGCAAGTAAGCATCCTGAAATCATTAAAGATTTAATTAATCGTGGAGAGAAAATGAAATCCGGAATTAAGGAGGTTCCAGATCAACTAATTCCAAAGACTCTAAACTAATTATTTTGGTTTCTAAAAGCCCATAGTGACTTTTCAGTTCGAATATAAAGGCTATCTTTATCTATTGCTGGGGTAGCGTGAATTGGCGATTGGAGATCATATTGGTGTATGATCTTAAATTTTCGATTAGCTCTTACAACAGAGACAATTCCTCGGTTGGAACTAAGATAAATGTGGTTGTTAGAACCGATGGGTGAGGCGCTATAATGGCCGGGTGCGTTTATTCGTTCTCGATAGATAAGTTTGCCGGTCGACGCCTCAATAGCTGCTAAGAGTCCGCCATTACGAATCATATAGATGAGATCTTTATATAAAAGAGGGGAAGGAATCTCCGGTATGCTTCGGTTAAGTTCCCATTTTAAATGCGTTTTTGAGATATCGCCTTGTCCTCCTGGATTTATAGCTATTAATAATGGTTTGCCGCGACCGCTGCGCATGTTTTCGATAAATTCTTCTTTGGTCCAGAAATTGTCTCGATTGCGATCTACTCCTTTGAACATTCCATCAAGTCGGGATTTTTTACGCTCTTTGTCTTTTGGTAATGGGATTCCAAAACCAGGGTGACCAATTGGAAGTTCTGGGCGTATTGGAAAAGTGAAGTTTTTAGTCATCTCTTTACGTTCAATTTTTCCATCAGCATTTTTATCAAACTGGATGACAGCCTCCCAAAATGGTAATGGGTCCAATTGAATATCCCCCCCCCCTCCTAGTCTCGAAGAAGATACATATAAGAGATTATTTCCAGAGATGGGGATGGATATTGTTTCTCGAGAGAAGCCTGTAACATACCATTTTCTGGAACCACTTTTCATGTCATATCCGCTTACACGTCCATTGCCAAGAACGACAAGTTCAGTGTCTTGATTATGTTTCCATATCATAGGTGTAGACCATCCACTACGATGGAGAGGGCGAGCTATTTCCCAAGCTGATTTGCCGTTTTTTTTATTGAATGCAACAATTTTTGATTGGCTTAAAGAACTGCTGGGAAGATTGGCATCATTATCGAGTACCATTATGATATTATCGCCATATGAAATTGGTGAAGAAGACATTCCGTATAGTGTTTTTGGAGTCGGAATTGGTTTCTTCCAAAGTTCTGTTCCGTCAAGTTTGTAGCAAATGAGGCCATATGAACCGAAATAGGAGTATACGCAATCATCCACAACAAGCGGTGTAGAGCAGGCGGGATGGCCAGCTTTATGCACTTTTTCGAGTTCGACTTTTGGTGTTAGGCTTTTCCAAATAATTTTACCATCAGATTTGTTTACCCCAATTGTGACAAGCCTATCGCCAGATAATCCGGTTAGGAATAATTTATCTTCAGAAAGAGCAGGGGATGAGAAGCCAGGGATTAGTAAAGTTTTCCAAATTAGATTTTTCTTAGAAATTTTATATGGAGGCTGGCAATCTTGAGCCACTCCCGACCCATTAGGGCCTCGATACTGGTTCCAATTAGTTGCTTTTACTTGGAAAAGAGAAAGAGCGAGCACAGATAATATAAAAAAAATTAATTTCATAATCATAGTGTTAGAGCTGAAGTTCTCGATTGATTATAATTTAACGTTTCGGAAGTCTGGGTTCTTTAGTGAGAGTATAACCTCGATACCATTTTTGATCCCATAAACCGCGAAGTTTTATTTTGGTGACATGGCCATCTGCAAAACCTGCGTTAATTCCAAAGCTGTGACGGTTAACAAAAAAACGTCTCATTCCGTTTTCGGAGTATGTGCCGGAATAATTACTTGGAGGCTTGTCGTTAGGTCTGGGCCATGAATCTACCCAGTTGCCGTCACCGTAAATTGGCACATCTGACGAGGCATTGGAATATTGAGACCAATACTTTCTTTTTTCTTCTTGAGAAGTAGGGGCATAGTAGCTGCCCTCGGGGTTTTGCATCCATGAGTTTATAGTATAACTACCTTCCGCATAGGACTTTCCAAAGCTACCCCACCAATATGCCCAGCTTGTATTGTTGCTTCCTCTGCTAGCGCCATCTGATCTTTTTTTGACTACTGGGCAAATTACAGTTTTCATTGATCCGTTGTAAGCGGCCTGAGGATCATCAACATAACGTTTGTCACCGAGATATGGAGCAATAGCATGAAACCAATATGGTTTAGAAGGGCCAAGTACAGGAAGCATTCGGTCTTCGTGATCCTCGCAATAATAAATTGTTCCAAGTGCAATTTGTCGAAGGTTTGATTTGCAGGTTGCACTAAGTGCTTGTTGCTTGCCTTTAGCTAAAGCTGGCAAAAGTAGACTGGCTAGAATTGCTATGATTGCTATTACCACTAATAATTCAATCAATGTAAACCCTCTGTTAACTATCTTCATGCACGAATTAAGTCTTTTGTTTGATGCTGCGTCAACTGATAAACTATTTAATAATAAATTTATGTAACTTATTATTACTTGTGGCGTTTATTATCTAAGTTAGCAGTTATTTTAACTATACAAAAAATAAGAATATGAAAATAAAGAATATTGGAATTATTGCTTCTACTGCGATGCTATGCGTTAGCTTGAACTTAGCAATTGCTGAAGAAGGAAAGTCTACAGCTAAGCCATCAGTAAAGAAGAGTAAGCGTGCAACAGATCGCCCTTCCCGTGAATCTCTTATCAAACGTTTTGACAAAGACGGAGACGGGAAATTAAGCGAGGCAGAGAGATCTGAAGCCAGAAAAGCTTTAGGAAGCCGATCTGGTCGTTCTAATCCTCAGGCTGGACAAGATCAACAAAAACAACGAAGAGCTCGTTATGATGCAGTTGCAAAGAATCTTCGTGAACAAGTTAAGGCTGGGAAAATCACCGAAGAACAAGCACGTGAGCGTTTGGGGCAATTGAGAAAGCGTATGGCCCAAGCCAATAGCGATAATAATAAAAGTGAACGCAGTCGCGGTTCACGTGAAAAGCTCATGAAAGAGTTTGATAAGAATAAAGACGGTAAGCTTGATGAAAAAGAGCGTGCAGCATTGCGCAAAGAGATGTCTTCAAGTGGTCGTCGCGGAGGAGAAGGAGCTGAGAGGTCTTCACGTGGTCGTCGCGGAGGAGAAGGAGCTGAGAGGTCTTCACGTGGTCGTCGCGGAGGAGAACGAAGCGAAGGTGGCGATCGTCGTCGACGCAGCAAAAAGTAAAATCTACTTAAAAAATCTTATTAAGGCGTCGGTTTTAATCGGCGCTTTTTTCTTTTCAAGACTAAACACAGAAGTGAGAATCCACTAAACAACTATATTTTATTTATGAAACGTTTTCATGTTATTTTGTTCACTTTATTTGTGTATTTGTGTCTTCACATTGTTCAAATGGAGGCGCGTGTGATAATTAGTGAATTTTTGGCAGTGAATGACAAGGGGATAAATGATCGAGATGGAGATCGTTCTGATTGGATTGAAATTAGAAATACTGGCATTGAAAAAGTAAATCTTACGGGTTGGAGCTTAACTGACGATGTTACTGATTTAGGTTGCTGGAAGTTTCCATCTGTAACTATCGATGCAGGTGGTTATATGCTGATTTTTGCATCTGGAAAAAATCGCGCTAACCCTAGTGAAGAGTTACATGCAAATTTTAAATTAAATGCTAACGGGGAATATCTTGGTCTAGTTAAGCCTGATGGACAAACCGTGGCGCATCACTTTTTAATGAAATATCCTAAACAACAGGATGATGTTTCATATGGTCTCCCTGTTTCATTGGATTCAATTAAATCTTCTGAGTCTACTTTAATTGGAGGAGCGATTCGTTTCCTGCAGCCTACACCGGGGGCTCCTAACAAAGTTAATTTGATTGGAGTAGTCGAAAAGCTAAGTTTTAGTCAATCACATGGGTTTTATGAAGAGTCTTTTGATTTGTTTATTTCTACTAAAACATCAGAGACTGTTTTGAGATATACCACTGATGGTTCTGTTCCGACTGAAACAAGCAAGAAGATTTCGGGGAATGGTATAATTAAAATTAATAAAACAACCGTTCTTCGAGTTGTTGGGTTCAAGAAGAATTTTAAGCCGTCAAAAGTTGTTACTCAAACCTACTTATTTCCTAAAGATATAGTCAGTCAGTCCTCTGATGGATTGCCTCCAGTTGGTTTTCCTTATGATTGGGGTTTTAATTATGTTGATTACGGGATGGATCCGCGCGTGGTAAATGATCAGCGTTACAAAGAGAAAATTTTTGACGGTTTAAAGTCGATTCCTAGTTACTCTTTAGTGATGGATCTTGATGATTTATTTGGTGAAAAATCGGGAATTTTTGCCAATGCAAAAAATGATGGTCGGGAGTGGGAGAGGGAGTGTTCTCTAGAGCTTATTAGTGCTAAAGGGAAAATTGGTTTTCAAGAAAACTGCGGAGTAAGGATTCGAGGTGGCTTTAGTAGAATGTCTGCTAACGCTAAACATGCGTTTAGGTTTTTTTTCCGAAATGAGTATGGCCCTGGGAAACTTAATTATCCTGTGTTTGGGCAAGCTGCAGCGAAGGAATTTGATAATATAGATCTACGCACATTTAGTAATTATTCATGGAGCCTCAGTGATGATCCCCGATGTACATTTATGAGGGATCAATTTAATAGAGATCTACAAATGTCTTTAGGTCAATCAACTGCTCAGGGATATTTTTGTCATCTTTATATTAATGGTCAGTATTGGGGCCTATTTAATGTATGTGAACGTCCTGAAGCTTCTTTTGGCGCGTCATACTTTACGGGTAAACAAGAGGATTTTGATGTAATTAAAATAGGGAGAGGAAAAGGTAAGGGGGAAGGAAATACGCAGTATGGATTGTTTGCAACAGATGGAAGCCTGGATGCATGGGAGAGATTTTGGAAAATTTGCAAAGCTGGGTTGGAGTCTGATGAGTCATATCAAAAACTTCTTGGCAATAATTCGGATGGCACGCGCAATACCGAATACGAAGTGTTTCTAGATGTTGAAAATTTAATAGATTATATGTTGGTTATTTTTTACGGAGGAAATTTAGATGCTCCGATTACTTCTTTTGGAGCAAATCGTTCAGCAAATAATTGGTATGGAATTCGGAACCGTAAAGGAGATGAAGGTTTTCGATATTATGTGTGGGATGCAGAACACACTTTCTTGAAACTTGATGAGAATCGAACTGGACCGTATCCGGCGGGCGACGAGTATGCTCGAAGTAACCCTCAATGGATATGGCAGCAATGTCTTCATAATGCTGAATTTCGACAAGCAGTAGCAGATCGTTTACACAAACATTTTTTTAATCGCGGAGCTTTAACTCCGGAATCTATTGCGAATTTACTCAATAAGCGTGTTAACGAAATAGAATTGGCCGTGATTTGTGAATCAGCTCGTTGGGGTAAGCCTTCTCCTTATAGTTGGGCGCCTCCAGATCGTAAATCGGGAGATATGAGGCCTCGAACATTGGATGAGGATTGGCTTCCAGAAGTTGGTCGTTGGTTTAATGAGTTTATTCCAAAGCGTTCAAGTATAATTGTGGATCAGTTGGCAGAGCATGGGCTTCTGCCTGATCTTGCGCCTCCGCATTTCTCTAAAAGAGGTGGCGTAATAGATCCTGGTTTTGAATTGGAGATGTCTTCAGATCAAGGAGATATATATTTTACTTTAGATGGTTCCGATCCTCGTTTAGTTGGAGGTAGGATATCACCTGCAGCTAAGAAGTATCTAAAACCAATTAGTTTTGATAAGACATATGTATTGAAGGCTCGGGTTCTTTTCGAAGGGGAATGGAGTGCTGTTGATGAACTTCCTTTTAAAATGAAAGCTAAAAAAATAGTCAAAAATTTGAGATAACAATGAATGCGATAAAAGTAATTATTTTAATATGCATCGGTGCAGTTTTTGAGCCATATGGTTTGGCTTCGGAGAGGTCTGATTTTCAACAGCAGCTCTTGGTAAAGTATGATGCCAACAAGGATGGACGTTTAGACTCTATCGAACGTGAAAAAATTCGTTATGATAAATTAAATCCGAAAAGAACTGAACGTCGTCGACCTGAACGGAGGCAGTTTCGCTATCCTGATCCGATTATTGCTAAATTTGATATGGACGAAGATAATAAATTAAACGAGCAAGAATTTAGCCAAGCGCGTCAATGGGTGGATCGTCGTTTCAAAGAAATTAATAATGAATATGATCTCAATAAAGACGGTCGTTTGAATACTATCGAAAGAGCAGCAATTGCCAAAGAGGTTGAATCTGGAAAGTTCAAGACTATGGACTGGTTGATGAAATACATTACCAGGCCACCAAGTAGAAGTGGTGGGCGTAATCGAGATATGCGAGAGGAACCTAGAGAAAAAGCGCGTTTAAAAGTATTTATCAAAAGTGACGTCAATCAAGATGGACTATTGAGTCAAAGTGAACTTGATTCTGCGAGAGCTGACTTAAAGAAAAAAGATAGGTGATATAGATAATTTAAATTAGTTTAATTTTCTATAATCTATATTTTTCGTGTTTAAGGAAGGATGAATGCGACTGCGTCAGTATCAATCCATCCAACCGTTCCAAAACTTGATTTTACATTTATAAAATTCCCGTTATGACCAAGGACGAATAGCTCCATTCCGTCTTTTGCCATAAATGATTCAGGTGACTGTTCAACTGGGCCAGTATGAACAACTATATCTTTAGTAACAAATGCTCGTTTATCATCATAGTAATCACTCAATGAATACAAAGAAAACAGAAGAAAAATAAATGCAATTGCTCCAGAAATTTTCATCCAAAATCTGTTTTTTATGTGGCTGGGATAAAACTGTTTAATTCCCATTAGTATAAAAAATAGTGAGCTTAAAAAAGCCGTGATGAATATCCATTCATCAATGGAAAGTTTCCTAATTAATTTTTGACTTAATGTAATTGGTATTGGTGGTGTCGGGACTTGTTTTTGAACGAAGTTAAAATTTTTAATTAAATCTGGATTTCGAGGCGCTAGCTTTAACGCTTTTTGATAACTAGATAATGCTTTGCCAACTTCTCCAGCTTTATAATAAGAGTTTCCAAGATTAAACAGTAGATTGACTGAAACACCATTGGTGCTCAGATCATTATAGTTCTGAATAGCCTCAGTGTAATTTTTGCTATCAAAAAGTTCATTAGCATTTTTAAATTTTATTGAATTTGCATGAAGTGCAGTAGTTTCTGATAAGGAAAAAATTAGTACTATCAAAGCATAGTTAATCATACTTTTTAGGAGTAGATTCATTTTAGTTCGTCAATAACTTCTTTCAAATCAATCAGGCATTTACGCAGGTCTGCGGTTGAATGAGAGGCCGCATAACTTGCTGCATCACAGTTATTAAAAAGCATGTATAATTTGTCGAGTGCTTTGGGTTTAATATTACTTTTTGCAATTGACTCGTTAATAGAGTCGCCAGTGATTCCCTCTGCAGGAATATCAAGTTTCAGTCCAATCTGTTCTCGAAGAACTACTGCCAGCTCTTTGTGAAATTCTAATGTTTTGTTTTTTTCAGCTAAATTAATTAATTTTTTTATACTTTGCCTAGTGTTTCTTTCGACCTGCATTTGGCGGCGCAACTTTGGGTTATCAGCTAATGCATTCTTTTTGCGACGCCAAATAAGGCTTCCTACAAAGAATAATAATGGTATTGACTGTAATAACCAAAAAGTAGGATGCGTTACAAATGGAGTTGCCTGACCAAGGGGACCAATTTCATACTTAATCCAAATGATTTCAGATTGTTTCAGTTTTTCATCTTCTAAATCAGATGAGTCATTTTCTGGTAATGAAGTGGTTGAGATTAAATTAGATTTTGTACTTGGCTTTACTTTTAAAGCAAATGGTCCTTGAGATAATATTTTATAACTTTCTGCTTTTGGGTCGAAGTATGCTATTTCAATTCTTGGTACTTCTTTGATTGTTTCTTTCTCAGGAATGATTACTTGTTCGAATACTTTGATGCCGTTTATACCAAGAGGATCAGTTTTTTTGGATAAAACAGATGGTTCGTAGCTCTTAAATCCGCGCCATTCTAGGTTGGGGAGACTAAGTGACTCTATAGTGCCTTGTCCGGACATTTCGATATTGATCGTGACAGGATCGCCAACATTAACTTCAAGAGGAGAAGCCTTTGCTGTTATAGAAAATTGGCCAACAGCACCATTAAAATTATCAGGTCGACCATTAGTAGGAAGTGGTTTAACTGTGATGTTTTGTGCCTTGGCTTCAATCTTTACTGGAACATCTTGATATCTTGTCAAAAGCCCATCAAATGGATCGCTAAAAGGACTTCTTCGACGTTGGTTTTGTCTGATTTTCAAAACCACATCCATTTTAACAGGTCCAATTTTAAGATTTCCGGATTTTACTGGAGTTGCAGCAGTTTGGAAGGTTCGAACTTGATAGATAGTGTTGCCTTTTTGAGCTCTAGAAGAACGAGGTTCTGGATATTCTGTTAAGTTAAATCCTTCAGCTGAAAGTTCTGGCATATTGAATTGTCCATTTTGTAGAAATAGTTGAATTTCGATCGGAATTGATTCTCCAACATATGCTTCATCTTTAATTGGTATGAGGCGTATAAATGCGTAATCAGATATTTGACTTTTATTATCAGATGAGTCGGAAGCTACAACCCGGAGTTTTAGTGATTGTGTTTTGAATACTCCAGAGTTTGATCTAATCGATATTCCGGGGATAACAAATGTTCCAATTTTATTCGCTGTTAAAAGAAAATTATAAGTTAGAGTGCTAATCTGTTGTCCCCCTCCGAGCTGAAAACTACGGCCAGAACCAGAATTAGAAATTTGCAATCCAGAAATTGACGGTAAACTAGGAAGTCTTGATGGTTGAAAATTTTCACACGCAATGCTGAAGCCGACCCCTTCTCCAACTGCCACAGTTGAGCGGTCCAAAGTTGCTACTGCTCGTTGCGCATATGCACTATTTGCAATTAGTAGAGTTAAGATGAATGTGGACAAACGAATCATTTTACCAGTCGCGAATTTTACCACGCTTCTTAGATCTACTTTTTTCCGATGGTCTATATATTAGAGACTTTTCTTGTTGTTTTAATGAGTCTAGCAATCTCTCGACTTGTTCTTGTGTCATTTTTCCATCTTTTTTGATTTGTCCAGTATCCGGTTGGTCTTGAGATTGTTTTGGTTTGGATTGTTTTTTTTGCTCTTGGTCTTGTTGGTCTTTGTTCTCTTCTGAGTTCTGTTTTTTTTGTTCTTGGTCTTGTTGGTCTTTGTTCTCTTCTGAGTTCTGTTCTTTTTGCTCTTGATCTTGTTGGTCTTTGTTTCCTTGTTGTTGCTGCTGTTGTTCGAGCTGTTTGAGTCTTTTTTTGACTAATTCAGAATTAAATAAAGCATCTTTATCCTCGGTAGATTCATCTAACTGTTGGCTTAAGTTATGCGCTCCCTGAAATTGTTTTAGGGCTTCGGTCCACTGTTTTATTTTTTCATCTGGATTTTGTGTCGTTTCGCCGAGTCGAAACTTGGAATTTCCTAAATTGTAAAATGCTCGCTGCTGTAAAGAAAGTGGGGCTTCAGTTTGATTGAGAGCTTTCCTAAAGTATTCTTCGGCCTTCAAGTAATCCTTTGCGTTATAAGCTGCAGTTCCCGCATTGTATTGTAAACGAGCTTTTGAAGCGTCGTCATTTTCATTTTCGAGAAGTATTTCTTCATATACTTCTAATGCTTTTGAAAAATCCCTATTTTGCATATGAGACAGTGCTTCATTTGATGAAGCATTTATTAGGCTCGATATACTTAAAAATAACAATATAGCTGCAGTACGTTGTTTTATTGAGTTGCTGTTTTTTTGTTTTAATCTTTTAACTTCTGGTAGAATTCTTTCGATTAGAAGTAAAAGTATAGCAATTCCTAGAGGCCATCGATATTGCTCCGTAAAGCGTTTTATCTTTTGATTTTGTACAAGGCCAGGTGTCAATTTTTCAAGGCCTGAGGAATATAAACGTTCGGCGGTATCTGCTCCTTGCATTGGTAGATAGAAAGCACCTGTATCAGATGAAATCTTACGTAAAAAATTTTCGTTTAGTCGAGATTTTACTACATTGCCGCTTTCATCTTTAAGAAAATCAAGTTTGCCTGTTTGCGAATCTCGCATCTGAATCAATTCGCCTTCGGGTGTTCCAACACCTACCGTAAAAACTTTCAATCCGATTTCCTTAGCTTTTTCAATTGCTCCAGCAATACCTTCCTCGTGATCCTCGCCATCGGTAAAAAGTACCAATACTTTATGGTTATCTTCTTCTTTTTTAAATGCTCGCACGGCCTCATTGACAGCCTCACCGATAGCTGTTCCTCCTTGAGATATGATTTCTGTGTTAAGAGAATTGACGCTTTGCATAAAAGCGTTTCTATCGATAGTAAGTGGACATTGTAGAAATGCGGTGCCAGAGAATGCGATAAGACCGAGCCGGTCGCTTTTAGCTAAATGCATGAGGTCTTGCACTGCAAGCTTGGCCCTCTCTATTCGGTTTGGACTTTGGTCACTGGCAAGCATGCTTTTGGAAGTGTCAACTGCTATAAGGATGTCTAGGCCCTTCACCTCCATCTCTTGCCATTCAAATCCAAACTTAGGTCTTGCTACTGCCGTTAAAAGTAGGGCTACTGCTACCATAAGCAGCCCTATTTTTGTTAAACGATGATTAGGGGATAAGCCAAGGGTGAGCTGTTTGACTAGATTAGAGTGGACGAACTGATTCAATAGTTTTGAGCGTTTAAGCCATGTCCATCTAAAAAACAACCCCAGTAAGGCTACTATTAATAACGTTAACCAAAGAATTTGTGAATATTCAAAATGCACTGTACCTCCCTTACAATTTGGGGTTGAATATTAACCAAACTGATACCAAATGGGCACGCAAAAATGATATCAAATCGATTATTTAAGCGAAAATTTTTACGACTTAATTGTCTAAATTGTTCAATTCTGTTGTGGTTTAGCTTGCAGGCTTAGCCAATGGTGGTTTTTCTTTCTCGCGCCTTTTAAGGTTATAATGATGACTAGTTCTGAGATTCGACAATCATTCCTTGATTTTTTTGAAGCTAAACAGCACACGATAGTGTCTTCTGCCAGTTTGATGCCAGATGCTCCCAATCTTTTATTCACTAATGCAGGTATGAATCAATTTGTTCCCATATTTCTTGGAGAGCAAAATTGCCCATATTCACCAAGCCGTGCGGCTGATTCTCAAAAATGTATAAGAGCAGGGGGAAAACATAATGATTTAGAGGATGTTGGGATGGATACGTATCATCACACATTTTTTGAGATGTTAGGTAACTGGTCTTTTGGAGATTATTTTAAAAAGGAAGCAATTGAATGGTCTTGGGAGCTTATTACTGATGTATGGAAATTTCCAAAGGAACGAATATACGCAACAGTTTACAAGCCGGGTAAAGAAGATCCTGGTGAGTTTGATCAAGAGGCCTACGATTATTGGACGGCTATTTTTGAGAAAGCGGGCTTAGATCCCAAGGTCCATATTGTATATGGAAACAAGAAGGATAATTTTTGGATGATGGGAGACACCGGTCCGTGCGGTCCTTGTAGCGAGTTACATGTTGACCTTACTGCGGATGGTGACACAAAAGGCGGGCTTGTTAACTCTGATAGTGCCGATTGCATAGAAATTTGGAATCTTGTTTTTATTCAATATAACGCTGACACAGATGGAGGATTCTCTCCTTTAGCGGCAAAGTATGTTGACACAGGGATGGGATTTGAACGTGTTGCAGCAATCATTCAGACAACCAATAATTTTTCTGATTTCACAAAAACAGTTTCCAATTATGATACTGATGTTTTTAGTCCGATTTTTAAAGAACTTGAAAAGCAGAGTGGCAAGAAATATAAATCAACATTACCCAGTATAGAGCCTAATGATCAGCAAAAAATTGATGTTGCATTCAGAGTTATAGGCGATCACATAAGAACACTTAGTTTTTCCATTGCGGATGGAATCCAACCTGGAAACACTGACAGAAATTATGTGCTTCGACGCATTCTTAGGCGAGCTGTTCGGTATGGAAGGACTCTCGGATTCACGGAGCCTTTCTTTTACAAATTAGTTAATGTTGTTGTTGAGTCTATGGGAGGTTTTTTTCCTGAACTCGCTCAAAGGAGAACTCTGGTGGAAGAAATTATTCGTAATGAAGAGCAATCGTTTAATAAGACTCTTGACCGAGGCATTGAACTTTTTAAGGAAGAGGCGAACAAGCTAGTTGATAATGAAAAGTTCACAGGAGATTTTGCATTCAAATTATATGATACTTATGGTTTTCCATTAGACTTAACTCAGTTAATGGCACGTGAGGCGGGTTTATTGATAGATGTTCAAGGATTTGAGAAATTGATGGCTGAGCAACGTGATCGTGCACGTTCTTCTCAAAAGAAAGAAATTATTAGTGTTAATAGTTTGGTAACTGAAGCAAGAACTGAATTTGTCGGTTTCGATTTTTATTCTACTAAATCTAAAGTTGTTGAAGTTCTTAAAAATGAAAAGCAAACAGCAGTTGTTTTAGATAGGTCGCCTTTTTATGCAGAAATGGGTGGGCAATTGGGAGATACAGGGCTTCTAGTATTTAACGACCAAAGACTAATGGTGACCGATACCCAAAAAGTCGGAGATGCTTTTCTTCATTTGATTAAAGGAGCAATCATTCCTTCGGAAGGATCTGAAGTGGAATTAAGAGTTGATATGAATCGAAGGGCAGCTATTCAGCGGCACCATACAGTTACTCATCTTTTTCATTGGGCATTACATGAGGTAACATCACCTGATTCTTCTCAAAAGGGCTCCTATGTAGGGCCAGACAAACTGACATTTGATTTCAATAGCAAGCCACTAACTTCAAAACAATTACGTGACATTGAACAGCTTGTAAATGAGCGGATTTTGGAGAATTCCAGCGTTAGCTGGGTTGAGGCAAGTCATACCGAAATTGCTGGTAGAGCTGATATATTACAGTTTTTTGGAGATAAGTATGGTGATAAAGTTCGAATTGTTCAAATTGGGGGTAAGCCTAATACTTTAGATGGTTATTCAATGGAATTGTGTGGAGGAACCCACACAAGATCTACTGGTGAGTTGGGTTTGTTTAGGATCCAATCAGAATCAGCTGTTGCTTCTGGGGTTCGTCGTATTGAAGCAATTGCAGGAATGGTGGCTTCTAATCAAGCTCGAAAGGATGCAGAACGGCTTCAAGTTTTAGCTGATCAATTAAATACTCCTGTTAGGGAAATTGAGAAAAAAATAACCAGTTCTTTGGAGCAAACAAAGAAGCTTGAGAAACAATTAAAATCTTTACATCAAAGCCAAGCAGCGAGTCAGGCAAAGGCATTATTGAATAAGATTCAGGAAATCAATGGGGTTAATATAATTACTGCAAATCTCAATTTTTCGGAAAGTGATCAGATGCAGTCAATCGTAGATGCATTAAAAACAGAATTTGTCGGTGTAATAGCACTAGCGGCCGGTGAAGGAAGTCGCGTGGTTTTAATAGCAAATGTTTCTGATAGTTTAACAGACCGTATTCAGGCTGGGAAAATTATCCAAACAATTGCTCCTATTGTAGGAGGTAAAGGTGGTGGTAATTCAAGTCAAGCACGTGGTGGGGGGAAGGATGCATCAAAAATTGATGAGGCACTAAATAGAGTTATTACTATGTTATAAAAAATAAGCTATTATTTAATTTTTTGAGGTGCGAAAAGATTGATTTGTATTGATTCTTACAAGTTTTTATAACATGTATTTTTTTTAAGGGTTTCGATTTTTATGATTAAAACTTTCAATTTACTTAAATTTTTATTTCTTATTCTATCCACTTTCATATTTCAGGAGAAAATATTTTCTGAGTCTATAGACACGGCTTCATTTTCTTTTGAAACCGTTTTGGGTAGCCGAGAAATCGCTAAAAAACCAGGAACTTTGTTATATGAAAGTGGTAAATTTAATCTTCTTAATAAATATAATACCGTCAGTGTAACAGGTCTAAATCTTGAGCTTCCTGAAGGGACTAAAGAGGTGACTTGGACAGTCGAGTTTACAGGCCTCGGAGCTGGGCAATCAGGTCTATTGCTTTATGATCCTCCTACTCTTGGGACAAGTTATGATGATTTTTGGGAGAAAGTCGATGAAGTTTGGGAGTTAAAGTCGATTGAAGAAAACGCTAATTTTGCAGCTCGACTTGCTGGTGTGCCAGATGGAGCTAATAATGAAGAAATTGTTTATGAGAACGCGAAGACTTCACTAGGTAAAACATATCTATCCGGGCAAGAGGTTGGTGATACGGTTGTTCTAAATGGAACCAACAGTAATTTAACTGGTATTCAGTTTGAATATTATGCCTCTCTGTCACCTTTAGGAGGAACTCCAGAAGGAAAGATTCGAATTTATCTTAATGATGGTGAGAGTGTTAATATTGAAGGAGTTTCTGTTGATCCACGTGGAGATTTTGAGATAAGTTCAAAGGAAATCATCGTTTACGATAATCCTAGAGGAGAGAAGGGAGACATCTATTATTTTGAAGGTGAAGTAGGAGATTCATTTTCAATTGAAAATGAACACCGCCAAGTTAAAAAGATTCAGTTTGAATATTTTGCGGCACTGAATCCATTTGAAAAAAATCAGATGGGAGTTCTTCGAGTATATTCCAATGACGGAATTATTCTGGAAGGAAGTAATATTCCGCAAACGCTTTTGTATAAGAGTGAACCCTTTGCACTGCGAAATGGTTATAACATGGTAACCATTAGTGATATTTCAATAGAATTACCTGAAGACATCAAGAATGCGACATGGACTGTCGAATTTTCTGGGCTAGGGCTTATAAGTAAAGCGGGATTATTAACTAATAATAAAACAAAAATTGGTAAAAGATTATCTGGCTGGAGAAATATAACAACTGGAAATAATGCGAATTGGCAATTGGAAAAAACCGATGAAGTCTTAGGTGGTTTCTGTGTACGCATAGCGGCTAAGGTTCCTTCATTCCCTTCTATTACAACTGAAAGAAAAAAATATATCGAGGGGGAGTCTATCAAGGTTTCTTTCGCAAATGGACCGCAGAATCCTAAAGATTGGGTGGGTCTTTATGGCGTGGAAATGATTCCGGAATCTGTTGCTGCTCCAGCTTGGGCTTATGTTAATGGGTCAAAGGTTCCGGGAGAAGGGGTTGCAAATGGTAATATAGTTTTTTCTGATCCATTACCAATTGGAGAATATTTCGCAAGATTTTTAGAGAATGATGGTTTTGGAGAGCTTGCGAGCTACAGTTTTAAAGTAGTTCCTCCTGCTGTTGTGGGGCCGGCTAAGCTGGACTTTGTCGAGAGAGAAAAAGTGGTTGTAGATTTTGATTATGGCCCGGGTAATGCAAGTGATTGGATCGCCATATATTATCCTGAAACAGATCCTTCAAAGTTACCTAGTCTTTCTTGGGCTTATGTTGGTGGTAGTCGTACAGTTGGTGCCCCGTTAGAAAAAGGTTCTGTTTTTCTATCTGATAATTTAGCAGCAGGAAATTATGTAATCAGATTTTTTGAAAATGATTCTTATAAGCAATTAGCTGAGTCATCTTTAGTCATTAAAAGTTCATCTACCTCTCCTGAATTAAATATTCAACGTATGGAAAACGGTGAAATTGTTATTCAGTTTGAAGGAAAGCTGGAGTCAGCATCAAAATTAAACGGGCCGTGGAGTGTTATCAATGGGGCAATAGAGATTATCTTGCCTGCAAGTGCTTCAAAGCAATTCTTTCGTGCTGTAAATTGATTAAGTTATAAAAATCTATAATTCTTAATTAGTTATCTCGTGTTTATGGTTTTTTGCCGTAAAAAAAAATCTAAGAAAAAAACTCAATTTAATCCATGGTTGTGGGTTGCACTTTGGATGTTGATTATCTTTTTGTTTTCCACGAGCACTTTTTCAGGGGAAAACACCTCTAGGATTATTGGGCCAATATTAAAATGGATCACACCTGATATTTCTTCAGAAGCTGTTTCTTTTATTCAGTTTTTGTTTCGAAAAACAGCTCACGTTATTGAGTATGCTATTTTAGCTATCCTTCTCTGCAATGCTTTTATTAGGCGCATGATAGATTTTTCCGTAACAGGGTTAATGTTTAAATCTGTACTTATTTGTTTCATCTATGCAGTTTTTGATGAGTGGCATCAATCATGGACAGCCGATCGAATCGGTTCATTAATGGATGTCTCTATTGATACAGTAGGGGCATTGTTTGGAGCTATTATCTTTGTATGTGTTTTAAATTTTAAATCAAAAAATATCTGAATTATGTAATCAGTATTTTTCAGGTGATAAACAGAAGATCAAAAAATATTTAATTTGTTTATTAGTCAATTAACGTCCAAGGAGTTTGTCCATTCCTGGCATTGCTCCCATTCCCCCGCCCATTTTTGTCATCATTTTTTGAAATTTACCCATTTTTTTCATCATTTGTTGCATTTGAGAAAAGCGTTTAAGTAGACTGTTAAGCGCGGCAACAGTTGTTCCACTTCCGTTAGCAATCCGGCGACGACGGCGGGCATTTAAAATTGATGGGTTACATCGTTCTTTAACAGTCATGCTACAAATCATAGCTTCCATCTGACGAAATTCCTTTTCGCTTTTTGCTATATTAGCTCCTTTTAGGGCGTTGCCTCCTCCAGGCAGCATATCAACAATTCCTTCTAAAGGTCCTAGTTTTTTTAATTGGCGAAGTTGTTCTAGGAAATCCTCTAGCGTGAATTGTCCTTTTTTCATCCGCTCTTCAAGTTTGCGAGCGGACTCTTCGTCAACAGCTTCAGCCGCTTTTTCAACTAAGCTAACTACGTCTCCCATACCAAGGATCCGTGATGCCATTCGGTCTGGATGAAATGGTTCAAAATCTTCAAGTTTTTCTCCGATTCCAGCGAATTTAATTGGTTTTCCAGTGACTTCACTAAAGCTCAAGGCTGCTCCTCCTCGGGCATCACCATCGAGCTTTGTTAGGATTGCCCCAGTAATTCCAAGAGCTTCATCGAAGTGGGTCGCAACACTCACAGCTTCCTGCCCTGTTGCTGCATCTAGCACTAGTAAAATTTCTCGAGGTTCAATTTTATCCCGCAATCGAACAAGTTCTTGTACGAGCGGTTCGTCAATCTGTAGTCGGCCAGCTGTATCGAAAATCACTACATCAATGCCATCTTCTTTTGCTTTGCTCATTGCCGCATCGGCAATTTTGATAACATCTTTTTCTCCTCGCATAAGAAAGCAAGGTAGTTCGAGTTGCTTAGCAAGGGTTTCAAGTTGATCCATCGCTGCTGGGCGGTAGACATCTGCTCCTACAAGTAATAGTTTACGGTCTTCGGCTGCGAGTAATCTTGCTAGTTTGCCGCTTGAAGTTGTTTTGCCTGCTCCGTGAAGGCCGCACATCATCATGCTTAAAGGCTGTGCAAATCCACGAGGCAAATCTAGATCGCTTCGTTCAGAGCCAAGAAGACCGGTTAATTCATCATTTATTATTTTGACGATTTGTTGGCCAGGTTGAATGCTTGCAATGACTTCTTCGCCTAGAGCCTTTTCTTTTACTCTGGAGATAAATTGCTTTGTGACCTTGAAATTGACGTCAGCATCAAGCAGTGCCATTCGGACCTCTCGCAATGATTCTGAAACATTAGTTTCAGAAATTTTTCCTAGTCCGCGCAGGTTTTTAAAAGTTTTCTGTAGCTTTTCGCTGAGAGACTCAAACATGGGCGAAGAAGATAAGTATGGATTGGAGGTTTGACAAGCGCGCCACATTTTGGCGTAATCCGCCCGCCCTTTATGGGATGGTAGGATACCGAAGTGGTCAAACGGGGCTGACTGTAAATCAGCTGGCTACGCCTTCGCAGGTTCGAGTCCTGCTCCTACCACCATTATTTTTAAAATAGCCGGTTTTCATAAGAAAGCCGGCTATTTTAGTTATTAATTTTATTAAGACACTCTCTTTTATGAGTCTAATCTGGAGTATTGGAAGATTTATTCCAATGATTTTACTGCGGAAACTATTGCGCTAGCAGTGATACCAAAGTGCTCCCAAACCTCTTCGTGTCCTTCTGATGGTGCAATTTTCGGATCAATAATCCCGATGTGCTCGGTCTTAGTGTTAGTATTGCTAGCCGCAGAGAT
The DNA here is from genome assembly GCA_004213515.1 of Limisphaerales bacterium. Lineage (GTDB taxonomy): Bacteria > Verrucomicrobiota > Verrucomicrobiia > Limisphaerales > UBA1096 > UBA1096. The sequence goes on along the minus strand of SHAK01000009.1, from coordinate 38,806 downwards.
CACCATGCTTGCGAAGCCTCGAATTCCGCAATCTCGAGTTCCTATAATACCGTCTTCGGCAGTCACAACGTTGTCGTATTTATCAAAAATATTTGAAAGAAAATCATTCGGCAGGGGTAAACCATTGATTACATAAATGTCAGCTTTCCCATCAAGCTCCTCTGCAGCTTGTTGGGCAATACCGGCTGTTGCGCCTAGGGCCAAAATCACAGTCTTCGCGTTATCGTACTTGCGAAGTAATGTGACGGCTTCCCATTCGCTTTCAGGGTTGTAAAGCGGGGCCCCTTGATCATCTGATAAAACAATTAAGTTGTCTCTTGGTATAGCAACTATATGTGCCCCATAACGGGCACATGCATCTTTTACGGCAACAAATGCGCCTCTAGCATCAGCAGGGGCGTAAAAACGATCTGTATATGGAAGATAACCCATTGCAAGAGATACCCAGTCAAGACTCCATCCAGAAAAGTGATCTCTTCCTGTGCAAGCGCCGACGTGACTCATGTGCATAATTACATTTAGACCTTCGTTTATTCCGTTGAGATTCCTTTGATATCTCCAAAGCTCTAGGCCTTCGCGCGCGATACCCTCAAAGAAAGCAGAGAATGTTGAGACTATATTGACCTGTGGTTTATAAGAGCTCATTGCTAAACCGTCGGCGAGAAGGAGAGCCACTTGTTCTTCAATGCTCAATTCAATTTGATTTTGAGATGGGATTAATGCAGCAGCTTTGCCAAGTTTAGTTGATGGATTGAGATCACAACTTACAATGAATGTGTCATTTGGATAAGCTTTGGCTACGGCGGCGTAGCCAGCTTCTGAACCGGCTCGGGCACTACTCTTTTTTCCAACTTCGGGTAGGTTGATTTCTTTCAGTTGCTCAGGGCTAAGTATTAGATTATTTGAACCACTTTTAGGTCGCGCGTTAGTAGTTACTTCTTTTTTAGTTGCTACAGAAATCTCATCGAAAGCATTTTGTTGTGCTTCATTACGAGTTAGCATCACGTTGGCCAATACTTCTGATTCATCTCGTCCCTTCATATGACCATCATGATGACCAACTCCTCCGGGTAGGTCGTTAACTAGTAGTACACACTCAAGCATCGGCACTGTATCACGATAACTCATTAAGGCCCCAGGCACCCAGATCTCCTGGTCCATATTAATTTTATTTTTAGATGTAATAGTTTCAATTTCAGGTTCTATATCAAATCGATTTGCTAGCCATTTAAAGTCAACTTTTTCTCCTTCGGATGAGGAATAGCCGGTTGGAAAAAGTAATGTTGGTCGACCTTCCATGGCCTTGCTGTGCGCATATTTGTAGGCTTTAAACATTTCACTAGTATCAAATAGTGATTTTAATTCAACTATCTCAACACCCATGGCTTCAATGATCTTTCTAGGATCCTTATCCATTACATTTTTATTTGAGTCAGACAGTTGAATGCCGTTGCGTTGCATTACAAAAGTTAGTGGAAGATTACCAATGTCAGCAGCATTAAACCCATTTAGTGCTTGGCCAGCAATCCATCCAGCATCGCCACAATGGCAAACGACCCATGATTGAGGATCTCTTGCTCTCATTCCCATTGCTTGTCCGGCAGCAACCGGTATCATTACTCCCAGCCTTCCTCCATTAAGCTGAGTTCCTCCTGGAACCCAAGAAACATGACCAGGTATATCGAGTCCACGTCGGAATTTATGAATAACCGATTCTCGATCCACATAGCCCAAAGTGGCTAGAGAGGCATAGTAGCCAATACTTGCATGAGCATTTTCAATTGTGTACTGAACTTTTTTGTAATCTGTTGCAGCGAGTGTAAGCATTAGACTTGGAATTAAATCAAGTCCTCCTCCTAAGTGGTCAAGTTCTCCAATAGTAGCTAGGGATGCTAGTGAAGAAATTGAAATTCGGGCGGCTTCAATTTCTAGAGCCTGTAGTGTTTCAATTTGTTTTTGGTCCAGCGCGTTGGTGTTTGCGATGTCAATACTGAAAGGAAGTACCTTTGATGTCACAGTCGAGCGCATAAACTTCGAGTTCTCGATAAGTTGATCGTTTCGGTACTGCTGATTTTTCCAGGCTTCTTGGGAATATTTACTCATAAATTCTTGATATAAATTTGATCAATTGAGGCGAGTTTTCTCGCGGTATCAAACGGCAAGAAACTTTAAGGATTTTGTCAGGAAAAAAAAGTATTTTTGAAAGTTCTTCTCTGCAATAGTTAGTTATATAGCAGGTATTTGGCACGTTGTTGGCGAAAGCGCGCTTCATCCTTGTTCCAAGACTTGACGATTTGCCCGCCAGTGCGGCCTGCTGCCAAGTCGCGTCGAATAATATCTGTGCCGTTGACTTTGTCGAACATGTTAAAACTGCGGCCACTCTTGGAGCGTGTAGCGAATAGGTCTCGCTTAGAGATTACTTTTACAGCGTCAATAATATGATAATTGATTGGCATGAGCGGAGCTATAGAACGATTTGTGAAACGAACTCTGACCCCGGAGTAAATGCGATTTTTTACGCGGCGGCTTTTGAAACGTATTGGTTCAAAACGAACTCCGGGTAATTTTTTATTATTTAGGTAACGAGCCATGCCCTCAGTGTTCATCCAAGAGGAGACGACACATTCAAATGGCATGCCTTCACCTATGCCAATACTTAGGCCACTGCCTGCTCCAAGTTCGCCTAGTACTCCAGTAGAGACATAGTGCATGGGCGAGTCTCCATGAGGAATGTTTGGCGAAGTAGGAACCCACTTAAGTCCAGTGCCTTTCCATGTCATGGACCGTTTCCATCCTTTCATTTTGACAATGGAAATTTTAGGTCGATGACTAATCCATCCTTCGCCACTAATCATATAAGCAAGTTCACCAGAGGTCATTCCATATACGTACGGAATTTTCCATTGGCCAACTAGTGATTTGAAGCGTGGATTGAGAATGAGTCCTTCGACCCGAACACCCCCAAGTGGATTGGGCCTGTCTAGTACGATAAACTCTACTCCAGCCTTTCCACATTCTTCCATACACAAACCCATTGTACTGATGAAGGTGTATGACCGTGCTCCGGTATCTTGAATATCATATACAAGACAATCAACTTTTTGGAGCATTACGGGAGTTGGTTTGCGAATTGGACCTGGGCCGTAAAGAGAATAAATGGGAAGGCCGGTTCGCCGATGGGTGCTATTAGGAAATTCCTTGCCTGCGGGAACTTTACCATCTACGCCGTGCTCGGCTCCAAATAATGCAACGAGATTTACTTTTGGTGATTTATGGAGAATGTCAATAATTGAACGGCCACGACCGTCTACTCCAGATGTGTTGGTCAAAAGTCCAACACGTTTGCCTTGTAGTGTTTTATAACTGTGCATGGCAAGGACTTCATTGCCGAGGGAAATCCGTGCCTGACCTAAGTTTTGGCTAAGGTGAAGTAATAATAGACAAAGCAGAATAGTTACGAAACGCATAGCTAAATTTAGCCACTTAGATACACAGCCTCAAACAATTTGTTACTACTCACTCCCCGGTGAATCAGCCACGGCGCGAAGGTAATCATAAGCATATAAGCCGGTGCTGTGATCATCTTCCCAGATAGGTTGAATAGCATATCCCCCAACGTACTTAATAGATCGAATTCTAAAGGAGGTGAGTTTGTATGGCCGCTCTGGTCCTTTATATGTATTACCCATTACATCCATTTCTCCTTTGCAGCCAGCGCAGGGGCATGCTTTTCTAAGTTTGGCTAAGCTAAGGAATGATTCATCACCGTTTTCCCACTTTATAGCCATTTCATTGCCTATGATTTGAATATCTGTTGGTTTCATTATCGGTGAAAAGAAAAAGAGGAGCCGCCATCTGGCAGCTCCTCTTAGTGAAAGTTTTAATTACTTATTAGGTTGAGGGGTAGTACGTAAATAAGGTTTTATCTTTGTGAATCCTTTTGGGAACTTCGCTTCGGCTTCTTCATCAGAAAGATTTGGAACAACAATACAATCTTCGCCATCTTTCCAGTTCACAGGTGTTGCAACAGCGTGATTATCTGTTAATTGAAGTGCGTCTATAACACGAAGTATTTCATCAAAATTTCTACCAGTTGCTGGAGGGTAAGTTATGGTTAGGCGTATCTTTTTATTAGGATCAATTATGAATACTGATCGCACAGTAAATTTCTCGGCAGCATTTGGATGAATCATGTCGTAAGCTGTAGCTACAGCACGATTAGGATCAGCAATTATTGGGAAATTAACCGTGGTGTTCTGGGTTTCATTAATGTCATTAATCCATCCATGATGATCTTCGATTGGATCAACACTTACAGCAATTGTTTTTACGCCGCGTTTGTCAAATTCTGGCTTTAGCTTTGCTGTGTAACCTAGTTCAGTTGTGCATACAGGTGTGTAATCAGCAGGATGAGAGAAAAGTACAGCCCAGCTGTCTCCAATCCATTCATGAAAATCAATATGTCCTTCAGTTGTCTCCGATTGAAAGTTTGGAGCTTCGTCACCTAGTCTTAGTGCCATTTTATTTAATTATATAATGAATTATGAGGAACGTCGTTTGGAACGGTTATCCCCAGTGTTAAAGGGAAGAGACTTGTTAGCTAGACGAAGTTTTCCTGTCAATATGGTTTTTTAATTGATGAGTAGAAGTTTAAATTATTTAGAAACGAAATGTAGACGCTAATTTTATAGAAAATTCGCTCCTTCTCAAATCCCATAGATGGTTTTCATCACCATAATTTTGTCTTAAAACGGCATAGAATTTTTTTCCAGGCTGAAATTCCCAAAAGAATCTTGTATTATACCCTAATGATTCGGAAACGTTATCGTATTGAAATAAATGAGACCATCCCATGTCGGGTGTAAAATTAATTCGTGCATTTAATGAAGCGATTTGAGCATCAAATTCATTGTTTGGAAGTTCAAAATTGTTGTAGGTATAACTTAGGCTGGTATTAAGCCATTTGGCAGGGTCGTATCCAATCCGAGTATAGGCGGTTTGTTTTTTTCCATGATACCAGTCGCCGAATACATAGCCTAAACCACCATTAATTAAACCTGAATCCGGAAAGTCGATATCTAGATTGTAGTCAGTTATCCAATATTCGCCGGATGGCACGACTCCTCCCCCAGAAACCTCAAAGTCTTGATCAGGTTTATCGAATTCTCGCTCAATTTCAAAAGCCATTTGCAATCCGGATTCGAAGTCTAGCCTTGGAATATAGAATGAATGCTTTTGCGTCTCGATTTCATTTTCAAGTGAAGTGTATAAGTGGTTGAAATATGCAAAAGAGTATCTTCTTAGCCATTTTATATTTTCAGTTCTTGGACTTATGGAAAACGCAGAGCCATAACGCCTAACTCCAGTTCGTCTAGTGAAACCGAGTTTGGGTTTGAAATCTTCATCGATTTCGTAATAAGAAACACCAGTGTAAATTATATCATTGGGATAATATATGCTTCCCCCATGAGCATAATTCCAGTCTGTTTCTTCATCAAAGTTTGCCATTGAGTAAAGGCTTGCTCGAAGAGTTTTTCCATTTAGAAACTTAGTGTTTCTATAGTTAAAATCAGTTCCAATCATATAAGAGTCATCATTGGAATTAGGATCGCCGACTGTATTTATAATGCCGATTGTAGATTGGTCTAGAATGTTTCGTGACACCCTTGTTATATAGGTGTTCTGAGCCTTTAGGTCCTCTTGCTCGTCAAGCATGGCTCCAATTATACCGATATTATATTTGCCAACCCGCCCTGTAACCTTTGTAGCAAGATTAATTGGCGTTGGATCTCCATCAGCAGTTAGGCCGATGCGCCTGCTGAAAAAAGGTGTGCTGGGTAGTGGAGTTGACCTTGATCCTGGGCCGAACTGAAATATCCCCGAGTCCTTTAAAAAGAAGTCGCGTTTCTCTGGGTACATTAAAGAGAAGCGAGTAAAGTTTAGTTGCCTAGTATCCACTTCAGTTTCTGCAAAATCGGTGTTTGCTGAAAGGCTGGCATTTAGATTTGGAGCCAGTTTATATGAAATGTCACCTCCAAAATCTCCTGACGTGGAGCTTCTACTGTTATCATGATCGTAATTCAATTTGCCCTTAATATAAGGCAGGAACTCCCATTTGCTAACATTTACCAAGTTGTTCAGTCCTCGGATTTCTCCTGCAGTAGCCATACTCGATGTACGTAAATGACGTCCTTCGTTATGCCATCGACCTTTTTCATTTTTACGACGTATCGTTCTTGAGATATTAAAACCCCATGTGGATTGGTTAGGAGCAAAGGAGATGGAATCGAATGGAATAGCTATTTCGCTAAACCAGCCTTTTTCGGAAATACTACTTTTGCACCTCCAAATTGTGTCCCAACTGCTTCCGGCAAAGCTATTATTAGTAATTAAGGCATCATAACGAATTCCGTTTGGGTTTACTGCAAATGAGTAACCGTTACGCCGGTCAAAAAAAGTATCAATTGCGATGAATATGTAATCATCTTCATCTGGAAAATTGTCGCGTGACATTGTTCGCGCTAATATTTTTTCAGGCTCAGAATCAAAAGCCCAAATTCCAATATAAATTGCCTTGTTATCGTATAAAATTCGAAACTCTGTCCTCTCAGACATTGCAATGTTGTCGATTGGTTCAAATTGAATAAAGTCACCGCCAACAGAAGCATTTTCCCAAACAGCTTCGTCGAGAGATCCATCAATTACTGGAGGAATTTCAACTCTTAGCGCATTGATTGAGGGACGCGGCTTTAGGTTGATTTTTTCAATAGATATGTCCTCAGCAGAAATCTGGCAGGTAATAAATAAAAGGATTAATCCAATGACTAGCGATAATATATTAATTGTATATTGGCAGGGCGAATGAATTCGAATCATATTTAATTTACCTAAAGAACGCGAGAGACTGCATGCAGATTAATTAAAGACAAGAAGAACCTTTCCATATCTTAACATGTTTTTGCTTAATACTAAATATATCTTTTAGCAACTGGAATCCGGCGGCCTACACCGAAGGCCTTGCTTGTAATCTTGATTCCTGGTGCTGCTTGTCGACGTTTATATTCGTTGTTATTAATCAATTGAATTATACGTTGGACAACAGCAGGGTCATGGCCTGAAGAAATTATGGATTCTAAATCAGATCCATTCACAATATATGACTCGAGGATGTCATCTAAAACTTCATAGTCTGGCAAAGAGTCTTGGTCAATTTGATCAGGGCGAAGTTCAGCGGACGGTGGCTTGGTAATAGTTGCCTCAGGAATAATTTCTTGTTTGCGGTTGATCCATCTGGCCAAGCTGTAAACTTTTGTTTTTGGTAGATCACTAATAACTGCTAAACCTCCACACATATCACCATAAAGAGTGCAGTAGCCAACAGCCAGTTCACTTTTATTTCCTGTTGTAAGAAGAAGAGAACCGAATTTGTTGGACATTGACATTAGTATATTCCCACGAATTCTAGCCTGCATGTTTTCTTCAGTGGTATCCTCTTTTTTTTGTTTAAATATAGTTTCCAATTGAGCTTTTAGTTGTTCGAATATTGGTTCAATTGGCACTACATCATACTGAATTTTTAGTGCTTTAGCTAATCTTTCGGCATCTTCAAGGCTTCCTTGTGATGAATATTGTGAAGGCATTGCAACACCTCGAACATTATTTGGACCTAAAGCCTCCACAGCAATAGCAGCTGTGACGGCAGAGTCTATTCCTCCACTGAGGCCGATAACGGCAGATTTAAAACCGCATTTATGTAAGTAATCTTTTACGCCAAGGGAGAGAGCATGAAAAATTTTTGCATTGTCTTGGTCTGTATTATTCGATTTAGGTTCAATTGTTTCAGTGTCTACAATAAGTAAATCTTCAGAAAACATTGCGGCATTGGCGCCTAGTACGCCATGCTTGTTGTAGTATTGGCTGCCTCCATCAAATACTAGTTCGTCGTTTCCTCCAACAAGATTACAATAAACAATTGGCAAACAATGCTTTGCTGTTAACTGTGAAAGTAATACATGTCGACTATGCTCTTTGCCAAGAGACCAAGGTGAAGCTGAAAGATTTAATAATAAATCAGCCCCTGCAGCGGCTAATTCATCTGCGGGCTTGCGGTCATATTTTCTATCGTGAATAAATACATCATCATTCCAAATGTCTTCACAAATTGTAATGCCTATTTTTTTATTGAGAACTTCTACTGGTTCTATGTTATTAGCTGGCTCAAAATACCTGTCCTCATCAAAAACGTCGTAAGTTGGGAGTAAAGATTTGTGCCGAATGGCAATTATCTTAGAAGATTTTATAACTGCAGCAGAATTATGAGCAGGTCGACCAGATCCATTTTTGTTTTGCGAGGCAAATCCAACTACTGCTACAGCTTTACCACCTTTTTTTGTCAATCGCTCCATTTGCAGCTCATTTTCAATTAAAAAGTTTTTCTTTAATAAGAGGTCTCTAGGGGGATAACCACACAGTGCCAATTCTGGAAAAACTACAATTTCGGCTCCTAATTCATCAGCTTGAAGCCAGGAATTGATAATCTTGTCAGAATTCCCCCTAAAATCTCCGACCGTGGTATTGATCTGTGCAATGGCAATCTTCATTTACCGCTCAGGAAAAGTATCGGCGAATGCTAATTTACAAAAGCCAGAATCTAAACTTCTTGAAAGTACTTAGTTTGTCCCTTGACCACTTTCTCAAAAGCGTTAAATTGAGGGCGTGTCAAGGGATAGTAATGAAAAAAAAGCTATGATGCTTGGTGTCGGGCTCGACACTGATGGGCATAAGCGCCTTACCCAGGGAGAGAATTTTGTTCTTGCTGGTGGCACTAAAGATACTCATGAGCAAATGACCGAAAAGGTTGTTAAGATTAACGAAAAGCTAAATGAGCGTGGTAAGTGTCTCAATACTGTTGAAAAAAATGAGTTTAGAGATATTGCCGAGTCTGTTGGCTTGCAGGAACAACCACCACCATCTGATAATTAGGTTTTTATTTAATTTTGTTAAACGGCGATCATTTTGGTCGCCGTTTTTTTCTTTGGTTTTTATTTATTGGGGATAATGCTTCTTGTAGTTGCCAATTATTAATTAGTGGAGAAAAAGTCTCAAATTATTGATTCATATAACAGTAATGGTTTTGTAGCTATTACTAGTTTTTTTGATAAGAAGGAGTCTGAGGAAATAGAATTTGAATTATCCCGATTCCTAGAAGAAATCATGCCTTGCCTCGAATCTTCCGAAATTTATTATGAGGATAAATGTAACCATAAATCACTGAAGCAAATCCAGCGAATGCATCAGCATGATTCATATTTTTTTAATTTAATGAATGATAAGCCTAGACGATTAGCTGAAGAATTGCTTGAGGAGGAAGTAGTTCCTAAAAATTTGCAGTATTTTAATAAGCCTCCATTGCTTGGAGTGGAAACTCCACCACATCAAGATGGCTACTATTTTATGCTCAAGCCTTGCCATGCAATAACTATGTGGCTAGCTTTAGATACTGCTGATGAGGAAAATGGATGTGTTCGATATATAAAAGGCTCTCACAAGAACGGGATGCGACTTCACAAAAGAACAAGTACTCTTGGATTCTCACAAGGGATTAAAGACTTTGGGGCTCAGGATGATATGGCTAATGAAATTGTATGCCATGCAAAACCTGGAGATTTACTTGCTCATCAAGCAATGACAATTCATCGCGCAGACAGGAATAGAAGTTCTTCGCGTAATCGAAGGGCTCTTGGTTTTATTTTTTATGGTGCAAGCGCCAAGGAAAACATTGAAGCTCACCAAATTTATAAATCAAAACTGGACAAAGAATTGACTTTGAAAGGGAAAATTTAATCGGTGAAACGACTATTTATTATTTTTGTAGGCTTTTGTATTTCAGTGAGGCTTGTTCAAGCTGAAGATGAAATACAGTCTAAGGGTTATTCGATTCCAACAATTGACCTGTCCAAACAAGCGCATCGTCAAATTGTAGTAGATCGTGAAAAAGGCCAATACCTTGGTCATCCGACCACAGTTTTGTTGGAAGACAAAAAGACAATGCTTATCGTATATCCTAAGGGGCATGGTCGGGGAGGGATTGTTTATAAAAGAAGCAATGATGGCGGGCTTACATGGAGTAGTCGAATTCCAACACCAAAGTCTTGGAGCACAAGTAAAGAGGTGCCGACTCTTCATCGAGTAATTGACGCTTCAGGGCAAAAACGATTAATCATGTGGTCTGGGCTTTATCCTGCACGACTGGCTATTAGTGAGAATGATGGTGATAGCTGGAGTGAATTGAAGCCAGCTGGCGATTGGGGAGGCATAGTTGTTATGGGATGTCTTGAACCATTAAAAACAGGAAAAGGTAATTACATGGCTATGTTTCACGACGACGGCCGTTTTTTTAAGGGTGCTATGAAGAGGGAAAGTAATCCAGTTTTTACTCTTTTCAAAACCTTCTCCAAAGACGGCGGCTTGACCTGGTCCTACCCCGAGGCGCTCTTTGCTAGGAGCGATGTGCATCTTTGTGAACCTGGGATCATCCGTTCTCCTGACGGAAAACAGCTTTGTGTCTTGCTGCGCGAAAACGCTCGCCGCCGAAACTCGTTCGTGATCTTTTCCAACGACGAAGGGGAAAATTGGACTAATCCAAGAGAGTTGCCTGCATCATTGACGGGCGACCGCCACACTGGTCGATATTCGAAAGACGGTCGATTATTCATCTCGTTTCGGGATCGCACACACGATACTCGCACTTTTGGCGACTGGGTTGCTTGGGTTGGAACTTATAGTGATATCGTTAACGGCAGGGAAGGGCAGTATCGCGTTCGGTTGATGGACAACCACAAGTCAGCCGACTGCGCCTATCCGCCAGTTGAAATATTGCCAGACGACACAATCGTCACCACCACTTATGGGCATTGGACGAAGGGGGAATCTCCCTACATCGTCAGCGTGCGATTAAAACTTAGCGAGTTGGATGCTATGGCTGAACGGAAAGATTTTTTAAAATAGTGAGCATGGTTTGTTTCAGGTTTTTATTTTTTCTGACTATCTTCGTTGCGTTTGTTAAAGCTAACTCGCGGCCGAATATCCTCCTCATCGTTTCTGAGGACAATGGACCGGAATTGGGTTGTTACGGTGAACCTTACGTTCAAACCCCAGTGCTGGATCGGTTTGCGAGCAATGGTGTTCGTTTTGATAGAGCATACGTTCCTCAGGCTGGTTGTAGCCAGTCAAGAGCAGCACTACTAACTGGATTGTATCCTCACCAAAACGGACAGATCGGATTGGCTACGTGGAAGTTTAGACTCTACAATGAAAACACTCCTAACTTAATTCATAGTTTGAAGAGGTCCGGATATAGGACAGGCCTCATAGGCAAATTGCACGTTAATCCAGCGTCGGCCTTTCCTTTTGACTATAAGAAAATACCAAGCTCGAACTTTTCCCGAAAAAAACTTGGTGATTATGCGAGGTTTGCAAAATCGTTTATGGCAGATGGAGACAAACCATTTTTTCTAAGTGTTAATTACCCAGATCCGCATCGCCCCTTTATTCGGCAAATCAAAGGTATTCCAAAAAACCCCTTAAGCGCAGATGACGTTAAGCCTCTAGCTTATTTTGGGATAGATACTCCTGAACTGAGGAATCAAACCGCTGATTACTATAATTGCATGAGCCGCCTGGATACCCTAATCGGAGATTTGCTTGAAGCATTGAGCCAGTCAGGCAAACAAAAAAACACTCTGATCATTTACATGGGCGATCATGGTGCGGACTTATTGCGAGGTAAGCGAACTTCATACGAGGGCGGAGTGCGAGTTCCTTTGATAATTCAATGGTCAGGTAGAGAAGGATTTGGGAAGTCGGTTCGCAACGAACTGGTTTCGACTTTGGATTTGATGCCGACCATCTTGAGTGCTGCGAATGCAGCATTGCCGAAAGGCTTGGCAGGCAAATCCCTAATTCCTATGTTGCAAGGTCAAGTGAAAGGTTGGCGTGAATATTTATTCACCGAATTCAATCTTCACTCGGCGCACAATTTCTACCCCCAGCGGACTATACGGGGAGAGCGATTTAAACTAATCCAAAACCTGCAGTCTGGTTTGTTAAATCCTGGGTATGATTTTACAATAAATCGTTTTTTTGATGGTCTACAAAAAACTATTACTGAAAGTAATAATGTGAGGGACGCTTACTCTTTAATGCGACGTCCTCCTGCGTTTGAATTGTATGATCTAAATAATGACCCGTTTGAATTTAGAAATCTGGCTGATGATAAAAAATTTCGTAGTCAGCTTCAGTCTCTAAAAAATAAGTTGGCAGAATGGCGAAGAGAAACGAACGATCCATTTTTGGATCCAAAAAACATCTTACAACTTCAATCCGAAATTAAAGCGAGTATTCGAGACGGCAAGCCAGACAAGAAACTTCTTAAATTAAACTACTGGAATTATTTTTTTGAGTGATATGTTTTTGAGTCGCTTGGTTATTTTGTTTTTGTTTTTTGAAGTTGCTTTTTATCCTAGTGTTCTTGGCCAAGTGAAGCCGAATGTGTTGATGATAGCTGTCGATGACTTGCGGCCGGCCCTAGGATGTTATGGGGACCAAACCGCTATAACTCCGAATATCGATCGATTGGCCAAGCGAGGAATTGTTCTTCAGCGTGCTTATTGTCAGCAAGCAGTTTGCTGTCCATCCCGACTTTCGATGCTTACTGGGTTGCGGCCGGATACAATCCGTGTTTGGGATTTAAATACACACTTCCGCGAGGCCAAACCGAATGCAGTAACGTTGCCCCAATATTTTAAAAATACAGGGTATCAAAGCCGTAGCATTGGCAAAATACTTCATGGCGGGGGTGCTCCTTCAAAGGACCCAGAATCTTGGTCTTCCCCACCGATGTATGATAATGTTCGTGATCCGAAGTTAAGATATGCCTTGCAGAAAAACCTTAATGGAAAAGGATTAAAACGCGCTGCAAGTGAGTCGGCAGAAGTGTCCGATGATCACTACATTGACGGTATCGTTGCGAACGAATCAATCCGAGTTTTGGGAGAGCTGGCTGTTAATAAGAATCCGTTCTTTTTGGCAGTAGGTTTTCGTAAGCCGCATCTTCCCTTTAATGCACCAAAAAAATATTGGGACTTATATGAAAAGGAAGAAATTCAGATACCTAAACACGGGTCTCATCCGGTGAACTCTCCTGATTGGGCGACGCGAAGCTGGAGTGAGCTGGAGGGTTATACGGATATCCCAGTAGACGGTAAAATCACGAAAGCCAAAGCCCGAGAATTGCGACACGGCTATTATGCCTGTGTTAGTTATATTGATGAACTGGTCGGCCGGTTGATTGCAGAACTCGAACGGCTTAAATTGGAAGATAACACGATCGTGCTCTTGTATGGAGATCACGGTTTTCATCTTGGAGAGCAGGGGCTCTGGACCAAGGCCAATAATTACGAATTATCGACGCGCATTCCGCTTATAGTTATTGCTCCCGGCCAACCAAAGGGCAATTCGCATGCGCTTGTGGAATTGGTAGACGTATTTCCGACGGTTTGCGAATTGGCAGGATTGGCAGTCCCAAGCAGTCTTGAGGGTCGAAGTTTTCTTCCGCTTTTCAAAAAACCGAACCGTAAATGGAAAACTGCTGTGTTCAGCCAATACCCTCGATCATTTGAGGGAAATAGGCATTCACGTCATGGCGATGTAATGGGCTATGCAATACGAACGAATAAATACAGGTTCGTTCAGTGGCAAAATTGGAGAACTAAGGACGTGGTTGCCCGCGAACTTTATAGTCTTATTGACGACCCTCACGAGATGAAAAATATAGTAAATGAAAAAGGTTCTAAATTAATTGTGGCTCGCATGAACAAGCGCTTGGGCGATGGGTGGAAAGCTGCACTACCAAAATAATCTAAAATGAAACTTGTAATTTCTTTTCTATTTATCTTTTTGTTCTTTGTCTTTGCAGCATCGACAAAAGCCGATCAGCCCAAGACTAATGTTGTATTCATTCTAATTGATGACTTGGGTTGGCGAGATCTCGGTTGCTATGGCAGTAACTATTATAAAACGCCAAACATTGACAAATTAGCTAAAGAGGGGGCGCAATTCACCGACGCCTACGCTGCTTGCACGGTTTGTTCGCCTACTCGGGCGGCGATCATGACTGGCAAATATCCTGCCCGATTACTATTGACTCAATGGCTGCCCTCTGGGCGCTGGAGTCGAACCGGGCACAAAATGAAAGAAGGGCGTTATATATCCAACCTGCCCCTAGAGGAGGTAACGATTGCAGAGGCTTTGCGGGAGAACGGCTACACAACAGCATTCATGGGTAAGTGGCATTTGGGGACAGAAACTTATTATTATCCTGAGCATCAAGGGTTTGATGTGAATATCGCAGGGCGCGACTATGGTGCACCTGGAAGTTATTTTTTCCCTTTCACAGGTAAATGGCGGATTCCTTCTACCGGAAAAACTCTGCATAAAAAAAAGCCGCTTTCCGGGAAAAAGGGAGATTATCTTGTGGACCGTCTTGCGGCGGAGGCCGAGGGATTTATCCGGGGTAATGCCGGGAAACCGTTTTTTCTTATGCTATCTCACTACGCTGTTCATACGCCGCTGCAGGGAAAGCCAAACAAGATTGCCAAGTACGACGTGGTTTCGAAGCTCAAGCAACAGGGAAAGCCCGCCTATGCTGCTATGGTCGAAAGTGTCGATGACAGTGTTGGAAAAGTGACTGGTGTACTACGAGAGTTGGGATTAGAGGAAAACACTTTGGTTATATTAACAAGTGATAACGGCGGTTTTGCTGGGGCGACTAACAATTCACCACTCAGGGCAAATAAAGGTTCTAATTACGAAGGTGGGCTACGAGTGCCAGCCATCATTAAGTGGCCTGAGAGTAGAAAAGGAGGAATAATTTCATCTGTTCCGATAACAAGCACCGATTTTTATCCAACGATTTTGGCTGCGATCGGTCAGCCGTTGCGTCCTTATCAGCATCAGGATGGGGTTGACTTAACCCCATTGCTTAAGGGCGCTGGGGCGGTGAATCGCGATTCTCTGTTTTGGCATTACCCTCACTATAACAATCATCCCCAAAGTTTTCCGGCAGGCGTTATTCGTTCAGGCGACTGGAAGTTGATTCAGGCTTTTGAGACTGGCGAATTGTCGCTATTCAACTTAAAGGAAGACTGCGGTGAGACGACGAACCTTGCAAAAAAAAAGCCAAATCGAGCCAAGCTATTGCTATCGAAATTAAAAATGTGGCAGCAGGAAGTGGGGGCGGATCCGATGCGAACAAATCCTGAGTATCAATCCGAAAAATAATGAGACAATTATTAGTTTTATTTTTGAGTTTTGCTTCGATTATGCTTCTCAAAGCGGCATCGATTGAGAGTAGACCCAATGTGCTATTTATCGCGGTGGATGACATGAAAGATTGGGTCAATTGCCTCGGGGGATACGAGGGTGATGTGTATACGCCAAACATTGATCGTTTGGCCAAGCGAGGGATGCTTTTTACTAACGCTCATTGCGTATCTCCAAAATGTGCACCGTCCCGTGCGGCGATCATGACTGGTTTAAAGCCTTCAACGACCGGCCTGTATGAAAACCAGCATTGGTGGTATCCGAATTTTCCAAAAATGGTCACTATACCTGTTAGGTTTCGTCAAAGCGGTTATTTAGTTTACGGGTCTGGAAAAATTTTCCACCACACAGCTGGCAATAACCCACCGCGACAATGGAATGCTTTTAAGCGACTTTTGTTTCGTGACGATCCTTGGTTTCGCGGCTCCAAATTGAACTACCCTTGGACTCAGAACACACACAAACCCGAAGGCTTCCCGTTCAGCGAAGTGAAAGGTTTACCACATGAAAATGATTGGGGTGTGATTCCGGTTGCTAATGATGATTTGGACGATGTAAGGACAGCCGATTTTGCAGTGCGTTTTTTGAAAGCGAAACAAGACAATCCTTTCTTTTTGGCCTGCGGCTTGTTTCGTCCGCATTTGCCGTGGTATGCCCCACGTCGTTTTTTTGACCTTTACCCGTTAGCTAAAATTGTAGCGCCAAAAAAATTAGAGGAGGATTTGGAAGATGTTCCCGAGGCGGGTAAACGATTAGCCGCTGCACGTCGATCTGATCTCGACAAGATAGAAGAACAGGGGGCAACTTTGCGCGCTGTGCAAGCATACTTGGCAAGTATAAGTTATGCTGATGAACAGTTAGGACGAATGTTGGATGCGCTTGAATCGAGTGAGTATAATTCGAATACAGTGATAGTTTTTTGGTCAGATCATGGTTGGCATTTAGGCGAAAAGCGACACTGGCATAAATCCACTCTGTGGGAAGAATCGACACGGATTCCGTTGATTATAGCAGCGCCCAAATTAAAACCGGGAGTGTGCGATCAGCCGGTGAGCCTTTTGGATTTATATCCAACACTTTTGGATTTGTGTGGAATCTCAGGTAATCAACAATTCGACGGATTGAGTTTGCTTCCACAGCTTCGTGTGCCGAAAACTAAACGGCAGCCGGTAGTAATTGAATTCCGGAAACGAAACGCTGCTGTGCGGAGTGCTCGTTGGAGGTATATTCGGTATTCGGATGATTCTGAGGAGTTGTATGATCACAAAACTGATTCTAACGAGTGGGAGAATTTGGCTTCGAAAAGTAAATATAAAATGGTGAAACAGCGTTTAGCGAAGTGGCTGCCTAAGAACTGGTCCGAACCAGCTTTGTCTAAAAATAAATTTGAATTCGATCCTAATTCGTACAGTTGGAAAAACAAAAAAACCGGAAAAATGTATTTTGGTAGTAATTTGGATAATTGAATTTTAATAAAAAATGAAATTGAAACTTAAAGGGCTTATCGCGGCGGTGCATACGCCGATGAATGATGATTTTTCTGTAAACTATGATGTTGTGTCACGACAGGCGGAGCATTTAGCTAGTAATGGTGTGGCAGGTGTTTTTGTCGGTGGAACAACAGGTGAGTCTTTGTCGCTGATGACGTCTGAGCGGATTAAGCTGTTCGAGGTTTGGGGGCGAGAGGCGGAGCGGCATGGATTGATTAACGTGGCTCACGTTGGAGGTGATTGCTTGCCAGATACCCAGGAGATGGTGCGGGCCGCGGAAGCTAATGGAGCAGTGGCTATCTCTGCGATGGCATCTACTTTTTTTAAGCCGAATGATGAAGAGGTGCTTTGTGATTGGTTTTCGGAGATGATCAAACCGGCTCCGAATTTGCCGTTTTATTTTTACGATATACCATCAATGACTGGGGTTAGCGTTAATACAGCAGCATTCATGAGTATTGCGGAAGAGCGTTTATCTGGATTTGCCGGAATCAAATTCACGAATCCAGATTTGGATATGTTGAAACGCTGTATGTCACACGAGACAGTGAACATTGATATTCTGTTTGGCACTGACGAGCGATTAATTGAGGGTTTAGCTCTCGGATGTGTTGGAGGAGTTGGGAGTACTTATAATTTTGCTGCTCCACTTTATCTTCGAATTATCGAAGCTTACAACAGAGGCGATTTTGATGCAGCCAATGCGGATCAGGCAAGATCGGTAAAGATGATCAAACGTATGTATAAAAGCGGATTCGGTGGGGCATGCAAGGCGGTGGTAAAGTTTGCGGGGGTGGACTGTGGCCCTGTTCGCCCTCCAATCACTCGATTGAAGAGGGATGCAGAGTCGGCGCTTCGATATGATCTTGAAGCGATGGGTTTCTTTGATTGGGCTTTGAAATAGCTATTTTTAAAATACTTTGTGTTAACTTAGGTATACTTTTGGAATTTCTGCTCCGGCGACGAAACCCATATCAGTAGCTATGAGCATCTGGTATATGTTAATACGAAAATAGGGGCAGGTACTGATGAGACAATAGGCGTCTTCCTGTGAAAACGCGTACTCATCCACCAACCATTCCATGAGGTGCTGCGTTGCCTTATCTACCGCGGTTTCAAGCGGTCGTGCTGATTGTATAGAAATGATAGAGTCGCTTTTTTCGATTCGCATACTTGTCAGTCGTGAGCGCTTGGTTAATTGAAATTTGACTCGAACTGTGGCGCAGGTTTCTGCTGCTGTGCCGGTGTATTCTGTGTCTCCCTGACTTGCGTGAACATCTCCGAGGTAAAAGAGCGCGCCATTATGAAACACTGGTAGATAGATGCTGTTGCCGACCGCCACATCACGGATATCCAAATTACCACCCCAAGATCCCTGACCATCTATGCTAGTGCAAACTTCGCGCTCTGGTGCAACACCAATCGTTCCGATGAATGGGGTAATAGGCCAGGTAATATTGTCGCTAAATTGCATCGTGCCGTCCCTCATTGTGCCGCTTGGCCCAGGGGTGTGTTGGAAAATTTTTGTAGTGTATTTTTCAGAAACTTTAGGCCAGCGCGTAGATTGCCCGAGTGGGCCTCGGTTTGGGCCGATTGCGACCCACGAATAGTCGCCAACGAGGATGTCTTCGATTTCGACTTTCAATATGTCACCTGGTTCTGCTCCTTTAATGTAAACGGGGCCGCCGATGGGATTTGCCAGTGGGGGATGCTTGTCGAACCCTGGCCGGTTTTTTGGGATTGCCTTGTTATCGGGCGACTTGAAGAATCCGGAGCCTGCATCCCAAGTCTCGATTTCGATCAACTCCCCACAGTCAACCTGAAGAAGCGGTTCGTCGCGCCAGTCAAAGGCAAACTTTCGAGCATGGTCTCTGCTAATGCGTTTCATGATATTGAGAGGCCAAGTGAGGTTAATTACTTAAGGTAGTTCGCGGATGCGAAGGTTTCGGAATTCGATTGGGGCACCTTCGGATTCGAGGCAGAGATAGCCGGTTGCTGGTTGGCAGTTTGTACCTCCGGAGACTTCGACACCGTTAACCCATAATCGGACTTCACCGTTGATTGCGCGTATGTAGTAATGATTCCATTGATTGATGCCCTTAGTTGTGTTTTTTGAAGGGAAACTACGCTTACCGTTCGGAGCGACTGGAGGGAACGGTTTCATTTTAGCGTTTTGTGTGGGGAAAACATCGCCGTGTGATGTGAACCAATCAGACGGTTTTTTATGCTGTTTTTCGTATAACTCTGAGTAACCGAGATCGAGTACTTGAACTTCTATTCCTGCGGGTAGCCTGCCTTTTCCTTGTTCAAGTCTTTCGATGCTGTCTGGAGTAGCCCAAAGGAATACACCAGAGTTTCCACCGTATTTTTTGTGTTTCCATTCAACAACAAGCTCCAAATTTTTAACCATTTTTTTTGTGCGAATTACTCCAACTGGATTGCCTGAGCATTTTATAAGATTACTCTCAAAAGACCATGTGTCATCATTACAATTGACGTTTACAAAATCATCCTTCGTCATAGGGCGCCAACCAAGCTCAGTGCCGGTTATGTTTGCCTGTGTAATTGGTTTAGCGATTGTTTTCTTTTCTTCAGCGTAGGCAGATTGATTTTGGAAGGCTAAGAGAGCAATTATGGCAGTTAAAGTGATTTTCTTTTCTAATTTCATTTGATTAGTGAGAGGAATAGTAGATCAAGGTTTTATTGACGTCATGGGTTTTCTGCCAATGATTTATAAAATAAATTATAATTCGGATTAATACAGATTGAATATTTATCCAAATTAGGAGGAATTATTAAAAATTAACATAAATTTTATATTATGCTTTTTTAATAATAGATATTATTATTGGTCTTGTCTTATTAATTAAAATAAGTGGGCTGTTTGATATTCCAGTTTAGTGAAAAAGGATTTTTCTGATAATAACGGTTTTACCTTAATTGAATTACTTGTGGTGATTGCTATTATTGCGATTTTAGCTGGTTTGCTTTTGCCTGCTTTAGCTAAAGCAAAAAGCAAGGCGGGTGAAATTAAGTGTCTAAATAATGTAAAGCAACTTGGCCTTGGATTTTTTTTATACTCCAATGAAACAGGAAGGACTCCCTCATATAGTGGTGGCGTTCGTCGAGGGCAGAATATGCTTTGGATGGCTTCTATAGCTAAGTATTATGCAGAGGTTGATGCAGTGCGGCTTTGTCCTTCGGCACTTTACAAAAAAGGCAAGCCAGGAACTTCTACTTCAGCTTGGGTTTGGTCAAACGAAATGCGGCCAGGCACCAGAGAGCCAAAATGGACTGGAAGTTATGCTTTAAATGGTTGGTTTTACTCCGGGGACTGGCCTGATGGTGCAGGATTGTATCCGAACGTTAAGAATGCTTTTAGACTTGATTCTGAGGTTCGTTACACTAGTGAGAGCCCGATTTTTTGTGACTCGATGTGGGTTGATGCATGGCCTCAAGAAAAAGATCGCCCTGCGAGTGATTTGGCTAATGGTAATGCAGGTCAAAATGCAGGTATGGCAAGAATCACATTAGCGCGTCATAAATATTCAACAGGAAACACAGCATTGCCTTCTAGCAGGTTCAAAAACAGTATTTTACCAGGTGCAATCAACCTGGTTTTTTTTGACGGCCATGCTGAAATGGCTTCCAACGAAAAACTTTGGCAGTTTCATTGGCATAAAAACTGGAAAATTCCGGGTCAGCGCCCGAAGTGATTTTCGAATTAATTATTTGAGATCAGTCTGCAACTAAAGACTGGTGCGTCACTTGATTCGGTGTCATTTTTTCTTAAAGACGTGAGTTTTATTCTAAAACAACTGAAACTTATTTTTGGATTTTGCATTATCGTTTGTTTTTGTAATCAAGCAGCCGTTGGGGAAGCGATTGATTACAATCGTGACATTCGTCCAGTCCTTTCTCGCAATTGTTTTTCATGTCATGGACCAGATGATGGTACGCGTAAGGCTGGTTTGCGTTTAGATATTAGAGATGCTGTTGTTGCTGAACGCAAGGGTGTTCCTGCAGTGGTTCCTGGAAAAAGGAATGAAAGTGAATTATATGCCAGATTATTGGTTTCCGATAAAGATGAAATCATGCCTCCTCCAGACAGTGGTCATGAATTGACTTCAGAAGAGATTGAGCTAATTGGCAAGTGGATTGATGATGGGGTTGCTTATGATAGACACTGGGCTTTTGTTCCTCCTGTACGTCCTAAGATCCCTGATGTAAGTGATCAAGATTGGGTGAAGAATGCTATTGATTATTTTATTTTATCGAAGTTAGAAGCGACCGGGCATCATCCCAACAAGCTGGCGGATCGATACACGATCATTCGCAGGCTTTTCCTAGATCTAAATGGCCTTCCCCCAAGTCCTGCAGAAGTAGAGAGGTTCTTAAATGACAAGAGATCAAATGCATATGAGTCACTTGTAGATGATTTGTTGTCTCGTCCAGCTTTCGGAGAACGTTGGGCTCGTGTTTGGCTCGACTTAGCTCGCTTTGCGGATTCGGCGGGATACGGATCAGATCCCCTGAGGGTGATATGGAAATATCGTGATTGGGTGATTAATGCATTTAATCAAAACATGCCTTATGATCAGTTCACTGTTAATCAGTTAGCGGGGGATCTATTAGTTAAACCAAGCAGAGACCAATTGTTAGCTACAGCATTTCACCGTAATACCAAAACCAATACTGAAGGAGGAACTGATGATGAAGAGTTTAGAACAGAGGCAGTCCGTGATCGTGTAGATACCACAATGCAAGTTTGGATGGGTTTGACAATGGGTTGTGCAAAATGTCATACCCATAAATATGATCCTATTACTCAAAAGGAATATTACCAATTTTATTCATTTTTTAATCAGAGCCAAGATGCTGATAGAGGAGATGATTCTCCTCGTTTGCCTTATCCTAGTAAGGAGCAAACTGAAAAATTGGAAGTTATTTCAAAAGAGATTAAATCGCTTGAGTCTATGTTGAATGTACATACGCCAGAATTGGCAAATGGGCAGCAGAATTGGGAGCTGAAATCATTGCGAGACTTAGCAAAACCAAAGCCAAAAAAGTCAGTTTGGGAGTCTATTGGGCCCTTTAAATCAGATTCTTTTGATTCTGCTTTTAGCTATTCTTTTAAACCAGAAAGTTTGGCTATCGGTTTGAACGTTGCGCCTCAAGGAGTAGCTAGGCAGTCATCGACAGCTTACGATGGTTTCGCTAAATTGGCTATAGATGGGAATACTTCAGGGGTTTATGCTAATAATTCTGTAACTCATACACAAAACCCTGATGATAAATCACCGTGGTGGGAAGTGATTTTATTAAAGCCAACTGATGTGTCGCAGGTTGTTCTTTGGAATCGGGCTGAAGCTTCCGATCGCTTGTCAGCATTCCGCGTGTTGGGGTTAGACTCGAAGCGAGAGGTACTATTTCAAAAAGATTTTTTTTCTGACAAGAAGGGTAACCCTAAAGCTGATGAGGGATTTTCTATTCCGTTTAAAACGGAAAGAGAGGTATCAATAGTTCGGGTGGAGTTGTTGCCTATAAAAGATCGGAATGAACCAATATTGTCTCTTGCTGAAGTTCAGGTCTTTTCGCGATCTGCCGATTCTGGGAAAACTGATTTTAAATGGACGAATAAGC
This sequence comes from Limisphaerales bacterium, assembly GCA_004213515.1. Classification (GTDB taxonomy): domain Bacteria; phylum Verrucomicrobiota; class Verrucomicrobiia; order Limisphaerales; family UBA1096; genus UBA1096. The sequence continues at coordinate 16,292 of SHAK01000009.1, read as the reverse complement.
CTCATTGGAATGATGCTGAAGTACATGATTTGAATTTAGGGGCAAATGAAACAATTTATTTGCGTCGAAAGTTGACTCCTCAAATTGAGGGTTCACAAAAAATTTCATTGGGAAGTGGAGATGGATTAAAGCTCTGGTTAAATGGCCGTGAAGTTTTGTCAAAGAAAATTAAGCGAGATGCGCAACCAGACCAAGAGATAGTGACAGTTTCACTAGATAAGGGAGAGAATGAAATCCTGATAAAGATAGCTAATGACGATAATAAAAGTGGTTTTTATTTTAGCTTGAAAGAAGCTGACTTCCCCGAAGATATTTTACCAATATTACTTGTAGCTGAATCCGAGCGCACAAGTTTTCAACGTGAAAAGATAGAGTCGCACTATCGCACTTTTGCTAAAGAGCTGGATCCGTTACGTGAGCAGATAGAATTAAAGAAAAAAGATGAAAAGAAATTTCGTGATTCGATTGTCACTACTCCTTATATGCAGGAATTACCAAAAGATAAGCGGCGTAAAACATATATTATGGTTAAGGGGAATTTTCTTTCTAAAGGTGAGCAGGTCCAGTCCGGTTTTCCTGAGGCTTTTCATAAACCAAAGAAGGGTGCACCGTTCAATCGCTTAGGTGTCGCAAAATGGTTGTTGCAGGAAGATAATCCGCTTACGGCTCGTGTTGCTGTAAATCGTTTTTGGGCGCAGTTTTTTGGTAGAGGACTACTTGATTCAGAGGAGGATTTTGGGACTCAAGGTAATATTCCCGATCATCCAGAATTGTTAGATTGGCTAGCAGTTGATTTTCAAACAAACGGATGGGATATGAAAAATCTTATTAAGACGATAGTCATGTCAGCTACATATGCTCAGTCGCCTAAGGTGCAAGGTAAATTGGCTGAAAGTGATTTTCGAAATATTCGTCTTGGACGTGGTCCAAGGTTTCGATTGGAGGCTGAAATGGTTAGGGATCAAGCATTGGCGTTGAGTGGTTTAAAGAGCGAGAAAATGTACGGCCCATCTGTTTATCCTCCTCAACCTCCGAATTTATGGCAGGCTGCATTTAATGGTCAGCGTAATTGGGCAACTAGTAGTGGTGAAGATCGTTACCGCAGAGGTTTTTATACATTCCTTCGGCGAACAGTTCCTTATCCTTCGATGGCAACATTTGATGCTCCAAGCAGGGAGATTTGTGCCGTTAGGAGAATTAGAACTAATACTCCATTACAGTCATTTGTTACAATGAATGACGAAGCATATGTTGAATTTGCACAAGCAATGGCATACCGAATTTTCAACGAAGGAGGAGCGACAGTTAGAGATAGAATTAAGTATGCTTTGAGACTCACATTAGCCAAACCGCCAGAAGAGAAGCGATTGTCGGCGCTAATGGAGCTTTATGAAAGTGAGTTGGCTTATTACGGTAAAAGGACTGAGGCTGCTAAAAATTTATATGGTAAAATTGCTCCAATACCCAATGGTGCGGATTTTTCGCAAATGGCTGCTTATACAGTCCTAGCTAATGTCCTTCTGAATCTGGATGCAATATTAATGAAGGGTTAATAAATAAATACTGTAAAATGAATATTAATTCACAACAGGCTCAGTTCATTACTCGACGTCACTTTTTGAATCGATGTCAAGTTGGTCTTGGATCTTTGGCTCTTGGATCCTTAATGAATAAAGCGGGTGCAGGAGTTGATCCTCTCGCGGCTCGTTCATCTCACTCGAAGGCCAAAATAAAAAATGTAATTTATCTTCATATGGCTGGTTCGCCTCCGCAATTGGATCTCTTTGACTACAAGCCAAAACTAAATGAGTTGAACAATACGCCTTGTCCCAAGGAATTTATCGAAGGGCGTCGATTGCCATTCATAAAAGGGCATCCTAAATTGCTCGGTTCTCCACATGAGTTCAAGCAGTATGGTCAAAATGGTCAGTGGTTAAGTAACATGTATCCACAATTAACTGAGATGGCTGATGACTTAACCTTTATTAAGTCAATGTTCACTGATCAGTTCAATCACGCTCCGGCACAGATGCTATTATATACAGGTTCACCTAGGAACGGGGCAGCTTCGATGGGGTCTTGGATAACATACGGTTTGGGTTCAGAGAACGCGAATTTGCCAGGTTTTGTTGTGTTAATCTCAGGCGGCACGGATCCTTCAGGAGGTAAGAGTTTGTGGGGAAGCGGTTATTTGCCTTCAGTTTATCAGGGTGTTCAATGTCGGAGTACAGGTGATCCAATACTCTATGTTTCTAATCCGAAAGGAATGAGTAGAGAGGTTAGACGACGTAGTTTAGATGCTTTGAAGAAGTTGAACGAACAAGAGTTCCGAGAAATTGGCGATCCTGAAACATTGTCTAGAATTAATCAATATGAGTTGGCCTATCGTATGCAGATTAGTGTGCCCGAAGTTATGGATATTTCCAGAGAATCTAAAACAACAATTGACCAGTATGGCGCACAGCCAGGAAAAGCCTCATTCGCAAATAATTGCCTATTGGCTCGTCGTTTAGTCGAACAAGGTGTGCGTTTTGTCCAGTTATTTGATTGGGGATGGGATTTTCATGGTACTGGAGCTAGCAACGATTTGGTTAAGCAATTGCCAATTAAATGTGGTGAGAATGATAAGTCGGTTACAGCGCTTTTAAAGGACCTCAAGCAGCGAGGTTTGTTAGATGAAACACTTGTAGTTTGGGGTGGCGAGTTCGGTCGTACCTCAATGAACGAGGAACGTAATGGATCAAAGTTTCTCGGCCGTGATCATCATCCAGACTGTTTTACAGTTTGGATGGCTGGAGGGGGACTGAATCATGGAATTACTTATGGTGAAACTGACGAACTAGGTTATTCTGTAGCGAGAAATCCTGTTCATGTTCATGATTTACAGGCTACTATTCTGAATTTACTTGGGCTTGACCCATTCAGATTTAGCTATCGCTATCAAGGTTTGGATCAAAGACTGATTGGACCGGAGGATTCACCAAAAATTGTTGATGGCATACTGGCTTGAGTTGAATATTTTTAAGCAAACCGATCTTCAATAAATGGATTAGCTGTATTGGAGTACCCCCGGTTCTCCCAAAAGCCAAGTTCGTCGTGGTCTCGGAAAATTATTTCCTTAATAAATTTGGCTCCTTTCCATGCATAAAGTTTTGGTATTATCATTCGAGCTGGACCTCCGTGTTCAAGTGTAAGGATATGGCCGTTCCATGAATGAGCGATCATTACATCATCGTCCATGCAGGCTTCGAGAGTTGTGTTGGTGGTGTATTCATCATATCCGATGAAAAATATATGTGAGGCGTTTGCTGTTGGCTTAACCAGATCTGCTAAAGTGTAAAAAGCAACACCTTCAAACTCCATATTGAATTGGCTCCACGTAGTGACGCAATGAAAGTCGCTAGTATCACGAAACTGAGGCAATTCCATAAATTGATTCCAATTTAGTGTTGTAGGTTTTTCGACTTCACCGTGAATTTTTAATTGCCAATCACCTAATGAAACTTTCGGATGAACTCCCAAGTCTAAAACTGGAAAATTGCTTACTTCATGCTGGCCTGGGGGGAGCCTCCCAGCATTCGGGCGAATGCTACGTTCTTTAGTGGACATTTTTTTTGCCCATCGTTCTTTTCTGCGAATGAAATCCTCTTTCATTGAGCTATAACGATCTGGGAGGATTTTAGCGGGAGTTTATAGCATGCAGCTTCTCGATGATTGCGAACGAGTAAGTATTCTCCTGCCAAGGCCGGTGGATTCCAAGTTTTGCCATTAAGTGCTGAGAATCTTGTGCGCTCTATATGCCTTTCAGGATTTGCATCAAGCATAATTAATTCACCATTTTCTGCCATAACGAGAATATGATTATTGCGTAGAAGGATCTGTCCGTGTCCGTAGCGTCCATCTTTCCATTTAGGCCTTCCTTTTTCCATCTCCATACAAGAGAAAATGCCGTCATCTAATCCAAAGACATGATTGTTATGAAAAATGAGATTTGTGAATTTTGCTTTCATTCGGCGTGAATGCCAAAGTTCTTTAGCAGAATAATTTCCATCCTGCTGGGATAATTCAATAAGTTTGCTTCCATTTCCATAGCCTAAGCTAACTAATAATTGGTTTTCCGAAACTATTAGTGGAACTGCAACATGTGGAGTTGAAGTGGCCCATGGAAATGTCCATAGAACCTTACCGTTTTCAGGTGAATGTGCTGAGAGCCCATCATGATTAAATATTAATATCTGTCGTTCTTTGTTGATACTGAAAGAAATGGCTGAGCTGTATCCTGCTGGACTGCTGCCACCTTTCCAGATTGGATTGCCGTTATATATATCGTATGCAATTAGTGATTTTCCGTTTTCACCTCCAGCGCTAACAATCACTTTATCATCGATCACAAGCGGAGAACTGCTAAACCCCCATTCTTTGCTTTTATTGCGAGGCTTTGACGCGCCGGTTTGATCTATTGGTTCATTCGAGTCTAGTTCAGCATCGGATACTAGATTACGTTGCCAAATTTTTTTACCATTTTCGAGATCAAGGCAGCTTAATGCACCTTCAGCTCCTAGTGCGAAAACTTTATTTTTAACAATGGTCGGGGTTGCTCGTGGCCCTTCTCCGGCGATTGCGGTGTTATAATGGCCAGAGTTCTCTGTGATCCAAAGAACTTCTCCTGTTTCAATATGATAACAGGTGACAGATTCATTTTCTTCACGTTGCTCTTGAGTAATTGCGCGATAACCAGAAATTGAAAAACCGGACCAAGCGGCTCCTATTGCCTGTCGCCAAAGTTGTTTGGGTGGATTTTTGACCCAGTCTGTTGCGAGTTCGGATCCTGTTATTTTACAATCTCGATTTGTCCCTAAAAACTGAGAAAAAGATAGTGTAGATAAATAATCAGGTTCTGTTTTTTTGTTAGGATTATTAGGTTGCTCTTTTTTTGCAGTAGGAAGCTCTCTTTGCGACCATCGCCATTCAAATATCGGTACCATATTTCCACTGAACTGGCTAAACCGAAAGCATGTAAGAAAAACACCTGTTACTAAAGTAATACTGCCAAGTATTTTTAGGCGTGTAGTTCCTGAAAAACGTGCAAAAAAGAGTGCCCATATAAGAAGTAATAAGAATCCTATTGCGGTGGTTCCAATCGTCTTAAAAACCTGTTTTTGATGGTTATCTCCTTCTGTGGTTCCTAAATTAAAATCTTGGTCAGTAAAGAAAATAATAACTAAAAGAACAGCGGAAATTATGATCGCTGGCCACCAGCGAGGTTTTTTATTGAATGCTTTATGCTGTGAATCAGTCATGCTTGGGCATTTATTATCAAATTTAACCCTGATATCCAAGCTGTGTTCAACTTGTGGGAAAGTTGTGAATAAGTACACATGGACATGTTGTTTTGAACGGTCTTTACTCTTGTGGGGTAATTGTTTCGATACCTTGAGTTATATTTATGCATAACTGAATATATCGATCTTTTTAAATTATGATAAATCATTTTAGATTAATTACATTTTTTTTGCTTAGTTTCACCAGTCCTTTTAGCGAAATAATCGCTTTGGATGAAGAATCTAAAGTACCTGATCAACTTTTAGAAAAGGGTGGTCAAGAAAAACAAAAACGTGACATCCGTATTCAGTTTGAAGGTGTATCATATTCGGATGCCTTGCAGAGGTTCTCACAGATGGCTAATAAACCATTAATTGTAGAATCTTCATTAGAAGGTACTTTGACGTTTTTTGATCCAGAGCCTTATTCATATCGGGAAGCTTTGGACGTGTTTAATGTAATCCTATCGATGAAGGGAGTTGCTCTTGTCGAGAATGGGCGATTCTTACAATTAACTAAGTTAGAGAATTTAAAAAAACTTCCTTTAAAAGTTCTTCGAGGATCTGATGCTTCCGGCGATGTAAGACCAGGGCAAATCGTTACTTTTGTTATACAATTACAGTACCTTGATGCAGCAGAGGTCTCAACTGCAGCAACTTCATTATTAACCAGTGCAGGTTCGATTGCTCCATTGTCACGAGGAAAGGGGCTAATTATTACTGATCGACTTGAAAGTATTCAGCGGATTCGTCAGTTATTAGCTGAAATTGATGTCGGTCCATCAGCAGAGCGTCTGATGAAAACACACTCATTAAAACATTCTTCTGGGGCGGTAGTAGCGGAGCTCATAAATAAGACATTTGGTAAGTCTTCAGTTCCTAAAAGACTTAAATTTAATGATAAGACTAAGAGATATGATTCTTTTGATCCTGAACCTGCGACCTATGTAACTGCAGTCTACGACGAGGCATCTAGGACTATGGTTTTATTTGGTCCTTCTGAGCAAGTTGAATTGGCTAGCACCCTGCTTATGCAGTTCGAGACTGGTGAGGGTAAGGCAGGCGATGTGAAAATTTTCCATCCGGCTAAGATGACTGCAGAAGAGCTTGCTTCCATGATTCGGGAGGGTGTTGAAGGTGTTGCTCAAAAGGGTGACACTTCTGATGCAGCCAAGCTTAAAGCCCGTATTATTGTCGACAGTAAACTGAATCGTATTATTGCATCAGCCCCTGTTTCAGGGCAGCTAGAGTTAATTGAAAAATTTGTATTACAAGTAGACGGCACTGGTTCTGCAGGTTCTCCTACCAAGTTAAGTTCTTCAGTTAATATTACTCGTGTTTATAGAATTAAGTCACTTGATCTAGAAACTCTTAGTAATGCGGTTAAGAATGCAACATCAGACATTTTTCCTTCTGGTGATCCAAGGCCTCGTTTGGCAATTTCAAAAGATGATTCAACTCGAAGCCTTATTATTACGGGGTCCCCTGGCGATGTCGAAACGGCAGAAACTATTATAAAGCAACTTGAAATAGGATTGAAAGAACCGGTCTCAGAGCCGCGCACTACAGTGATGTTGACTTTGGTTAATCACAAAATAGATCGTATTTATCGCAACATTGAATCACTTGTTAATGAAAGAATGAATGAGGTTCCCTTTAAGGAGCAGCCCAAGCCTAGAATGATTCAAGATCGCGACAATAATCGAGTGATCGTGACTGCAAGTTCAAACCAGCATCAAGTGGTTGAGCAAGTAGTAAGGTCTTTGGATGTTTTACCTTCGATTCCAGCTCGCACTATGCGTTTTGTTGACCTTGAGGGTGCTGAATCTCGTAAGGTTTCCCCTTTAATTAATCGTTTGTTTGAAAATGATAAGCCAAGCGAGGGCCCTTTTCCTCAAGTAGTGGAGGACACCGGAGGTAAACGTTTAATAGTTTTATCGACTGAAAATCAGTACAAGCGAATCATGGTATTTCTCGATGAATATCGATCCACTAGTTCTTTGCTTCTTGAGCGAGAAATACGTTCTATTAGTTTGCCTCGTCGTGAGCGAGGTAAATTTAATGAAATGGTTCAATCGATACAAAAACTGATCGATCAAAGAATGCAGGAAGTTAAGTTTTCACGAATGCCAAGGCCCTTAATTCTTCCAGATGAACCTGGAAGTCGCATGGTGCTGACTGCTACTGAGGAGCAATTTTTAGTCATTGATCAAATCGTAGCAACTGTTACGGCAGCTCCTGAGCCAGCCAAACGTGAAATGCGAGTAATCCGCTTAAAGGATCGTAATGGCCAAGAATTAGCAAAACTAACTAAACGTCTATTTGATAACCAGATTTCACCTGATGGAAGTAGGCCGCAAATTTTTAGTGATCAAGATGGTACTAGGTTAGTTGTTGTGGGAACCGAACCCGAGTATAAGCAAATAGAGGCATTCTCAAAAGATTTTAACGAGGGCAGAATGGATCTTGGCCCTCAACAATTTAAATTTGTTGATGTGACTGAAGGACAAGCAACTGAACTTGTGAGTTCGGTTAGCAAGTTGTATGAAATTCAATTACGAGATAATCCAGAGCGTAAAGCTAATGCAGCCACCATTTTAGCAGATTCCGATGATGACCGTGTTATTATCAGTGGACCTCAGAAGGAAGTAGGAAGAGTAGAAGGGTTGGTGCGTATGCTTGGGCCATCAAATGGAAAAAGTGGTGGTCAGAAAGTGACTCAGGTTATCCGGTTGAATTCCGCCAATGCGCAGAATATGTCGGGCTTGATTGAGAAAAGTTTCAATGCCGGATCTAATCGGGGCAAAGTAAGTCTTTTGGTTGATGATTCAAGTAACAGTCTTATTCTAAGTGGTGCTGAAAAATCCGTTGCTGCTGCCGAGGGGGTTATTCGTCAACTTGATACTGATAACCGTCAGCAGCCACTAGAGCTAAGGATTTTAGAGTTGAGAGCAGGTGAAGCCAGTAAGGTAGGCCCATTGGTAACTGATCTGTTTACAGCTTTAATGAAAGACCGTAAAGGAAGCGCGTATAAGCCACGATCAACAATTACGGTGGATGCTGCTGCTAATCGTATTATTATTACCGGAAACAAGGATGAAATAGATGAAATCGATAAGTTGGTTAAGCAATTAGATTCTACTACTCGTCAGTCAGCAGGAAATCGAGTATTCAAGGTTAAGTCTGCTGATGCAAAAAAGATTTCTGAAGTAATTAAAAATACATTTGTTACAACTGATTATCGAGGCAGGATTACACGGCGAGTAAGTGTTGCAGCTGATGAAGTTAGTAATCTTCTTATCGTGGCGGGTAAACCTGAAGATTTGCTTGCTGTAGGAATGATTGTGGAACAATTAGACGTTGGAAATCCGATTCAGCCTAAAGATATAAAAGTAGTTGAACTTCCGAATGATAATGGAGAATCGCTTTCAAAGCTTGCTGGCCAGGTTTGGGGATCGCAAATGAGAGGAGTGGAAGGCTCAACCAATGTGAGTTTTAATCATGAGCCAAGTGGAAAGCGCCTCATTATTGTTGCGCCTAAAGACATGATTAAGCAGGCAGAGAATGTAGTAAGTGGTCTTTTAGTTTCTCCGGAATCATCGAAGCGCGGAGTTGTTGTTGTTGAGTTAAATCAAGGCAATGCAGAGATTCTCGTTCCAGTACTTACAAGTGCTTATCAGGCTAAAATTGAGGGTCTGCCGGGGAATCCTGCAACGATTTTATCTGGTGCTAGTGATAAGCAGGTTGTGGTTATGGGCACTCCTGCTCAAATCGAAGAGATTAGACAGATGGTTTCTGAGTTGGAGGCGCCAACTAATATTGAATCGGAGCGAGTGTCCCGCATTATTGAATTAGGAGATGTCAGTGAAGTCGAAAGATTGCAGCCATTGGTTGAGCAGGTTTATGTGGATCGTTATAAAGACAATATTAAGGAATCTGCTGATGCGCAGATTATTTCTGACCCATCTGCTGCATCACTAATTGTTACTGGTACCGAAGATCATGTTAAGGCTATAGAAGGAATTATTGCTGAACTGCGACTAAAAAATAATAAGTCACGTCCGAGAATTACTAGAATTTATGATCTAAATAACACTGAGGCTTCAATTATCGCTCCAACTGTTACTCAGCTTTATGCTGAGAAACTTAAAGATCAACCGGGAGCTGACCCGGATCAGGCTTTAGTTTTGGCTGATGCAACAGGAAACCGACTCATTGTAATGGCGCCTGACAATGAATTCGATGTGCTTGAAAAATTAATAAACCAACTAGATAAGATTAGCTTACAAACAGCAGGCACTCGTGTTTTCAAGTTGAAGGCTAATGACCCTGTTCAAGTAGCTTCGATTTTGACTGGTTCTATTGCTGGATTGAGTGCTACGCCAGATACGAAGAGTAATTCTTTGGTAGTATCTGGTGCTCCGGAGAATTTACAGGCGGCATCTGTTATTATTGAGCAGTTGGACAATATTTCTGATAAACCAGATAGAGAGGTTAAAGTTTTTGTTCTGTCTAATTCTAAAGCTGATTTGACGGCTACTCAGGCAAAGGAGGTTTATATTGATCAGATGAAGGGGAAAAATGATTTGGGTGAATCCGATGCAATGATTATAGCTGATTCAATTGGAGATCGATTGATAGTAACTGCGAATACACTTCAGTTTCCATTGATTAAAGAAGTTATAGATACTCTTGATAAAGAAGCAATTGTTGGAGATCGAAAGACAGTAGTTTATCCACTCAAAAATGGATCTGCAGCATCAATGATGAGTGTTATTGCTAACGTTTTCTCTGCGGAATTAGAACTGGCAGATAATCTTATGAAGCTTTCTGTTACTTCCTCTGTAGATGATAAATCACTGGTAGTTTCCGGGCAGCTAGAGGATTTGGCTAAAGTTGAAGAACTGGTAAACAAATTAGATGCTCCAACTTTTTCTGGGGAAGTGGAGGTGAGATCCTATCGTTTGAAGGAAGGAGATACAGGTGATTTGGCTCAAGCATTGAATAATATTTTTAAAAGTTCAGATGGTTCACCGAGTGGTGCTATTCAGCCCAAATTTGAGGCGGATGAGGATACGAAGCATTTATTGGTAGCAGCAACTCAGGAACAGTTTAAAAAAATAGAAAAACTAATAAAAGATTTTCAGACAGCTGCTGAAGTGACCCATGGAATAAAGACTTTCCGATTGGTCAGAGGCGAATCGGAGGATATTGCCAAGGTTTTACGTGAGATGTTAGGGGCAGATGACACTTCGTCCTCTAGTTACCGGAGTAGTAGCTATTATCGTTCTCGATATGGCAGAAGTTCAACTCAGCAGGCAAAAGCTAAGGTGACATCGGCAAAGGCAATAAATGCTGTAATCGTTCAAGGAACCCCGTCCCAGCTTTCGATGGCGGAAGACTTAGTGCAAACACTTGATAAGATGGAGCGACCTGAGGCGTCTGTTATGGAAGTTGTTCATCTTGAAAAAGCCGAAGCGGCTTCTGTTGCAGATGCTGTTAATCGAGCGCTACAAGGTGGAGGCAGTGCTCGCAGCAGTTCGTCTAGAAGTAGAAATAGCAGTTCGTCTAGAAGTAGAAGCAGTAGTTCAAGTGATGAGAACCCGGAAGTCACAGTGACTCCTGAGGTTAATTCCAATAGTTTGCTTATTGTTGGACCTGTTGAGTTGGTGAAAACAGTAACTGAGTTGGTGCGTCAACTTGATATTAAAGGTGAAACAGAGGGCGGTGTTGATATCAAGATATACAAACTTGAAAATGGCGAGGTAAAATCTGTAGGTCAAACACTTGAGGATATGGTTGAGCGAGTGCTTATGTTAATGCCCGGATCGTCTGAAGACCGTTCACGCAGGCGTTATCAAGTCCGAGTTTGGGGTGATGAACCGACAAAAACGTTGTTTGTTTTAGTCCCACCCAGACAAACTGCTTTAGTTGAAAAACTTATTCCATTACTTGACCAAAAGACAGAGGAAGCACTTCAAAGTGGTGAGTTAAAAGTTTACCCAGTAGAACATGCCCGTGCATCTAGGCTAGGTACGGTATTAGAGGACATAATAGATCGTATGGCTCAATTAGCACCAGGTTCTGAAGAGGAGCGAAGAGCGCGTAGGTATTCAGTTCGTTTTTGGACACATGAAGAAAGTAATACTTTAATGGGTGTTGTTCCTCCTGACCTTCAGCCATTAACAGAGAGATTAGTGAAAATGTTGGACACTTCCAGTGAAGTGCAAGAACAGCTAGGTGAAATTCAGTTATTTCCATTGAAATTTGGGGATGCGGAAGAGGTTGCGAATTTGTTGGAAGACATGATGGAGCGGCTTTTTTATTTGAATCCGAGACCCGGGTTATCAACCAGTCAAATGGCCAGATTGGTAAGAATATGGCCCCATGGAGATACAAACAGTATCTTTGTTTTAGTTCCTCCTGATCAAATACCAGTTGCCAAAAATCTAATTGGCATGCTGGATGTGAAGCCAGAGGATGCTGTAGAAAATGCACAGATTCAGCTATTTAAATTAAAACATACTGAGGCCGAAGCTGTTGGTGAAATCCTTGAGAGTATGGTGGAGCAAGTGTTGTCCTTAAATCCAAAATCTAAAATCAATAGCCGGCAGATAAGAGACTTAGTGGAGATATGGCCGAATCTTGAAACGAACAGTTTATTTGTATTGGTTCCTAAGGAACAGTTGCCGATGGTAACGAATCTATTAACAATGCTTGATATTAAGCCAGAGAGAGTGCCGCGTCAGATACATTATGTCCTGCTTGAAAATGCGGATGCCGTTATAGTGACTGATCAAATCACTCAACTTTTTAGCGAGCTGGATGATGCAAAGCAGCCAATTATTCAGGCTGATCTTTTTACTAACAGTATAACTTTGATTGCTACATCAGATCAGATTACCGAAATCGACGAAATGATTGCTAGCTTGGACGAAGCAGCTATTGATAAGACTTTACAAATTAGAGTGATTTCATCCGAGGGGGTTCCCGCTAGAGACCTTGCTGAAACCTTAACGGGATTTTATTCGAAGCTATCAGGGGTAACTATAAAATTAGTAGATGAACTGCCTGGTATTAATGATGATGATCAAAACAATCAGAAAGATTCTACCGAAGAGGAAGGTGTTATATATATTGCGGTAGATGAAAAAATTAATGCAATTTTAGCTTCAGGAAAGTCAAATGAATTGGATCGAGTATCCCGTATTGTAGATGACTTAAATTATACAATCATTGAAAGTGATGCAGAGTTTCGAACATATGTATTGAAGGAAGCCGATCCTGAAGGGTTGGCTAAGGCAATTTTGGATATTTATTCAAGGCCTGAAAAAACAGTAGTCGAAGATGGAAAGACCAAAAAGGTTCCTCAACCACCTAAGGTCGTGGCTGTTCCTGATTTGCGAACTCGATCAGTTATCATTAGGGGAGAAGCGCTAGATTTTGAATATATTGATGTGCTAGTCGAAAATCTGGATAAGCCCAGTCTAAGTCAAATTGACATGAAGTTTTTTGAATTACGAAATGCAAAACCTGATGATGCTGTGGAATATCTTCAAGAGTATTTTGAAGAGTTGAAAGTAACTAGTCCTGGTGAAATTTTAGATGTGAGGCCAGATGCTAGAACGGAATCAGTTGTCGTCTTGGCTAGACCAGATATGTTCGATCAAATTTCCAAAATTATTGAACGTATTGATGTCCCTGCAGCCTTTGCTGAGGCTGATGTTGAAATCATTGAATTACGCAAAGCTAATGCTGAAAACTTAGCAGAGATTGTGCAGACGATGATTCGTGCAGATGCCAGTAAAGGGGGGCTTACGGAAGAGGCACAAAACTTGGTTGAGCAGATTCAGAAATTAAATCTTACAAACAATGAAGGTCAGCCGGTGCAATTAGATTTGACTCAGCCAATTAAGATTTTTGGTGAATCTTCAGATGGTATTAATCGACTTATTGTCACTTCTACTCCTGATAATATGATTGCGTTAAAAGCGTTTGTGAGTTTGATGGATTCAGTTTCAATTATTGATGGGGTAACTGTTCGTCTTGTCGCTTTAAGCTATGCAAATGCTGAAGATGTTCGTGATACTTTAGAAAATATTTTTTCACAAAGCCAATCTCTTGGAGAAGGCCCTGGAGGAAAAGCCGAGCCTGAGGGGAGTGGAGGAAAAGCTTTAGTAGATCAATTAAATTTTGGGGTAGATGATCGAAGTAATAGCATCATTATGAGTGGCAACCCTGATTCAGTTGATTTAGCTGAAAGGTTAATTACTGACTTAGATAAGGATGTTGAAAATTTTGTAACCGATGTGAAAGTTTTTAAATTAAAACATGCTTCTACTGATCAAGTAGTTCCTATGTTACAATCTGTTTTTAATGAAAATAACAACGACCCTTCACGTGAGGGAATAAGTAGGCAAGTAACTCGCTTAAGGCTACATATGCAGGAAGAGGGAGTTATTACCTCGGATGCTCCTGCAGCTCGTGACGCATTGTCAATTCAAGGGGATGACCGTTCAAATACACTTATTGTGGCAGCTCGATCAGATTTATTGCCATTAATTAAAGAAATCATTAATACTTTGGATATTCCATCGGTTGGAGGTATGGAGGCAATTCAAATTTATCCTTTAGATTATGCAAATGCTTCTACAATACAGAATATAATCGAAAATCTTTATAAAGGTCAGTCGAGGGATCAAATTCGACAAGAAGATCTTCCAAACATCGTTGTGGATGGGAGGACAAATGCTTTAATAATTTCAGCTTCTTCAAAAACTCTAGCTATCGTAAATAGTTTGATTCTAAAATTAGATAAAAAATCTGATAATCCAGGGATAAAAGTTGAAGTATTGCCATTGGTTCACAATGACTCTTCGCAAGTTGCAGGAATGGTTAACGATGTTTTTTCTGCTAGGCGCCGAAACTTGCTTCAACCAGGTGAACCAAGTCAGGCACAAGAGAGAGTAAATGTTGAATCTGACGGGTTAACTAATTCACTAATTATTACTGCAAGTAATGAGAACCTCGAATTGATTAGAGAACTTGTGGCGAAAATTGATATTGAACCTACGGCAGAGACAAGTCAGTTAACGATTATTCCTTTGAATTATGCTGATGCCCAGCGAGCAGCTGCTATGTTGCGCTCTTTAATTAAGCAGGGTTTGTATCGTCCTGGGTCTACTCGATCAAGAGCGGCTCGGGCTAGTCGTGAGAGTATCGCAATTTCAGTGGACCTTGCCACTAATACTCTTATCATCTCAGCTAGTCCTGAAAATTTGGCTGTTGTACGTGAAGTCGTTAATCAAATTGATACTCAAAACTATGCCAAATCCGGTGCATTAAAACTTTATCAATTGCAACATGCATCGGCTACACGTTTAGCAGCAACAATTGATTCATTTTTTAAATCCAAAAGAACAGCAGAAGCCTCTGTGGGTGATGCTGACGCTGTTGTTCCTGTTGCTGTAACTCCGGATGAACGTACTAACACTTTGCTGATAACAGGTGGAAAGGAAAGTTTCTCCATTATCGATAAATTACTTGAGAAATTAGATGCTGATGCGGTTGTAGCTCTGAATCAATATGAAGTGATTTCTTTAAAGAATGGTTCTGCTGTAAAACTTAAAACTATGCTTGATCGACTTTTTGCTGGCCGAACAACTCCTCAAGGAGGTCAAACTCCTCAACCGGTTACAATTATTGCTGATTCTATTGCTAATTCTTTAGTTGTTGGTGCTACAACCGAGGATCTTCCTATGGTTCGTGATTTGGTGAAACGTTTAGATTCTGAACAAACAGATCCAGATATAAATGTAGCCGTTTTATCTCTTTCAAAAGCAAATGCCTCTAGTGTGTCTCAGATTATTCAGGGTTTGTATCGAGATACAGGCTCAACAACTGGACCTTCTGTAGCTATCAGCGTTGATGAGCGAATTAATGCGCTTGTTGTTTCAGCAGGTGAAAACGACCTTAAGCGAATCGAAGAACTAGCTCAGCAATTAGATACTGATGAAGTAAGTCGAGTGTCTGAAATTCGTGTTTTTGCACTAAAACATGCCAGTGCTACTGACTTGGCACTACTTCTTAATACTGCACTTAACACCAAACCTTTGAACCTAACTTCTCAGAGTGCTGACCGCCAAGAACTGTTGCAATTTATCACTCGAACTATTGAGGATAATGAATTAGTTGCTACTGGATTACGCGAAGGCGTTTTAATTACTCCAGATCCACGAACTAACTCACTAGTGGTCTCTGCTCCTGTAGATAACATGGAATTAATTGAGCAAGTGATTAAGAAGCTTGATTCAAGTTCGCCTCAGATTGCTCAAATCAAGGTGCTTCAATTGAGTAATGCAGATGCTGGACGAATGGCAGAAGTGTTGACTAATTTATTTCGTTTGGAGGCTGCAGCTGGGGATTCTAATTCTCGTTCTATTCGTTATACATTAGTTAAGCCATCAAAGCCTTTAATTGGCGGAGAGAACGAGCCCACAATTGGTACAGCGGAGCAAAACGCGCTTACAGTAACGGTTGACATTCGTACAAATAGTTTATTGGTTGGTGGGTCTGAGCACTATGTCTCGTTGGCAATACAGATTATTACGGAGCTTGATTCTAGCCCTGCTCAAGAAAGGATTACTAAGGTTTATCGTTTGAAAAATGCACAGGCTGAAGAAATTGCATTGGCTCTTACGCAATTTCTTGATCAGGCCCGTCAACGAGTACAAGCTGTACTTGGTACGGAGGCGGTTGGCACCGCGCAGAGACTGCTTGACGAAGAGGTTGCCATCGTTGCAGAACCAACTAATAACGCATTACTTGTTTCTGCTAGCCCTCGTTATTTTGAGCAGGTTTCAGAAATGATCGATCAACTCGATCAGCCTCAGCGTCAAGTGCTGATTCAAGTTTTATTGGCAGAAGTAACTTTGGATGGAAATAACGATCAAGGTATTGACTGGGCAGTAA
>SHAK01000089.1 GCA_004213515.1 Limisphaerales bacterium | reverse complement strand
TATTATGGGATTTGATAAATCCTTAAAGTATTGAGCCAATCGCATCCAACTAGATTGTTGGACTGAACTATCCGTTAACAATACGTTATACTGATCGTTGTGATCCGGACAGACAACCATTACTTCATTTGGCCGTGACTCGTCTACTTCTGGGTCAGTACGCAGCCAGTAACTAACCGAGTTTTTGTCGTAGGGAATGACATTTCTTCCGGTTCCTTGTGGCAGTGTGCTTTGGAAGGTATTCGCCTGAGTTACAGATCCGTCTCCTGGGCAGCGTAATACTTTCGGGTTAGACAGTTCATTTGACAAGGCTTGAAAGTGATGCCATGCGTTTACATCGAATATTGGCTTTCCATCATTGTCCAATAAAGCATCGGTATCAGTTCGTGGTTTAGCTAGATGAGCAGTGCCTCCTTCAGCTTGCGGTATCTGCCATGGAAAACGATCTTGGTTATCAGTGGCGTATATTCTGCAAGCTATTCCAATCTGTTTTAAATTATTAACACATGATATACGCTGTGCTTTAGCTTTTGCCTTGGCAAAAGCAGGAAGAATCCCAACAGTTAATGCTATAACATAAAAAGCTATGTGCATTAGAAATGCTGTTTTAACCTTTTTAAAATTCATAATCCCAAAAACGAGTAAAGGAACCCCACAAAAAAGGCTGGCTAATCCCCAACCTATATTTTTTTTAAAGTTTTCGATTAATATGACTATGCCAGTAATAGCAATTCCGAGCAGACAAATTAGAGTAATTATTTCTTCTGTTATCATAAATGAGATGACCAATACTTAATATGATTTTATTAAAAATCAATTATATTATATATTATTGGAAATAATTTTAGCAGATCAGAAAACCGGTCAAGCGCTTATTCAGACGCTAAAAAGCCTAGCACAAAATAGCACAGGGCAAGATTTTTGTTAAATTGAGATTAGGAAGAACGAGGGTCCAAGACCCAAAAAAACCCCGGAATCATTAGATACACCGAGGTTTTTAAATTGGTTGCGGGAGCCGGATTTGAACCGACGACCTTCAGGTTATGAGCCTGACGAGCTACCGGGCTGCTCCATCCCGCGGTCAAAGGGAGGGGCAAAGTATCACCCTGAGGCTTTAGTTCAAGAGATTTTTAAATATATGACTAACTCAGGCAACAGGATAATCAACATCAAACCATGCTTTCTCATCAGCAGCCTTTAACGCCAGATCCATCACAGTTTGAACACGAGCACCCTGCAAAAAAGATGGCTCACATTCACGCTCATTACGAATGGCATCAATGAATTCAAAATCTTGATCCCAGCGAAAAGAAATACCCGGATCACCCTGAAATGGGTCACGGTTTGATCCTGGCCAAGTAAGAAATTCTTTAGGCACATCAACAGTCTCTAAACCTACCTGCGACTTTCGAGCAATTTGAAAGCTGTTTGGATTTTCAAGCTGAAATATCATAGATGCATCACTACCATTAATCTCACAATAGTCCTGACTTCTAGCCCCCTCTCCCCTACCTGTTGCTAGCTTACTACTTTCAAGAACCCCAGTAGCATTATTTTTGAATTCAGCCATGACCGTCACCCAATCCTCAAGATCAGATTCAAGTCCATTACGCTCATTTATAAAACGCCGAGTGTCAGCTGTTATCCGTTTCATATCACCGATTAAAAAATGCGCATAATCTAGCCTATGTGATAACATGTCACCCAATTCACCAGAACCAGCCATCTTTTTAATTTGACGCCAACCTATATTTCGATCACTCCAATCTTGAAGTCTACAAGTACGAATGTGATATGGTTGGCCAATTGCACCGGTATCTACAAGATGTTTCATATAACGCATTGCAGGAACAAATCGATAAGTAAAAGCTGTCATGTGACGAACTTTATTTTCTTTGGCGCAATTAAGCATTTGAAGCGTCTCTTTTTGATCCAATCCAAGTGGTTTTTCACATAGCACATGCTTACCATTAATCATGGCTTCAATAGCCATTGGCGAGTGTGTGAAATTAGGAGTGGCAATAATTACAGCATGAATGTCATCCCGTTCAACTAACTTTTTATAGTCAGTTGTATGAACTTCAACTCCTGTTTGTTTAACGGCTCTATCCAATACATCAGCACTGCTGTCGCACAAACCGACTAGTTTTGTATCTACGCATAATTCAAGCCCTGGCAGATGATTCTGTAGAGCAATGCCTCCGCATCCAATGATCCCAACTCCAATATTTGACATATCAAAAATAAAATAATAATTCTTAGTAACAAGCTAAAGCTTTTAAAGCTTCGGGGATTTATCTTAGTACTTAAGAAAAATGACGCCAACTAAATCAAACCACTTGGCCAAAGTGGTATTTTTTGGCTAAAATAAATACCACATGAGCGAAACTGTAAAAGAAGCCACTAAAGGATTGATAATTCGAGACTTCATGGCTGAGCTAGGTCAGCGCATCTTAAACGGCGGGCAGATTACTCGTGATGAAGCACTTGAGTTAATAAACATCGAGTCTAACTCAGATATCATGGATTTACTTTCTTGGGCCAACCGCATTCGTGAACACTTTAAAGGAAATAAAATTCACCTTTGCTCAATACTTAATGCGAAAGCAGGCGCATGTTCTGAAAACTGCTCTTTTTGTTCCCAGTCAGCCGCTTATCAAACTGATTCACCCCGTTATGGCTTTTTAGATCCTGAACCAGTGCAAGATGCTATGGGCGAGGCTAAGGAAAATAATGTCACAGCCGTTGGGCTAGTTGCTGCTTGGCGAGGACTAAAAGAAGGGCCCATGCTTGATGAAGTGTGTGACAGGATACGTGAAATGAAAGAAAACGGAAAGTCTCGCCCTGATGCTTCACTAGGACTGATTGAAAAACAAGAGGTAGCAGATCGGTTAAAAGAAGCTGGTCTGTCTTGCTATGGACATAATCTCGAAAGTTCCCGACGTTTCTTTCCTGAGCACTGCACAACGCATTCTTATGAAGATCGTATTAATACAATTAAATTCCTCAAAAATGCCGGCATCAAAATTTGTTCTGGAGGGATTATCGGGATGGGTGAAACCCGTGAAGATAGAATTGATTTGGCACTAGAGGTTCGTGCGATAGACGCCAATGTAGTCCCTGTTAATATTCTCAATCCTATTCCAGGAACACCTCTAGAAAAACAGGAACAACTTCCACCAATGGAAATTCTAAAAACAATCGCATTGTTCAGATTTATTCTACCAAAAAAAGAAGTTATGATCGCCGGTGGCCGCACTGTTAATCTGCGCGATATGCAGAGCATGATATTCACCGCAGGAGCTAGTGCTTTAATGGTTGGGAACTATCTAACAACACTTAATCAACCAGTCGAAAAAGATCTCCAAATGTTAAAAGATCTAGGTCTAGATCCAGATTGGGATAATGACTTTGCTGACCAAATATCTAGTAGCACAAAATGTGAAAGCAGTTGCAGCTCAAACAAAAAAACAGATAAGGAACTACTTCCAGCTTAACTAACTAATTAACTAATGATGATAAAACCGCTCGAAAAAAACAACGGCGGTTACTTTGGTGAAACCATAGTTATAAGCGATGTTTTAGACCGCATTGCAACAGCGGCAAAAATACACGGGTGGATAATAGAAAATTTTTCTCAATCTACAGAACTGCCACTTTATGGATTATCTCGCATAGCCAAGCACGAACGGCTTTCAGCCTATATTTCAAGCGGAATTCACGGTGATGAACCTGGAGGCCCGTTAACACTACTGGAAATGCTAGAAGCTAATACTTGGCCAAACGATGTTAGTCTTTATATTTGCCCATGCTTAAATCCTACTGGGTTTAAAAATAACACTCGCGAAAATTCTATTGGAATAGATCTTAATCGAGACTATCGACACTTCAATTCCACTGAAACAAAAGCTCACAAATCCTGGATAGAATCCATTCCTTCTTTTGGTATAAGCATCTGCGTACATGAGGATTGGGAAGCAAAAGGTTTTTACCTATACGAATTAAATCCTGAAAAAATAAACTCTGCTTCGCTAGAAATACTTAACGCCGTCTCATCTGTATGCCCAATTGACCAATCCGAATTAATCGATGGACGACCAGCAAACTGCGGCTTATTAAAGCCATTAGAATCTCCAGATGTTAGACCATTATGGCCTGAAGCATTGTACATCGTTCAAAACAATAAAACACGCCTTTCATATACACTTGAAGCGCCCTCTGATTTCCCTCTTTATTTTCGGACTCATGCGCTTCGGCATGCTATTGAAACAACACTTAATGCCCACTTATCTGAAAATTGATCCAATCATTAATTGAAAGTATGTTTCGATTTTTATTTATAATTTTTTTTGCAAATTCAGTTTTTTCTGATTCGCATTCAGATATATCATCGGACTTCAAATCCGAGATCATTTTACTCTTTCAGAATGCCGACGGAGGTTGGCCAAAGAACATTAAATGGGAGCAATTTAAAACGTCTAAGGATGCTATAAGTTATTTAAAGGAATTTAGTGCCAAAAGCACTATCGACAACAATGCTACTTACACAGAAATACGTGTATTAAGCAGATCATATACTGAAACTAAAAACTCAAATTACCGAGATGCCGCTTTACTCGGTCTAAAATTTATTCTTCGCAATCAACACAATAGTGGTGGCTGGCGAGGGTCAGACGTTGACGCAATAACATTTAATGATAACGCCATGATTGGCGTTATGGAACTCTTGAGAGAAATTAAGCAAAAGAAATCTGACTTTAATTGGATAGATGAAAAAATTCGTAAAAAATGTCAAAATTCATTAGATAAAGCACTATCGCTCGTACTTGATTGCCAGATCGTAGTTAACGGTAAAAAGACTGCATGGTGCCAACAACACCATCATCTTACATTAAAACCCATTAAAGCTCGAACCTACGAGCTTCCGTCTATTTCAGGAGCAGAAAGTGTAGGAATCATTCGTTACCTAATGAAAATAGAGCAACCAAGTAATGAAATTATAGAGTCAATCGAGAGTGCGATTCTGTGGTTTCGCCAATCAGCAATCAAGGATCTTCGTATCGAGAAATTCGAAATTGAGCCTGTTCAATATAAAAACAAAATTATTAAACACGATATACGCACCATTACTGATATTAATGCAAAACCGATCTGGGCAAGATTTTATGAAATTAAAACTAATCTGCCTTTTTTCTGTAATCGAGATGGAATAAAAGTCTATTCACTAAATGAAGTTAAACTCGAACGCAGAACTGGTTACTCTTGGTACAGTTCCTCCCCTCAAAAATTACTTGATCAAGATTATCATAATTGGAAAAGAAATATTAATCGCTAAAACAAAATCCAAAAAATAAAAAACAATATCTATTATCTTTGAATGATACTTGATAATAAGAAAAATTATTATAATGTTTTTTTATATGAAAATATTTTTCAACTTCTGTTTAATTTTACTTTTTGTTTTAACTAGCTGTGGTTTAGATGATCGAACACAAGGGAATAATATAGTTTCGCCCGGAGGTGATCCTATAGGCCAACTAAAAGTCGCACACTGGGTTAAAGGTAAATCAGTTGATATCTCAAAAGGGGTCAATGTTGTCGAATTTTGGGCTACTTGGTGTCCTCCTTGCCGAACTAGCATCCCTCACCTAACTGAAATTCAATTTAAATATAAAGACGATGGAGTTAACATCATCGGTGTTACTAATGAACCTTTAGAAACTGTTGAGCCATTCGTAAATAGAATGGGAAAAAAAATGGAGTACGGCGTTGCTGTAGACAAAGGGCGTTCGACCTCAAATGAGTTCATGGGACGCTACGACCTTAGAGGTATACCTCATGCATTCGTAATTAAGGATGGCAAAATAGTATGGCATGGTCATCCAATGAAAGGATTAGAAGATGCTATCGAAAATGCACTAAATTGATGTAAATCGGAATTATTGCCACTTGGAAAAATAAAAAATCACATTGAATCAATCTTGGCCAAGCGCTCACGAGCTTTTTGACCAGGCGTGGTATCAGCGCATTCGTCAGCAACCCGCCTAAGTAAATTCAGCGCTTTTTCCGTTTCCCCAAGTTTTCCAGAATATAAATTGCAAAGATGAATGGCAGCCCATCCCCAACGCTTAGCTGACAATTCAATTGTCAGAATGGACTCATATTCCATTGCTGCAGCTCGGTAACTGGCTAGATCGTTTTCATAAATCTCAGCTATACGTTGATGTGCATGAAATTCCCCTGGATATTTTTCTAAATAATTACGAAGTGCATCAATACTTTCAATGTATGCTCCATCCGCCCATAATTGCTCAGCCTCTTCGTAAAGATCTGCTTTCTCAGATTTCGCACTTTTACTAAAATAACCAATAGCAAAACGGTTGCCGGCCAGATTACCTACATCTCTGGCAACAAAAAAAGCAAAGGTCAAAATAGAGATTAGCATTCCAGCAAAATAGCCCATTAAGCCTCCCTCAGCTTTTTCATTTTCCACTAAAATATCCTCAAGCGCATTAGTTTCTACATTATCATTTAAAAGTTCTTCCTCAGACTCCACAAAAATTTGTTTGGCTCCATCATTCGTAGAATCATTTACTTCTTCAGTGGATTCCTCTTCAGTGGATTCCTCTTCAGTGGATTCCTCTTCAGTGGATTCCTCTTCAGTGGATTCTTCTTCGGGGGGGGCTTCTTCGGTGGATTCTTCTTTGGCTTTATTTTTTTTTATAAGCTCACCCGGATTTTCGGTATCAATCTGATACCTGCGCAGCTCCTTCCCTTCAAAGCCTTCTTTGAATTGAACAGCACACCAAATGCCAATTCCCAAACAAATTGGATACAAAATAATGCGCAATAAAAAATACACCTGA
>SHAK01000088.1 GCA_004213515.1 Limisphaerales bacterium | reverse complement strand
CCATAAAACGTACTGACCATATGGAGGTGTGTATTTACCGGTCAACGAATATGGCGAAGCAATCTCCTGCCAGAACAAATCTTCTGGAGAAGAAAATGAGTAAAAATCACCAAATCCAAAAACACCCGCGGGATTTGATCCGTTATAATTTGCTCCTATTCTTAAGCCCCAAAAAACATCTCTAACTCCCCAGTCCTGTTTTACCAACAGAAAACCTGCACCTCCTGGGTTTGATGAAAACCTTCGCTCCTGATAAGGACCTTTTGAACCATTTATCTCAATAGTGTTATAGCCCCAATACAAAGGCTGACCAAATTCATCTAGACCATTAGGATGATCAAAATCAGGACCAGATTTAATCTCTAATCCACCTCGAACTAAATTAACATTATCACCCACCAAATCTAGAACTCCTGCATTTTCTGCTGATATCAATCCTTTATTAATAATTCTCTCGGCATTTATTTTTACACTTCCTGTAGAAAATTCATCGGTAATGCTTACTATTTTACCAGTACTATGATTATGAAATACTTTTGCTTTCTTAGGCTCAAAATCAACACCTTGATTTTCAGTTTTAAAAGTACTGAATTCAAAATCTTTTCTAATATTTACAGTCCCTGAATTAGTAAAATATTTTGTATTGAAAAAATAAAATGGAACATTGTCAGGAGTTGCTGCTTCTATAACCCCACGGTTTTCAACTTTCTCTGCATTTACATATGGAGCTTCTTGCAAAATGCCATTATTGATCCAAACAGAATCTTGAGAATTGTCGCCACCAGTTTTAGCGCTTTGGGCTGACACAGAAACTACACCACAACTGACCGCCATGCCCAATAAAAGGCATATAGACCATCTAACTAATTTGAGTAGATTTAACATTTTTGCGTCTATTTATTCACCTGAATATATTTGTTTCTCAAGATCTCGAATTGTTTGGCTGTTTGGAAAAACCATAGGCTCACTCATCGAACCATCATAATGCCCCCACACCCAACCAGGCGTTTGGTTTTCCTCGTTTAGGAAGAAGCTTGGATTCAAATCCCAATGCAATCCTAGTTTATTAAAGCTGAAATTCATATTACCTGAGGATTGAATTACGCCCGGACCGTTCAAACCTAATGTTTGGATTCCATTAATAGCATTATTATTCACCACACCAGCCCCAGCGGTATTAGTTGATGTCACTGATGGAGGTGCATTTATAGCTGTAAAAGTAATATCAGGAGTTGAGAAAAATTTAATAAACTTACCCGTTTTACGGACGCTATTTTCTACATAATCCATTTCGTAGGAATAGGAAGGCAATGCAGCATTAGTCAAAGCCTGAGCCGAACCTGGAATTATATAAGTAAACGTTTGGTCTTCAAGGTTTGGGAATTTATAATTTTGAATGAATCTATCCGATGAATAGTTTGTAGTTACGAGGGAATCCCCCTGCATTCTCGTGTATCGTATTTTGTCAATTCCACCTAACAACAATGAATTCGTTTGAAGTACAATTGGATAAGCTAAATAAGCATGATTTGTACTAGCCCATACCTCATCTTCCATCACTCCTACGAAATTTGTAATAGCGGAACCACCAGCACCCAATCCGCCTCCCTGCCCTGGTAGTGCCCCATCTGGATTAGCCAGGCTATTAGTATCAGTTAACATATTTGTTAATATGTTAACTCGCTCAAATTGCAACTCTGTAAAATGGTAACCAACAACATTTGCAGGCCCACCTCCACCAACTGCACCACCTCCTTGCCCTATTCCAGCCCCAGCTGCCGTGTTACCTGTAGGTAATATAATTATTTCCCCCTGCGGAAACTCATCGTTAAGGATTGCTGTAGTATAGTTTGTTGTAGTCGGCACGCTTCCAATCACACTCCATAAAGGCGCAGCAGGAACCACTTCCCATGAGCGATAAAGTATTTCTGACTCTTCAGCCGGCACATGTATATTTGTAATTACATTTGCATAAATATAATCGTAGCTTGGTTGAAAGGTTCTATATTTATTAGTTAAATTTACTAATGTCGCAGGCTGACCAATAGGCGTCCACGGATAGTTTGTTAAATAAGGGGTAACATTTGTGGTCCAACCTAAACTCCAATTAATATTGGTTTTCAGAATAGTCAAAGGTGGCACAGTTATATTGGTGTAAGCTGGCCCCCACCACTGATTGGTTAAAAGAAATTGCTGAAATGCTGCTGGCGTATTTGTTTTCGACTCTTTTGAGAACCAACGGAGATCAATACTAAATATAGCTGGGTTTGTAAGATTCGGCTGATTCGTCACCATCTGGTAAGTGCTTGGAGGCAAATTCTCCACATTAAAATTATCTTTTCTATAAAGATAACGATAACCGCCAATATCATCACGTGTTGGAGCAACTAGATATTTACCTTCATCCAGACGTGGCACTCGATTGTCAGAAGTGCCCGCCAAAGTCATTAAGGATTTTGTAACATCAATTGAAAATGGCTGGGCGTTAGTGAAGCCTAGAACTGCCCAAGAAATTAAATTCCCATTTAAATACTTGCTTGGACCATAACTTATTGGATCCCAGTTACGCAAAACAACAGAACCAAACTCAAGTTGAAACGCATTATCCTCAGCATTACCAAGACCCATGAATCCAAACAACTCCGCCAATGCGTAGGACTTAATATCTAAAATACGATTATTATATGCACGCGCATGAAAACGATCAGGACGAACTGGATAATTCCACAAGTTATTTTCATCAGCATTTGCTGGTGGATAATTCGTTTTGATGCTTGATGCGGCAGGAATAGAATTAAGCATCTCCATCGCCTTCTCTACTGCCACAACCCCATTAGAACCAAAGTAACTTAAAAATGACTCATCGTATGTGTATGTTACAATCGGAGAATTCCACCGATATTCTTCTCCCAAATTGTTTACAACAACTCTATTTGTGCCGTTGGCTAAAGTGAACGCGCTCGCACCGGCCGCACCTACAAAAAGGGCAGCAGCAGTTAACAACAAGTTTGTTCTTAATAAAAAATTCAACATAAGACTAACGAATCTTTTTGATCCTGTAAAAACTCATATTTGCAACAGACTTTAAAGTAATTCCCGCTTCTCTATCGTAAGCTAAAACTGGCTCCCCAACATTTATCCACTCTTCGCTTATATCGCTGGAATGCTGAAGTTGATAAACTGCACCCGGTTGCGTATTCCATTGAAGCCTTTGCCCTTCTTCCATTTTAGATAGATCTAAAACTAATAAATCAGCACTATTTGAAGGATCTGTTCCTGCAGCAAATTCTTGTTGGTTTGTTGCACCATCTCCATCACTGTCTACCATTGCCCCTTCCCAATTATCCGATTTATTGCCAAAATATTTATTCTGCCAATCATCAGGTAATCCATCTTCATTATAATCTCTGCCCCATGTTTTATTTACACCATACTCAGAGAGTTCCGATCGACGACCATCTTCTGTAACGTAGGCAACTCGAAATGCATATTCACTACCTGGCTTTAAACCAGGCCATAAAACATAATTACCACCAAATATTTTCGGATTAGCCTGATCGTTATAATAAAGCTCATAGTGTTTGATGTTTAAACCATTTACTTCAGGCCAAGAAACAAACAATTCATTCTCGCTTACAGGATTAACAAATATATCTGCAATAGCTGGAAGAAGAGGTTTTGCATCTTGAGCGACGTAACGTTGTCCAACTATATCAAATCCAGTATCTCCTGATCTAGGAGTAGACCAGGCCACAATATATTTATCAGCAGTAGCAGTTAATGTTGGCTGTATTTGAGAGTGGTCCTGATAAGTATTTACAACAACTTCATTTTCGGACAAACGACCTGTTGTATCTATAAATCTACCCATTACCGCTTCCCGAGATTTATCCTGACCAAAACTATTCCACACCAACATTGCACCAGAGGAATCTCCTTTAAGTTGTGGCGCAAACTGATCCCCTTTTAGTTTGATATTAGCTAGAGAGGCCTCAGACAATGGTTCTAAATTTAAATTAAAGCTACGGATAGCAACGTCCCATCGATTTTGTTTTTGTTGCGAATCCAACTGTTCCCAAGCAACTACCAAATTATTACCAGCAAGTGCAATATCTGGATTAGCATTAACACCTTCCGGAGCCAAAACAACTTCATCAGTTAGTGGAACACCATCAGCTGAAAAGATTCTTCCAACTATATCTAATGATTTTTGATTTAATTGCTGATCAGAAATCCAAACTGCTGCAAAACCACCTCCAGGCAATGCAACCACTTTTGATTTATGTTGATTTCCAGCATTAAACTGATTCAAACGAAAAGGTTCAGTTTCGGGTTGTCCATCTTTTCCAATAATTCTTGCAGATACTCCCTTGTGACTACCGTCAGATAAATAATCCGTCCAAGATAAAATTGCTGACCCATTTTTTAAAACAACTAAACTCGGCTCAGTCTGTTCACCAGAGTTTGATGTGGTTGCAAATTTTTCATCTGAAATGAATACACCCGATGAATTTATTACTCTGTAGTGCACTCTGTGAAACCCACTGGCTCCACCTTCCCAAACAAAATAAGCACCACCTTCAGGAATCATTCCAACAGATGGTTTTTCCTGATCTCCTTCGAGCAGACTATTTACTCTTATAGGCGAACCCACCGGATTTCCAAAAACATCAATTTTTTGAGCTGCAATCCCATAACCAAACGGGTCTGTAGAATTATCCTGCCAAACTGCAAAACCTCCATTTGGACCTAGGGACAAACTCGTTTCAAGTTGATCTCCAACAAGTTCCCCCGTTAGTTTAAACTCTTGCCCTTTTGGTTTAAATATAACATCAGCATTTAAATCAGATAAAACTAAAATAAACGCAAACAATGCAAAAAACCTAATTGCATGAATTTTGAGGTGATGAATTTTCTGAAAATCCATCATTAAATCTTTTAATACTATTTTACCTGAATTCATCATTCGTCAAATAAGACACTCTGACGTGCCTCTCGTAAATTAGCCAATTTAGCTTTGAAGCCCCACTTCTCATAAAGCTTCTCCAATTGAACCGTGTCTTCGAAACCTTTTCTTAAAGAATCAATTTCTGGCTCATCATCTAAATCCATTTTCAAAGATACAAGATTTTGGTTTCGGCGCACATTAGCTTCGGAATCAAGAAGTGCTTGGCGCTGCTTATCACGCTTCACATCTTCCAATCGCTTATAAAGCTCACTGACAGTTCCAAACTCATTGAGCAAAGTGGCAGCTGTCTTGACTCCGATTCCTGGCACGCCAGGGATGTTGTCTGCCGCATCACCTACAAGACTTAACCAATCCACTATCTGTTCAGGACGAACACCAGTCTTAATCTTAACTGCATTTTCATCCATTGGCTCACCCGATTTGTCGGATGGATTCCATATTTTTACTCTATCATTAACTAACTGAAAAAAATCTTTGTCAGAACTAGCAATGGCCACTTCAAGACCTTCGGACTCTGCTGATTTTGTCAATTGACCTATTCTATCGTCCGCTTCAACCCCTTTATGACATACGGAAGCAATACCACTGGCCTCAAGATAGGATTCTATTTCGTCAAGCTGCACTTCCATGTCATCCGGCATAGGATCACGTTGATCTTTGTAATCGCTTAACTCCTCAACTCGTCCCTCATCAAGGCCGCCATCCCAAACCACAACAGTGTGAGTCGGTAATACTTTAGCCTCAAATTTTTTAAACATGTTTATAAAACCATAGATAGCATTAGTAGGCTGACCAGACGGCGAAGACAAATCGCGTATAGCGAAAAAAGCTCTATAGGCAAATGCATGCCCGTCTATGATTAAAATTCGCATCTGCTTATCTAGCGAAGCCAAATCGCATCCTAACTAATTAATTGCTAGCCGTATTTCCCAAAACAGGATCCTGTGTCGGACTTGAATTAGGGTCATAAGGCCAGTTTTCCTCTGTGTGTACAGGATTCCCCGCCGGATCAATAATCCGAGGACTAACAAAAATCATAAGGTTTTTCTTCTCAGTGTTAGACCGTTCGCTTCTAAATAATCTCCCTATGAAAGGCAGGTCACCGAGCATAGGAACTTTATCTTTTACCTTAACTACATTCTCTGCAATTAGGCCGCCTAAAACCAACGTTTGACCATCCCAAACATGTACAGATGAAGTAATATAACGAACACGAATACTCGGTAACGCCAATGGCTGTTGTAGCGCTTGAGATACAGTGTTACCTACACCAGCGATAACTTGGTTTTGAAAAGGTGCATCCTCGTAACCAAGAAACTCAGTAATCTTAGGAATCACAGTCAAGTGAACTGTATAACCATCAGATGCAACATAAGGAATTACGTCGAGTGTTGTTCCAAATGGCATAGTTGAAGTTTGATAATTTTGAGCTGCAGATCCAAATCCAGCACCGCCAAGTAATCCCCCTAAACTAGAGCCGCCACCTTGACCACCGCCTAAGCCGCCGCCGCCGCCGCCCATACCGCCCATGCCGCCGCCCATACCGCCGCCGCCCATACCGCCGCCGCCAAAGCTACCCCCGCCCATTGAGCTCACTACGGAAATCTGTGGCACTTCAATTGGAGTACCCCCTGATCCAGATCCACTGCTAGCGATTGATTTAAGATCAGTAACAGTAATCTGCGTCTGACGACCACTTAAGGTTACTGCTCTTGGAGCCGATAAAAGATCTACACCATCTCGTTGTTCAATAGCGCGTATGATCATTCTAAATTGAGGATCAGTCAAAATACCGGTAACTGTACCTAGTGTTGGGATACTAGGATTTTTTCCAACTTGCTGACGTAGACCACCAGTTAGAAGACCATCAGTTTCTGAAGGCAACATCACCGTAGGAGCATAGCCATAAGTGGCATTTCCTGTACCCCCAGCAGCACCTCCAGCGCCTCCAGCACCTCCAATGGTAGA
>SHAK01000087.1 GCA_004213515.1 Limisphaerales bacterium | reverse complement strand
TTTCTGGAAGCGTTTTAAAGCCTTACATTCTTAGCGTACAAAAAGAAGTTCCTGAATATCAATTGGTGGTTCATCCACAGTCTATTCCTATTGATAAGAACAAGCGTAATATTGATTTGATGGGATTGCACTTAAGAAAAGGAGGATGTCTGCCATTACGTGTAGTAGCGATTCGTAAAGGGGGTTTTAATGGCCCTATTAAAGTTATTGCAGAGGATCTGCCAAAAGGAGTTTATTTGGAAAGCACTGAATTAAAACAGGGACAAAATTCTATAACAACTTTTCTTGTTGAATCTGATATAGTCGAAGATTTTGTAGGTGATGTTAAGTTTTTTGGTCTGGCTAATATTGAAGGTCACGAAGTTAAGGCGTTAGCAAAGAATGCAGTAACTATCCATCGAGTTGGAGATTATAATAATGAGCCAGTTTTGTCTCGCTTAGCTGCTGAAAGTGTTCTGTCGGTAAATACAAGTGATCTTGAACCAATAATTGTTATTCCTGAGGGAAAGTCTGTTTTTAAAGGTGAAGTTAATAGCAAAATTAATATACCTTTAAGTATTGAACGCCATGGAGAATTTTCTGTTAATTTTAAACTTAAAGCATTTGGTATATCTCAATTAGACAAGCTTGGTGAATTAGAGGTGAAAAATGATCAAAATAAAATATCTCTCGAAATTGATCTTGCTAAGTTTAAAGTTCCAGTTGGTTCTCATAAATTTTACCTTGCATCGACTGTTAAAGGAAAATTTCATTATCCTCCATTAAATGGAAAGAAAACTGATAAAAAGAAAGATGTTAACTATCGTTTTTTCACCTCACATATTTTTTTAGATGTTTTGCCAGCAACTAATAAGACAAAGAATGCTGCAAAATAACAAAGCGAGATGTTTATTCATTAGTATGGCTCTTATGTTAACTTTATGATCTTGTTGGCTAGAGCTATTTGGGCTGGTAAAGGCAACATTATAATGAATGGGGCTGTTCAGGTTTGTGATAATGTTTTAGGAGTTGTTGGTTGCAGTAAACAAATTTCTCCATTAACAGGTGAACCGATTATTGATCTAGGTGATTCAATTATTCTTCCTGCTTTCGTTAACTCTCATTGTCACTTGGACTATACCGGTTTAGCAGGGAGGTTAAAACCTGGGCATTCATTTACTGACTGGATCAATCAAATAATTGAGGTAAAGCGTTCTTTGTCTGGTCAGGAACAAGAATTAAGCTGGCTTGAAGGTGCTGAAATGATGATTAAATCAGGTTGTGGTGTTGTGTTCAATATTGAGTCTGTTCCTGGTTTGTTTTCTAGAGTCATTAAGCAAACCCCACTTAAAGTTTGTCCTTTTACAGAATTAATTGGCTATGATGATTTAGATAATGAGTCCCTTGTTGATTTAGCTAAGCATGAGTTTTCATTAAATTCTCCATTAGCAATGGTAACAGGATTGGCTCCGCATTCTCCATATACTACTACAGCTAATGGTCTAAACGCATTATCTGAATATGCCAATAGTGAGGCAATGCCTATAACGATTCATGTTAGTGAGTCAGCAGATGAATGGGACATGTTTACTTCTTGCTCTGGTCCTTTATTTGATAAGATGAAGAGTTTGGGGAGAATTATGAATGATTGTGGTATTCAATCTCCAATTCAACATTTGAACAATTTAGAAAAAACCGACTTAAGGACTCTAGTTGTTCACGCCAACTTCTTAATTAATGAGGACTTTGACTTTTTATCTAATCCTAAAATGAGTGTTGTGCACTGCCCTAAAAGTCATTCTTGGTTTGGTTATCCTGAATTTAAATACAAGGATCTTGCTAAAAGGGGTGTGAATATCTGCCTAGGTACTGACAGCTTAGCTAGTTCTGGAAGTACTGAAATGGAATTTGGGGAATTAAATATTTTTAGTGAAATGCGTGAATTTAAACTAAAAAATCCTGAAATTGATATTGGCGATATTTTAGAGATGGCTACTTGCAACGGAGCAAAAGCAATTGGATTAGATCACAGATTTGGCCAGCTTAGAGAGGAAATGCTAGCTAATTTTTCAGTTATTCCATTTCCCAAAAGGCTATCTAATGTTGAAGAGGCTATTATTGCTCATAAAGGTTCTGTAAGTGGTCTTTTTATAGACGGCAAACAAGTCTACTCTGGAAAAACTTAGATTGACGAGAGAGGGTAAATTGAGGAAATCTCCTCTCCTCTTTTTGAGAATATAGAATGTCAGTCCTAAAAATTAAAGATGCGGCGTCATGTAAATACGATCAAGTTTCCTTAGGTGAAATCATGCTAAGACTGGATCCTGCTGACGGACGAGTTCGTACAGCAAGAAATTTCGACGTCTGGGAAGGTGGAGGAGAATACAATGTGGCACGGGGTTTGAGACGCTGTTTCGGACTTCGTACAGGAGTAATAACGGCTTTTGCTGATAATGAAGTTGGCCGACTAATTGAGGATTTCATTCTTCAGGGTGGAGTGGATGCATCGATGATTAAATGGGAAGATTTTGATGGGTTGGGAAGAGATGTTAGAAACGGATTGAATTTTACTGAGCGTGGATTTGGAATTCGTGGGGCAGTGGGGGTTCCTGATCGTGGTTTGACCGCTGCTTCAAAAATTAAACCAACAGATTTCGATTGGGAACATATTTTCGGAAATGAGGGAGTACGATGGCTTCATACAGGCGGCATATTTGCCGCTTTGTCTGAAACTACAGCTGAAACTGTAATAGAGGCTGTTAAAGTTGCTCGCAAATACGGAACTATAATTTCCTATGATTTAAATTATCGTCCATCATTATGGAAGAGCATTGGGGGACTTGAAAAGGCACAAGAAGTTAATCGGGAAATTGCTAAAAATATAGATGTAATGATTGGGAATGAAGAGGATTTTACTGCTTGTCTTGGTTTTGAAGTAGAAGGTGTTGATGAAAACATTTCTTCAATTGATGTTGATAAGTTTAAAGCGATGATTAACACAGCTGTTAATGAGTTTCCAAATTTTAAGGTGACAGCAACTACATTAAGAACAGTGAAAACTGCAACCCTAAATGATTGGGGCGCAATTTGTTGGGCTAATGGAGAATTTCACGAAGCTGTCCATCGACCAAATCTTGAGATTTTTGATAGAGTTGGAGGAGGAGATAGCTTTGCTTCAGGCTTAATATATGGGTTGATTGAGACGGGTAATGCATCTATGGCTGTTCAATATGGCGCAGCTCATGGTGCATTAGCTATGACAACACCTGGAGATACATCAATGGCAACGAAGTCAGATGTAGAGAAACTAGTTGCTGGAGGCGGTGCTAGAGTAGTGCGTTAATGTAGTTATGAGTTAGCAAGTTGATTTAGTTGAGTCATTTCTCCTTTCCAAATTAAACGAATTGAATCAATTCGTGTTCTGGATTTCTCTATACAATCTTTAAGTTCTGATAATTCTTTTTTTAAAGATATAATTTCATCTTTTCTGATGCTTTTGTTTACTTTCATCAGGGTTTCAAGTCTTGAAATCTCTGAGGTCAGAGTATTATTCATATTTTCTCTGGCTAGCAATTTCATTTTATCTATTTGATTGTTTGCTAATTTTTCAGAGGCTTTAGACATGGGTTTTATTAAATCTTGAATTTGATTAATTTCAGCAACGATGTGTGATGGCCCGTTTTTAATTGTTTCAGGGACTTTAATGAAACGTCCGTCTTCACCAAGAGCGGGTTTCCCTTGGTGGTTTATTACTATCCTTACAGGTGTTGGTGGTAGGAATCGATCTGCGTGTAATTTCTTGGGAGCTAAACACTCTAGTACGAAAATTACTTCAAGTAATAATGTTGGATTTCCATTAGCTTCCCATATTGCAAATGATGCCGATCCCTCGTGTGATGCTAATAATTGTTCAATACAGCCTGTAACAATTGGGTGATCCCATGATAATAAAACTTGGTCGTCCCTTGAGACGGCAAGCAGCCTGTCAAACGTGATGACTACTGTCCCGCTTCTATTACCAGGTATGTTTACTGGAAGTCTTTCTGTGCTTGTTAATCGATAAGTTTGTTTTCCTATATCATCTACCCCTAACCCAAATAGATCGAATAGTCTAAGCATCAGATATTCAAGCTCAGTTGAGTTTTCTGATTCACAAATCTTTTTGATTAACTCATTAGATTTATTTGTTGAATGTGAGTTAATTTCAATTAACTGATCCTTTCCTTGTTCTAGTTTGATTTTTAGTTCTTCTCTGCTTTTTTTTGTTTCTTTGATAAGGGGGGCAAGATCGTTTTGCTTGTTTTCAAAAGAATCGAATAATCGTTCACGATATTGAGTTATAAGTGATTGTCCGCCGGGAATGTTTTCTTCAAAAGTGTTTAATCCATAATGATGCCATTTTGCTAATTTCTCGCGTTGTGATTTCTCTATCGTGGGGATATGAATAAGAATATCATTTATTTGGCCAATTCGATCTAACCTGCCGATTCGTTGTTCAATCAGCTCAGGGTTTATGGGTAGGTCGAATAGAATTAAATGGCGACAGAACTGAAAATTGCGTCCTTCGCTGCCAATCTCTGAGCATATTAAAAGTCTAGCCCCTTCATTATCCGCAAACCAGGCTGCATTGCGATCTCGTTGAACTAGGTTGAGTTCCTCATGGAAGACAGCTGTTTTAATATTAATTTTGTCACGGAGACTATTCTCAATTTCAGCTGTCTTTTGTTGAGTACGACAAATTAGAAGAAACTTATCTTGATCATTGTCTTTTAAGATCTTTGTTAGCCAATATATTCTAGGATCATTTGAAAAATCGTAAGATGGTTCGCTATCAATTAAATTAATATCATATTTAAATTCCTCTTGATTTAAAGTTGAAGCGATATTTTTAGGGTCAGCTTTAATTGTGTTTAATTTGGCTACTCGTTTTGGGAAGCCCGTAATAGTTTTCCTTGTGTTTCTAAAAAGCACTCGACCTGTTCCGTGGCGATCCGCTAGTTCCCGAATAAATTCATCTCTTGTTTCAGCAGATAACTTTTTGTTTTTAGAAATTTCAGATTTCGCTTTAGAAAGTGTCGATTCTGTGACGGGAAATCGATTTAGTTCTGAAATTTCTAAGGGTATATTGTTTATAATTTTTTGGCATAAAGCAGCAACCGGCTTATATTTTTCGGTTTCAGATTTAAATGCTTCGAAGTCTGAAAAGCGGCTGTGATCTAGTAGTCTAAGTCTAGCGAAATGATTTTCTAGGCCTACTTGCTCGGGAGTAGCTGTTAATAATAATAGTGCTTGAGCTTTTTGTCCAAGCCGGTCAACTAGTTTGTATTTTGCACTAGGTTCTTGCGGATCCCATTTCAAGTGGTGGGCTTCGTCAACAATTAATAAGTCCCAGTCAGTATCAATTACTTGTTTTACTCTTTTAGGTGACTGAGACAGCCAGTCTATATCTGCTAAAATTAACTGATCATCTTCAAAGGGATTAGGTGATTCTTGGCCTGATTCAATTGAGAGGCATCTTTCTTCATCGAAAATATTAAACCAATGATTGAATCGTCGAAGTAGCTCAACAAACCATTGATGAACTAGTGAGCCTGGGACTAATATCAGCACTCGATTTGCACGGCCGCAGGTAAGTAATCTATTTAGAATTAGGCAGGCTTCTATTGTCTTTCCTAACCCTACTTCATCTGCAAGAAGTACACGAGGGGATTGCCTGTTTGATACTTC
This sequence comes from Limisphaerales bacterium, assembly GCA_004213515.1. Taxonomy (GTDB): domain Bacteria; phylum Verrucomicrobiota; class Verrucomicrobiia; order Limisphaerales; family UBA1096; genus UBA1096. The sequence goes on along the minus strand of SHAK01000087.1, from coordinate 1,302 downwards.
ATGGGCAATATATAGTTGATGTGGTATCAGATCCATTTTTGCGCCGTATAAACCTCTTACTGGGGAACGTCGCCATTCAAACATTGCTCGCAAAGATTTTAGTCGAAGATCGAACAGGGAACTATCACTAGCTTGTCCGTCAGATAATCGTTCTTCAGGTCCCCGATCTGCCATGTTAGCTCCTAACTTTGATTCAGGAATATTGGTTTTACCGCAATGGTATATAATTAAGCCTTCTTTTTCTGTAATCTGATCAACTTGGTGTTCTTGTCCATTTATATCTTGAATAGTTGATCCGGTCTGAAATTTTATACGGTGCAATGGGGGCGAGTCAGTTGAGTATTGCCTTAATTCATCGCACGCTGGAAAGAGTATATTAACAAATTGTTTGTCTACCGTTTCTATAATGCCTAATCCTAATTCTGGTTCAGAATTACTGCTCCAGCGTTGGCCTGAGATAAATATATTTGATGTAGTAATATCCTTGCTCACTTTTATAGCAAAATTGCCAAACGCACCTTAATGCCGGAGCTTTGTCTCAGGAAGATAAACTTCAATAATACTCAAATGAATTTATCGAAGAGATTGTTTTATATCAGAGGATACTAATGAAATAACTAGGCTGGCTCTTATATAAGCCCTTGCTCTGTTAAGGTCTTGTTGTAGGGGGTTTCATGCTTTTAGTAATAGCATCTCGTACCTGATTCATTTGTAGGTTTTGAGAGGAGCTAATCGCCGCTGCTACACCAGCAGTGTAGGCAGTTGAGAAAGAGGTGCCTGTTCCGAAGTAAGTTTGATTATTTAAGACCGTTACTCCTACACCAGGAGCTGCAACTTCAACAAAATTAGCATTATTTGCATAACTTGCTACCCGCTGTCCGTTTCGATTTAGGGCTGTTACGCCAACCACTTCTGATTGAGCGGCTGGATATACGGGTAATCCAGTAGGTTCATTGCCTGCTGCAGCTAAAAATAGTACGCCTTCCTTACTGCCGGCTTGTATTACAGATTTCAATAAATTGTTTTGATGATCAGACCCAAGGCTTAGGCTTATTATATCAGCACCACCTTCAATTGCTGATTGAATGCCTCTTGCTACGTCAAATGTAGATGTGTTATTTGCATCACCATAAACATCAACAGGAAGGATTTTTACTGAAGTCTCTTGTGAATCATCAAGTGATGCGGATAGCCCTCGAAGTATTGTTTCGGCCATTGAAGTGCCATGGCTTACTTGATTCGATTCTTCAATGGCCCTGTCGAATAAGGATATTTCTGGTAGTAAAAAGTCAGCAACTTGAG
>SHAK01000086.1 GCA_004213515.1 Limisphaerales bacterium | reverse complement strand
CTCAAGTACTAAAAGCAAGACCGGAGTTTCTTTCACGCCAACCAAAAGAACGACGTCATAGCAATTTTGTTCAATCGTTATCAAAGCCCAACTTTGAAGAACATTCTGGCAATCTAATTCGAGGATGGCTTTTCAAAGAGCACAAAGATCTCTTAATTGAATTCTTAAACAAACTCGAAATTAAACACGAAGACGGCATGGTCGATGACTTACCAAAATCGATAACTGACGAAAAATTGAAACCAGCGATAGATACACTATTAGAAAAAAACGACAGTGAGTTGGTCGCTATATATTTGACAGCATTTAATGCCTCAAATACAGATCGCTGGGATAATCTCGATAACTTACTAGCTGAAGATATTAGACTTCAATTAGGAGGCTAACTTAAAATGAAATAAAATGGAACCTAAAGGAGACATAGCATTAATTGGTTTGGCTGTAATGGGCCAAAATTTGATCCTCAACATGAATGATAAAGGCTTCACTGTTGTAGCCTATAATCGAACAACCTCTAAAGTTGAAGACTTCATAAATGGAGAAGCAAAAGGAACTAAAATAATTGGAGCATACTCAGTTGAAGAGATGGTCAAACATCTTAAGCGTCCTCGCCGTGTAATGATGTTAGTGAAAGCAGGTCAGGCAGTTGATGATTTTATTGATCAAATAATTCCTTATCTTGAGCCTGGTGACATTATTATTGATGGAGGGAATTCTCTATTCCAGGATTCTATACGTCGCACAGAATACTTACAGGCTCGAGGCATCCTTTTTGTAGGAACAGGAGTTTCTGGAGGAGAGGAAGGAGCTCGAAGAGGCCCTTCAATAATGCCAGGTGGACATCCTGACGCATGGCCTCACGTAAAAGATATTTTCCAAGCTATTTCCGCAAAAGTTGAAGACGGTTCACCATGCTGTGACTGGGTTGGAAACAATGGAGCTGGCCACTACGTCAAAATGATTCATAACGGTATAGAATACGGCGATATGCAGTTGATATGTGAAGCATATCATATAATGAAGGAGGGGCTTGGGATGAATGCTGACGAAATGCACGATGTTTTCGCAGAATGGAATAAAGGCGAGCTAGATTCTTATCTCATTGAAATAACTCGAGACATTCTTGGTTTTAAAGATATTGACGGCGAACCTTTAGTCGAAAAAATTCTAGATACTGCAGGTCAGAAAGGCACAGGAAAATGGACTTTGATAAATTCTGCTGAACTTGGAATTCCAATCACTCTTATTGGTGAAGCAGTTTACGCTCGATGTATTTCAGCAATGAAAGAGGAACGCGTTGCTGCCTCCAAAAAACTACGAGGACCAAAGCCAACTATAAGAAACGATCGGACGAAGTTTATTGAGGATATAAAGAGTGCTCTTTATGCATCTAAAATAATATCATATGCTCAAGGCTTTATGCTTTTACGGGCAGCAGCAAACGAATTTGGTTGGAAGCTGAAATATGGTGAAATCGCATTAATGTGGAGAGGCGGATGTATAATTCGGAGTCAATTTCTTGGTAAAATTAAGGAAGCATTTGAAAAGCGTAAACGCTTGCCGAATCTACTTCTGGATCCTCATTTCAAGCGAGAAATTCGAAAGTGTCAAAGAGGTTGGCGTAACGTAGTGGCAACTGCAGCTAAAAAAGGAATACCTGCACCAGCATTTTCTACTGCACTTAATTTTTTTGATGCATTTCGCAATGATCGTCTTCCAGCAAACCTGCTTCAGGCTCAAAGGGACTATTTCGGTGCACACACATATGAAAGAATCGATCGTGATCGCGGTGAATTCTTCCATACTAATTGGACAGGGCGAGGCGGCAATGTTTCCTCCAGCACATACGATGCATAAATTATGAGTTATTCAGCACAAAGTCTTAAGGACTTCAAAGCCAAACACGACTTCTTTATTGGGATTGACTCTGATGGATGTGTATTTGATTCAATGGAAATAAAGCATAAAGAATGCTTCACTCCTATGTTTATCAAGCACCACAATTTGCAAGCTGTTAGTAAGTACGCTCGTGAGGTGTGGGATTTTGTCAATCTTTACTCCAAAACAAGAGGTGCAAATAGGTTCCCTGCACTGATTCGCTCTTTAGACCTACTTCGGGAAAGAAGTGAAGTGAAAGCACGACATGTTAATGTGCCCTCTTACCCTGCGTTAGAGGATTGGGTAAATCGAGAATCCAAACTCGGCAATGCAACTCTGGCCTCGGAAGTCGAAGGTGGTAATGAAGGATTATCACACATCAAAACATGGTCAGACTCTATCAACGAGCAAGTTTCTGACATAGTTCATGGAGTCCCACCATTTCCGTTATTGAAAGAAACGTTAGATAAGTCACTTAATCGAGCAGACATGATGGTTATATCACAAACACCATGTGATGCACTCGAGAGAGAATGGGCTGAGCATAATATATCAAAATATGTTGAAATAATTGCTGGTCAGGAAATGGGAACAAAAACAGAACATTTAAAGTTTGCTACTTTTAACAAATATGATTGTGATAAAATTTTAATGATAGGTGATGCTCCTGGCGACCATAAAGCTGCCAAAGCTAACGGAGTTCTATTTTATCCAATTTTACCAGGAAACGAAGAGCATTCATGGGAACGACTGTATTCAGAAGGACTTGACCACTTCTTTGCTGGAACTTATGCAGGTGAATATGAAGAAAAATTATTCTCTGAATTTGATAATTGCCTTCCCGAAAAACCAAGCTGGTAAACTTATAAAAAATAAAATAGAGGTAAAATCAATACCCCATCCTAACATTAACTTATCGAAAAAAGTCGAGTTCCCTTGACACATTCACTTGAGCGATTGATTTTGTGTTGTAGGATTTTCTAATTTAATATCTATTTTTCAGTTAATTAATTTTATAAATCTTACTAAATCTTTATAGCCTCAAAACATAAGCCAATTTAAAATCTTATCAAAATTTAATTACATATGATTGCATCAAATGATTCGTTCGAACGTTCAAGTCGAGACCAACTTCCTAGCTCTGATAAGGTTTATATAAGCGGAAAAATCCATAAGGATATTTCCGTTCCAATGCGTGAAATATCTCTTAATCCCACTAAAACAATCGACGGAAATATAGAAGAGAATGAAGCCGTTCGTGTTTATGACACAAGTGGCCCTTGGGGAGATCCTAAATATAAAGGCAAAGCAACTGATGGTCTTCCAGCACTCAGAGCTAAATGGATTCGCAATCGAAACGATGTAGAAGAATACAATGGCCGAAAGATCCAGCCCTTAGACAATGGTTATTTATCCGAGAACCATGCTAAAAATGCAGCTCAGAGTGAAAAGCAGAATCGCCTGACCGAATTCCCAAACTTAAACAAACTTCCATTAAGAGCTAGTAACAATCATCCCGTCACACAACTCTGGTATGCAAGACAGGGAATAATTACTGCAGAGATGGAGTATATAGCAATTCGAGAAAACATGGGCTTAGCAAAGCTTCTTGAAGAAGCCCCGCCAAACCATCTACATCATCAACATGAAGGCAATCCATGGGGAGCTAAAATACCAAAAGAAATCACACCTGAATTTGTGAGGAATGAAGTTGCTCAAGGAAGAGCAATTATTCCAGCAAACATTAATCATCCTGAGATTGAGCCAATGATCATAGGACGAAACTTTCTGGTTAAAATTAATGCAAATATAGGCAACTCTGCAGTAGCTTCCAGTATTGAAGAGGAAGTCGAGAAAATGAGGTGGGCTACAAAGTGGGGAGCAGATACGGTCATGGATTTATCAACTGGAAAAAATATTCATGCTACACGTGAGTGGATAGTAAGAAATTCTTCTGTACCTATCGGAACTGTACCAATTTATCAAGCACTTGAAAAAGTTAATGGTCGAGCTGAAGATCTAACTTGGGAAATTTTTCGAGATACTTTAATTGAACAAGCTGAACAAGGTGTAGATTACTTCACAATTCATGCTGGTGTATTACTTAGATTTATTCCATTAACAGCCAAAAGGATGACAGGTATCGTCAGCAGAGGGGGGTCTATTATGGCAAAATGGTGTCTAGCTCATCACAAGGAAAACTTTTTATATACTCACTGGGATGATATTTGCGCATTAATGGCAAAATACGACGTTAGCTTTAGTATCGGAGATGGCTTAAGACCTGGTTCTATTGCAGATGCAAATGACGAAGCTCAATTCGGTGAATTGAAAGTTCAAGGAGACTTAACGAAACGCGCTTGGGATCATGGAGTGCAAGTTATGAATGAAGGCCCTGGTCATGTACCTATGCATATGATTCAGGAAAACATGACAAAACAACTAGAATGGTGTCATGAAGCTCCATTCTACACCCTTGGCCCTTTAACGACTGACATAGCACCAGGTTATGATCACATTACAAGTGGCATTGGGGCAGCTATGATTGGCTGGTACGGATGCGCTATGCTTTGTTATGTAACACCAAAAGAACATCTTGGATTACCGAACAAGAATGATGTTAAAGAAGGTGTTATCACCTATAAAATAGCTGCTCATGCAGCTGATTTGGCAAAGGGACATCCTGGAGCTCAATATCGTGACAATGCTCTAAGTAAAGCTAGATTTGAATTCCGTTGGGAAGACCAATTTAATCTAGGGCTAGATCCTGAAAGAGCACAGGAATTTCACGATGAAACATTACCTGCAGACGGAGCTAAACAAGCTCATTTCTGCAGCATGTGCGGTCCGAATTTTTGCTCAATGAAGATAACTGAAGACGTTCGTAAATATGCTGCCGAAAAGGGCATAGGAGAGAACGAAGCTCTTGAAGAAGGAATGCGTGAAAAATCGAACCAATTTAATAAACAAGGATCTGAAGTTTATTCAAAAATCTAAAATTCAACTATTTAACTTTTATTTTTAAGAAATATAGTTTTAGGGGGATTTTTTTGTCTCCCCAGACATTCTTTTTAATTCATTCACCTGATCACGAAGAAGAGCTGCTTTTTCGAATTCTAATTTTTCAGCTGCTTCTAACATTTCAATTTCAAGCTCTCTTATTGTTTCAACAACATCACACTCGTTAACATCCCCAACACTTGAAATATCAGTTTCATTTTTCCCAAACTTATCTCCCAAACGCTCCTCAATAGCTCGACTAACACTTCTTGGAATTATTCCATGTTTTTTATTATATTCAATTTGACGCTTACGACGATAGTTAGATACTTTTAACAATTCCTTAATGCTACGAGTAATCTTATCTGCATAAAGAATAACCTTCCCATTAAGATGTCGAGCAGCACGTCCAGAAGTTTGAATCAAACTAGTAGTAGAACGCAAAAAGCCTTCTTTATCGGCATCCAAAATCGCAACCAAAGATACCTCCGGAATATCAAGTCCTTCGCGCAATAAATTAATACCAATAAGTACATCAAACTTCCCTTGTCGCAATTCTCTCAGTATCTCTACACGCTCTATTGCCCCAATATCACTATGAATATAGTTAACATTAATACCAATTTCCGAAAGATAATCAGATAACTCTTCTGCTGTTCTTTTCGTAAGTGTTGTTACTAGAACCCTCTCTCCATTATTAACGCACTTTCGAGCTTCTTCTATCAAGTCGTCAATTTGTCCATTTAGTGGTTTAATTATTATGTCAGGGTCAATTAATCCAGTAGGCCTAACTATCTGCTCAACAACCCTGCCTTTAGATAAAGAAATTTCGTGTTTTGCTGGAGTGGCACTAATGTAAAGCGTCTGATTTTGTAATTTCTGAAACTCCTGAAAATTTAAAGGTCTATTATCTAAAGCACTTGGCAAACGAAAACCATGATCTACTAAGACAGTTTTTCGAGATCGATCTCCAGCAAACATTCCCCCAATTTGAGGAACTGTTGCGTGAGACTCGTCTATAACAAGTAAGAAGTCTTTTGAAAAAAAATCAAGTAATGTGCTTGGTCTCGATCCTGGCGGACGATCACTTAAGTGCCGAGAATAATTTTCAATTCCAGAACAAAACCCCATTTCCATCATCATCTCTAGGTCATATTCTGTTCGCATTTTAATTCTTTGTGACTCAAGCAACTTCTTTTGTTTCTCTAAATCAGAAACTCGAAGCTCTAACTCTTTACGAATTGTTTTTGATGCCCGTTTTATATTTTCTATTGGTGTAACAAATTGCTTACCCGGAAAAATAATAACGCCTGGCAATGACTCTAGCTTATTTCCTGTCAAAGGGTCGAATCGTGTAATCCGATCAATTTCATCACCAAAAAACTCGACACGTATACCCTCCTCTAATTCTGCAGGACGAACCTCCACAGTGTCACCTCTCACTCGGAATTGTCCCCTTTCAAATTGAATATCATTTCGTTCATATTGAATTTCCACTAATCGCGAAAGAAAACATTCCCTACTAAACTCATCACCTTCAGACAGTCTAATGACCATATCTTCAAAATCACGCTTCTCACCAACTCCGTAAATGCAAGAGACACTGGCCACTACAATAACATCTCTACGAGATAACAAAGAGCTCATTGCGGATAATCTCAATCTCTCTATTTCATCATTAATACTTGAATCCTTCTCTATAAATGTGTCTGTCTGCGGTATGTATGCCTCTGGTTGATAATAATCAAAATAACTAACGAAATATTCAACAGCATTATCTGGAAAAAACCCCTTAAACTCTGAGTAAAGCTGGGCTGCTAAAGTTTTATTATGTGATATTATTAAAGTAGGTTTTTGAATGTTTTGAATTACGTTTGCAACAGTGAAAGTTTTTCCTGATCCAGTTACTCCAAGTAATGTTTGATGCTGATAGCCAGAGAGGAGTCCATTGGTCAACTCCCTAATAGCATTAGGTTGATCCCCTGCTGGATCAAATACTGAATGTAGCTGAAAAAGTTCTTCTCCCACTGCTAAACAATTGCACTACCTAAGGAAACTTGAAACCGCAAGAAATTGATTAAAAATAATCATATAATTAAATGCAGAAAAAAATAATCTTAACTAATTACCCCAAAGAGCATTA
>SHAK01000085.1 GCA_004213515.1 Limisphaerales bacterium | reverse complement strand
ATTTTTTCAAATCTCTTGCTTGGCCGCAATTTATAGCGATTAGCAATGTTAGAATAAAAAAAGGTATTTTGCTTTTTAAAATCATATACTACGTTGGCGGTATTCAACATGTTTACATCGGAAGCGTCGAGTCATTCCAGCATGGTAATAGGGTTAAGTATCAAGAAGCAGCTTTTGCTTGGCAAAGGTCCCTCCAAGGTTGGGTTTGTTGAATGATCGAATAGAGACGCCATACGATGAACAATGATAATCCAATAAGCGGTATCGCTACGCTAAAGCTGAGACTGTAGCCACCTTTGGATGCGAGCCAGTAGCTGAGTCCTGCTCCAAACATCATGGCAAATACACCAATGCAATCCATGCAGGTGTAGTCTGTTCCACCGTGGGTTTTTCGGCTCCAATCCATCATTACAGAAAAAAGCGCGACGGTAGTCATGCCTGATATAAAATGATCTATGAGTATTACGGGCAGGATAGTTTGCATAGGAGGTTGAATGTTCGAGTTAGCGAGCAACAAATAACCTAGAGCTGAAATTGTCTGAAGGCCTCCAAAGATTAGTAGTGCCTTAATTCTATTAAGACTATTAGTTAAGCGGCCTGCAACAATTGCTCCAGCAAGCGCTGCAATAGGGGCAGCTATACCTAAGGAAAATCCAATTTGTTCAAAGCTCATTCCCCAGTCCTTAAACATTGTCGGTAGAGTGGCTCGAATGAATCCTTCGATCAAACGGTAACTTGATATAAGAACAAGGATATTCATTATTTTCGTTTGTCGAAAAAAATCGATAATACCACGCGAATCTTTTGAGAAATATTTTTCGGGATTAGACGATCTTTGAGCTGGCCGATTAAGATAAATAGGAACGGTTGCAAGGAGATAGATAACTGCCATTGCGAAAAGCAGATTACTCCATCCAAGTATACTGAATAGCATTAAGATCAAGCCTCCGCCTACGACATATCCAAGCCAGAATGCACCGACTTGAACTGCATTTCCCCAGCTTCGTTCTCCGAAGCTTAGCAACGAAATTGCATGTCCGTCTGTCGAAACATCCTGCATCGAGCTAAAAATGTTTATGAGTAATACGCCTATTACAAATATGCCGATCGGTCCGCCAAGTTGCCAAAATGCTAAGCCAGCCATTGTTCCTGAGGTGACGAGTTGTAGTGGGATAATCCACGACCGGTATTTGCCTTGTTTTTCAGAATGAAAACGATCGACAAGAATCGTCCATAAAAACTTTAGCATCCAGGGTATGTATAGAGCTGGATAAAAAAACGCGATTTGTTCGAGCGTCACCCCGCTGTCTCTAAACACTACCGGGACCGTGTGACGAAAAAAACCGTTTGGAATGCCTTGAGAGAAATACAGGGCTCCGACTACTCCGATTTTTGTAGCTGTTTCGCGATTCAAGTAGGGAGGGGAGTGTTATGTTGATTGTGTGTTGAAGCAACCTTACTATTTGCTTTGCATGATCCATTTTCAATCAAATCGATTAAGATTAGTATTAATTTTAATTTGTTCGTTTGGACAGTCTTCGGTTGAAGGTGCTAAGCGGCCAAATATTTTATTTGTTATGGCAGATGACTTGGGTTGGATGGACTTGGCTTGTCAGGGTAATAAACTAGTCGATACGCCAAATATTGATCGTTTAGCTTCGCAAGGAATGCGTTTTACCAGCGCCTATGCTGCAGCTCCAGTCTGTTCACCAACTCGAGCTGCGGTGTTAACGGGGCAGGCACCTGCAAGAGTACGAATGACTTCGCATTTACCCGGTAATTTTTTCCCGAAAGATAATCGGCCGCAGCCTGCGAATATGCTACCAGCAATTGAATCGCATCACCTTACAATTGCTGAACGGTTAAAGGAAGTGGGTTATGCAAATGCATTTCTGGGGAAATGGCATATCGCTCCTAGTGTTGGTCCGAAAGGTAAGGTCGCTGCTGAACATTCACCTCTAAATCAGGGGTTTGACATTAATATTGGAGGAGCATCTTATGGCGGTCCGCCAAGTTTTTTTTCTCCTTACCGTATTTCAACCCTACCTGACGGTAAGCCTGGAGAATATCTTCCAGATCGATTAGTAGATGAAACTATTAATTTTATCCGAGGTAATAAATCCCAGCCTTGGATGGTTCATCTCTGGTTTTATACTGTGCATTGGCCTATGCAAGCTCCGGATGCTTTGTTAAAAAAATATAAAAATAGAAAAGGTCCTGGTCTGAATGACACTCGATACGGAGCAATGATAGAAGCAATGGATATTGCAATGGGTAGATTGCTTGATTCATTAAAATCAATCGGAGTGGATGATGAGACACTGGTGATTTTTACGAGTGATAATGGAGGCTTCGCTGGTGTTTCAGATTGCAGACCATTGCGTGAATCAAAAGGTCATTTGTATGAGGGAGGTATTCGTGTGCCGATGATTGTCCGTTGGCCAGGCCAGGTTAACCCTGGAGTGGTTTGCCATGAGCCGGTGGTTAGTATGGATTTCTACCCGACTTTTCTTGATGTCGCTGGATTGAAACCTACAGGCAAGCCTCTCGATGGAGAGAGCTTAGTCTCATTGTTCAAACAAACTGGTAAGTTTAAAAAGAGAGATCTTTACTTTCACTTCCCGAACTATGCTTGGCATATGGATAATCGCCTTGGTGGAGCTGTGCGGTCTGGTGACTATAAGATGATTCGTAATTATGACGATCAATCAGTCGAGCTGTACGACCTTAAGTCAGATCTTAGTGAAACCAAAAACTTGGTTAATCAACAGCCGCAATTAGCCAATCAATTGAATATAAAACTCACTGAATGGCTCAAAGAAACTGATGCGTTGATGCCTAGTCCACCAAATCCAACAGAGCAATAATCCGTTTTTATTACTTGTTTTTTTTGAGTTTTAGTAGATTTTTTTTTTGTGTTTTTTTTAAGGCGTTTTGTAATTCTGATTTTGTTGTTGGCATGGGTGCCAGCTTCATCTCACTGCCTTTTGGCGACAGCTCTTCAAAACACCTATTCAAGTGATTGTTGTATTGATTCTGATAAACCTCACACTTCCGATTCTCATAATAATTCTGATTGTTGTCCTTTTTGTGATACATTTGAATCTGGTAAAGTTCTTACATCTTCAAAACACAAATTTAATAACGGTGAGGAAGTAATTCAGTTTACTATTTCAATTCTATCTCTTGCTAGGATTCATATTAGCAATCCAATTCCGTCCTTAACTCCACACGAAAGTCCGCATGAGGCTTGTTCTTGGCAGTTCGAGACGCGTTCGGCACGCAAAGGTCGTTCTCCCAATGTTTTCTTTTAGAAGCCTAATTTAGGTTTCATCTTCGATTAATCTTAAAACACTAGTGTGTTATTCTTTGTTGTATAAGCGTAGGTATTAGAAATTTTTAATTAAAAAAGTAATGAATTTAAAAAGAAACAGTATGATGTTGGTTTTCTCTTCAATGTTTTTGTTGAGTTTTGGTTTTGTTTTGTCTCATGGGGCGGATGGTGATCCAGATGTTAATCAGAAAGTCCGGAATTTGGCTGCCATAAAAAAAATAAAGGAGACTAAAGATATTTCACTTCTTTATGTAAAGGGTTTGGTTTGCCCTTCTTGTGCTCTTGGAATCAGAATAAAAGTTGGCAAGTTGCCATTTGTAGATTCATCTCGTTACAAGCGAGGTGTAGATATGGACGCTAAGACGCAGTTGATCACAGTGGCACTGCTACCAGGGGTGAAGGCTGACGATCAAAGTTTAAGTCTGGCGATTATTGCTGCTGGATATGATCCTGTTGAGAGATACACAATGCAGGAAGGCAAACTGAAGTCGCACCCCTTCGCTAAGGTGAAAAGCTCTAGTTAACAATGTTTAGACGCATTTCGACTTTAATTAGTATCTTATTATCCATTTTGGTTGTGTCAGCTGACGAGCCTATAATGAATATGATGCCACGCTGGGACAACGGCTGGGGTTTGCAGTTGATAGATGAGTATCGTCACGAGAGTGATCTTCTATTGGGTAAAAGTACTGCCTATCGCGGATTTACTGAAGATGTACACCTTTTGCATCTACAAGGAGTCTATACTTGGGATAGATCAATTCGATTGACCTATAAGTTGCCCTATGTGTTGGATGCTCGCCGGGAGATGCCAGATAATTTGGGTGGTAAGCTAGTTGAACATGACAGCGGCATAGGTGATGCCACATTGGCTTTACCTTTAAAGAAATATTTTAATTTAGATGGTCGAAGTGGATCTTGGGGGTTTAAGCCAATGTTACGTGTGCCTTTGGCAGGGGAGGACAGTTACAAAATCTATGATAATGAATGGGGGGGTGGTCTAGGGTTGAGTTACGACTTCGAAACATCCCGGCTTGCTTTTCTAAGTTCAGCTAGCTTTTGGTTTTTCGGAAATGAAAAACCCAATGAGAATAAATTTTCACTTGATTTAGGTTACAAATTTTATCCTCTTGGAACAAATAGCCAAATCTTGTGGGAAACTGATTTTCTTCTAAAGGATAATGGAACTGAGAATCTGTTAGCCGGGCCAGCTTTATACTGGAATATTAATGATCTCACACACATTCGACTAGAGTGGAAACATGATTTTTATAGCAAACAGGGAAAACTTGATCATGGAAACGGCGATCGCATCCTTTTAAGTCTAGGTCTGGTTTATTAATTAAATTTTTCAGGTTTAATTTTCACTTACTTGACCTAATGAGGGTTCAAGCAGACAATTTGGGAATGCGCCTCATTTTTCTTTTTATAGGATTTGTGGGCTTCTTAGTTGGAGTTCATGCGGCGAAGCAGCCTAACATAGTCATAATTATGGCCGATGACATGGGGTTTTCGGATATAGGTTGTTACGGTAGTGAAATTAAGACGCCAACACTCGATAAGTTGGCTGAAAATGGTCTTCGGTTTTCTCAGTTTTATAATACTTCTCGCTGTTGCCCTACGCGTGCATCTCTTTTAACTGGGATGTATCAGCATCAAGCAGGCATTGGTTTAATGACTGGGGACAATAAATTGCCAGGATATCGAGGAGAACTTGGTCAAGATGTGGTGACTATTGCAGAAGCTTTAAGCATTGGAGGATATCGTCGCTACATGAGTGGTAAGTGGCATGTAACCAAACATACTCGACCAAAGGGTCCCAAGGGTAATTGGCCGTTGCAGAGGGGTTTTGAAAAGTTTTATGGCACAATTATTGGTGCAGGTAGTTTTTATGATCCGGCTACTCTTTGTCGCGACAATCAATTCATCACGCCGGAGAATGACAATAAGTATAAGCCGAAGAAATATTACTACACTGACGCTATTAGCGACAATGCAGTGACCTTTCTTCAGGAGCACATGAAAGAGTCTCCGAATAAGCCTTTATTTCTTTATGTTTCTTACACCACTGCACATTGGCCGATGCATGCGTTACCGGAAGATATCGCTCGGTATAAAGGTGTTTACGATGGTGGGTTTCAAAGGGTTCGCGGCGAGCGTTTTAAGCGACTGAAGGAGCTAGGTTTAATTCGTGAGGATCTAAAGCTATCACCTCAATCCGATGATTGGGAGAAGATTCCTAACAAGGAGTGGGATATCCGTAACATGGAAGTATACGCAGCAATGATAGATAATATGGATCGTGGTATTAGTCGAATTGTTGAGGAATTTGAACGGCAGGGAACATTGAATAATACACTGATTATGTATTTACAGGATAATGGCGCCTGTGCTGAGGGTTTCGGTAGATACAGTCAAAAACCATACAACCGAAAATACAAACCGCTCGGCCGTGACGGTTTTCAAACGAAAATTTGGCCGCCAATGCAAACTCGAGATGGAAGGCCGGTCAAAAACGGAACTGATGCCATGGCCGGTCCTGAAGATACTTTCACCGGTGTGGGGCGAGGTTGGGCTAATGTCTCGAATACTCCGTTTCGGGAGTATAAGCATTTTGCTCACGAAGGAGGGATTTCCTCACCATTTATTGTGTCGTGGCCCAAGGGTATTGATAAAAAAAACAATGGTAGAATTGAACGGCAACCGGGACATTTAATTGATCTTATGGCTACTTGTCTAGATGCCGCTGGCGTAGATCATCCTCGGATATTTAATGAAAACGAAATTCAGCCGCTCGAGGGGGTGAGCCTTTTGTCTACCTTTCGGGGTGGTAAGTTAGAGCGCAAGGATGCATTATATTTCGATCATCACCTAAACGGCGCTATTCGAGATGGTAAATTAAAACTCGTGCGCTATGGAGATAGTGGTAGCAATGCTAAACTTAATCCATGGCAGCTTTATGACATGGAGATTGATCGCAGTGAACAAAATGATCTCGCCAAGAAATATCCCGACAAGGTCAAGGTTCTTTCTGATAAATGGGAAAAGTGGGCCTTACGAGCTCGAGTAAAACCGTGGCCTTGGAAGGTAGACTGATTTTACAAATGAAAAAACTAATTCTCAATATGTTTGTGATAGCTGTCCTATTATCAGGAGCGACCATCGAGGCGGCCGACAAGTCTAAGGTGGTGTTTATTTCCGGGAAGCCGAGTCACGGGAGATTGGCGCATGAACATCGAGCCGGAAATATGCTACTTGCCAATGCTCTTAACGACTCCGGATTGTCGGTTCAGGCGACGGTACTTGAAGATATTGGTTACCCAAAAGAAGGAAGTGTTCTGGATGATGCGGACACGATCGTAATCTTCTGTACAGGTCATGGAGGGCATGTGCTTAACAAGAAGCTGAAGGAGTTTGATGCACTCATGAATAAGGGGAAGGGCGTTGTAATGATTCATTGGGCAACCGAGGCGGTAAAGGGCGATCCGGCTGAGAAGTTTCTAGAGTGGATGGGGGGGTTTTGTGATCTGCACTGGAGTGTGAATCCTCACTGGATCCCTAAATTCAAGCCTCGCAAACATGAGATTTGGAATGGTGTGAATGCATTCAGTGTGAATGATGAGTGGTATTATCATATGCGATTTGTGAAGAACATGAAAGGCGTTACGCCAATCCTTACAGATGTCCCGCCCGCCTCGACATTAAAGCGTTCTGATGGTGCTCGAAGTGGTAATCCTACTGTGCGCAAGGCGGTTG
>SHAK01000084.1 GCA_004213515.1 Limisphaerales bacterium | reverse complement strand
CCAAGGTCCTATTTTTGCAATATATCCTAAAAAGTGATGCCTGCCTTGAATATCAGTTGATAATTTTTCATGAGCTGCAGGGATTGCGTGAATCTCAAAGTTGCCCAACTTCAATGATTTGTCAGTATTAATACTTCGTAGTTTATTTTGTGCTACTTTAAGTCGATCAGCAGCAAATTTTTGATTAGCAGATGGTACTACTAATTCCATTTCTGGGTTTACCTTCATTAAAGGTATTAGCGTTTCATGGTCAAGATGGTCTGTGTGGTTATGGCTTGATGTAGTGACATCTATAAAGTTGAGTTTAAGAGGGTCAACAACCTGTTCTGTCATTCGGGTGTGGGGCTTATCTGTTTCTGCATATTTACGAGTTAGAGAATCAGATAGGTATGGATCAAAGAGAAGATGCTCACCATTCCATTGAACAAGAAAACCACTTTGGCCAAGCCACCAAACATGAAGTTTCTCAATCTCTTTTAAAGCATTTTGTATATCTTCTAAGAATGCTTTGCCTTTCAAAAATGGTTTAATCATTAATGCCTAGATCTTTTTTAACAAGTGCGACCCCTTTGACCATATTTTGTAGTTTCTTTTTAGCGGCCCAGCGTGCGGTTTGACTAAGTCCGCAGTCGGGTGCTAATGAAAGTCGATCTGCCGGAGCATGTTTTAGGCAGTTATGAACGTGTTGGGCAACATCTTCGGGAGTCTCAATATAGTAGCTCTTAACATCTATTATTCCAACGGCTACATCTTTAGTTTTTGAAATCTCACTTAAAATTTCGATTTCTGAAAATTCGCGGCTAGCCATCTCAAGATGTAATTCATCTACATTAAATTCCAAAAATGCTGGGAACATAGGATCATAACGACGCAGCCCGACAGCTCGCCCCTTATAATTCCCAAAACAAAGATGAGTGGAAAGGCGGCATTTTCCTACAATTGGCTCTACTGTTTGATTGAATATTTCAACAAAAAGCTTTGTATTTTCTTTATGTGCATAGCAGCTCATTGAGGGTTCATCTACTGTAATTTCTTGGCATCCAGCATTAACAAGGTCCTCAAGTTCTTTCCTAACTATAGGGATTAGTTTTTCAGTTATAGATAACCTGTCGGGGTGGTCTTGATTTGTTAGAAGTCTCCCTGCAAGAGTATATGGCCCTGGGACACTAGCTTTGAGTATGCTGTTACTATTGTTTAGTCGTTTGAGCCTGTTGAAGTCATCTACTGTACCTAATCCTTTTGTGGCCTTGATTGTTGAGGAAATTTTATGTTTGCCGCGTTGATCATGTGCCGGAGGACCAAATTGTCGAGGGGACTGTGATTCAAGTTCAATGCCTTCAAGATATCCATAAAATGATAGATTGAAATCAAGCCTGGTTTGTTCGCCATCAGTAATTACGTCTAGTCCGGCCTTAGTTTGATCATGTATTGCAGCTATTACGGCATCGTCAATCATCTCTTCACGGTCAGCCTCTCCAAATTTTTGAAGATTTTGACAAGCAAACTCAAGCCATCCAGGAAAGGGATAACTGCCAATTACGGTAGTGCGCAGCGGTTGGTCTTTCATGTGGAGCGATTTAAACAGCGCTAGCTTAACACTTCAAGGGTTACGCTTGTTTAAGAACTATTCTTTACCGAGGTTTTCGTAAAGTTTGGCTAACCTACGAGAGTGCTCATCGTAAGCAGCCTCGAAGAGCTCTGTGGCGCGTTCCTTTCCTGCGATGGCTCCGGCAGTCAGAACATTTGGAGGTTGTCCGGCTTTAGTTAATCGATCAGCAACCTCAGCCTTAATTGCGTTAATAATCATACATCCTCCGACTGTAGAACCAGGGGAAACTGGTGTGTCGAGCCCATCAATCTCTGTCATTGCATCTCCTTTAGGAGCACCCGTGTCAAGGACCAGATCAGAAAAGTCCTGGAGTTTTTTTTCTGATTTATGTCGGCTTTCGCTAGACTCCGAATGCTCTCTACTAATGATTGCTACAACTTTTATGCCTTTGTCTTTAAACCCTTGAGCTATTTCTATTGGGACAACATTGCATCCGCTTGAGGAAGCAATTAATGCCGAATCAGTTTTGGTTAGATCGTAATTTCTTAAAATCTTTTCGGCTAATCCGTGAGTGTTTTCAAGAAACATGGCTTGTCGTTGCCCATTGGCACCAACTACTTGGTTATGAAATGTAAGTGACAATTCAACAATAGGATTGAATCCTGGGAATGAGCCGTATCTAGGCCACATTTCTTCGACTAAAATCCTACTGTGGCCAGAACCGAAAAGGTGAACCATTCGGCCTGATAAAATACTTTTAGAGAACCAATCAGCTGCCTGCTGGATACAATCAATCTGATTAGAAACTATATCAACTAATCCGCGGCATTTTGTTAAATAATTTTGGCTAGGAGACATGAGAGTTAAACTGTATATCCATTTGGGTTTTTTTTGTGCCAGGTCCAAGCAGATTCGATAATTTCCTCAAGTGAACCAAATTTCGGATTCCAATTAAGTTCATCAAATGCTTTTTGTGCTGATGCAATTAGACGAGGAGGATCACCTGGGCGTCGAGATTCCTCAATAGTTTTAATTTTTGTGCCGCTGATTTTTTCGCAGGCATTAATTACTTGTCGTACGGAGTAACCTTCGCCATTACCTAGATTGAAAAATCCATTCTTACCTTTTTGCATTGCCAGCATATGAGCTTGAGCAAGATCGATGATGTGAATGTAGTCGCGAATGCAGGTTCCGTCGGGAGTGGGGTAATCAGTTCCAAATATTTTACATTGATTTGACTGTCCAAGTGAGACTTTAAGTATGTTTGGAATTAAATGTGTTTCGATACGATGATGCTCTCCAAAATTCTCACTAGCACCAGCCGCATTAAAATAGCGTAATGCTACAAATTCTAATCCGTGAATTTCGTTATACCATCGAAGTAATTTTTCAAAGATGACTTTGCTTTCTCCGTATGGGTTAATTGGGTTAAGGGGTAAGTTTTCCGACATCGGAACTGTTTCGGGCATTCCATAGGTAGCGCAAGTAGAACTAAATACAAATTTTTCAATTTTTCCTTCAATTGCTGCATCAAGTAAATTAATTCCATTAGAAACATTGTTTCTGAAATACTTAGAGGGATTAACCATAGACTCTCCGACGAGAGCATTTGCTGCGAAATGCATTATTATTTGTGATTGGTTAGAAACGACAGAGTTTATTATTGTCTCTCTATCACTAAGGCAGCCTTCAATGAATCGAGCTCTTTTGTCTACGGCTTTTTGGTGGCCTTCGCTCAAGTTATCGAAAACGACAACTTCATGCCCGGAGTTGAGCAATTGCTCAACACAAATAGAGCCAATATAACCAGCTCCTCCAGTGACAAATACCTTCATCTAAAGACAAGTTAACGGCCAAACGGTATCTTCCCAAGCAAAACCAAGCGCTTGCCTCTTTGCAAAGGATTTCGTTTCATTGGGGAGATTCATATGAATAAGAGTTTTTTGCTTAAGAATATCGTTTTTTCACTATTTCTGATTCTATCAAGTTGCTCGTCGATAGTCGGTAAGAAGTCCCAAGTTATTAATCCTGAGGATTACAATGAGAAAATCCGTATTGCATGTGTGGGAGACAGTATAACTTACGGAGCAGGAATTAAGGATAGGCAAAATTTTAATTATCCTCTCGTTTTGGGGAAGTCTTTGGGGAAGAAATTTGACGTTCGCAACTTTGGTGTTAGTGGCGCCACCATGTTAAAGAATGGTGACTATAGTTATTGGGAAAGACCCGCTTTTAAGCAAGCAACAGATTTTAATCCTCACGTGGTTGTAATTAAACTTGGGACTAACGATACTAAGCCTCAAAACTGGAAGTATAGCGAAGAGTATGTTTTAGATTATGAAGCAATGATTGATCATTTTTCTTCGCTACCGGCCAAACCTAAAATATGGCTTTGTTCTCCAGCTCCAGTTTATCAGACTCGTTGGGGTATTAGTGAAGAAATTGTTGTGGGAGGAGTTATTCCGAAAGTTCGTGATTTAGCTACTCGTAAAGGTTTACCTATAATTGATATTTATTCAGTTCTAAGTAATAAGCCGGAAATGTTTCCAGATAAAATTCATCCAAATGCTTCAGGTGCAAAAGAAATGGCTGATGCGGTGATGTCTGCGATTTTAATCAAATAATTTTTTTTTATTATAATGAAAGTAAATATATTTTTGTTTTTTGCTATAGGCTTTGCTGTGTTTACTCAGGCGTTTGGATATCAAGTTTCTATACCTTCTGTCCCTTCATCTTTACAGCAGCCCAAGCAGCAGAAAATTTCTAAACCAGTTCCTTTAGGAGGGGCTTCAAAGATAGAGTCAAAGCCTGCTGATATTAAAAAAGTGCCAAAGAGCAAGCCAGCAAGTAAGCCTAATAGGAAGCTTAAGTCTTTTCCTCGAAAAAAAGAAAAACTTAATTTAATTGGAGGAGATCAAATTGTGTTTGTTGGTGATGGATTGATCGAACAAATGCAAAAGTTTGGTTATCTTGAGCATCGTTTAACTATTCAGAATCAAGGGAAAGCACTTTATTTTAAAAATATTGGTTGGTCGGGTGACACTCCAGCTGGGATAGCTCGTGATGGATTAGGAACTCGTCAGGCTGGTCATGAGCCGGATAATGAAGGATGGATTCAATTAAAAAAACAAATTGCAGATATTAAACCTAATGTAGTGATTATTGGGTATGGTATGGCTAGCTCATTGGACGGATCTACTTTAGAGCAGTTCAAATCGAGTTACCAAAATTTAGTAGCGCATATTAAATCCAATGCAGGCAAAAAAAACCCCTTGCGATTAGTGTTTTTGAGTCCAATTGCTCATGAGGATCTTGGAGGTAAGCTTCCCGATGGGAGGAAACATAATTTTAATTTGGAAAAATATCGTGAGATTATTGGTGGTTTGGCTAAGGAGCATGATGCTTGGTTTGTTGATTTATACAGGATGCTTAAACGCCGCCCTGGATCCTCGGTAGCGCCGGTGACACATAATGGAATTCACCTTAATGAGTATGGATATTGGAACATGGCAGCAGCCACAGAGAACTCTATTGGCTACTTATCATCAGTTTTTAGATTTAGCGTGTTAGGTGATGGTTCCGAGAGATCAGGAGGATACGGTATTAAGTTAACCGATATTAAGCGAGATCAGGATGGGATTACATTAAATGCTGATATAGCGGCACTGCCTCCCGTTTTTAATGGCAAGAAAGAAACTGATGCAATTAGGGCTAGAACATCAATTGGTAGAATTCAAATTCAAGATTGTCCTGACGGTGATTATACACTTGTTATTGATGGCGAAGAGGCGTTTACCGCTTCTAGTAGTGATTGGATTAAAGGTGCTTTTTTTGATAAAGGTCCAGACGTTGATTTAGCAGAGAGAATCCGTAAATTGATAGTGGAAAAAAATGAACTTTTTTTTCATCGTTCTAGGCCCCAAAACCAAGCTTATTTGTGGGGTTTTCGGCGTCATGAGCAGGGCAATAATTTCAGTGAAATTCCTAAGTTTGATCCATTAATAAAAGATAAAGAATCAGAAATTTTTACTTTAAACAAAGTGCATAGCCGAAAGTATAAATTCATAATTGCGTCAAAATGGAAAGACTTGAAGTCTTCGAATGATGATGTTCCAGATACTAAAGTGAAGATTGTTCAAGAGTCTTTTAATCCTCAGCCGTTGCCTGAATTTAATTTGGGTGAAGGATTACAAATTCAACTTTTTGCTCAAAACCCTCATCTTGCTAAACCAATTCAAATGAATTTTGATGCAAAAGGTCGTCTATGGGTTGCTAGTTCTGAAGTTTATCCTCAAATACTTCCTGGGCAGATGGCAAGTGATAAAATTATTATATTAGAGGACTTAAATAATGACGGTCAAGCAGACAAGTCTACCGTCTTTGCGGATAATTTATTAATTCCTACCGGTATTGAGCCTGGCGACGATGGTGTTTATGTTGGTCAAAGTACCGAACTGTTGCATCTTAAAGACAACGATGGTGATGGGAAAGCCGACGAGAGTCGTGTTATTGCTGCAGGTTTTGGAACTGAAGATACGCACCACATATTGCATTCTCTTAGGTGGGGTTTTGACGGCCGTTTGTACTTTAATCAGTCGATATACATCAGAACGCATATGGAGACTCCTCACGGAGTGCATCGTTTAGAAAGTGGTGGGGTTTGGCGTATGAGACCTGAAACACTAAAGGCTGAAATATTTCTTCGCGGTTTTTGTAATCCATGGGGACATCACTATGATAAATTTGGTCAGTCATTTGTGACAGATGGTGCAGGAGGGCAGGGTTTAAGTTATGGAGTTCCGGGGGCAATGTATTTCACTTATGCTCGTGCGCCAAAGCTTCTTGAGAGCGTTAGTCCAGGGAGATACCCAAAATTCTGTGGTTTAGAATTAGTTCGTAGTGAGCATTTCCCCGATGATTGGCAAGGAGACGCAATTACATGTGATTTTAGAGCTCATCGTTTAGTTCGATTTGATATTAGCGAAAAGGGATCGTCTTATGTTACTCAAGAGATGCCAGATGTATTGCGTTCTCCAAGTGTTACTTTCCGCCCGATAGACGTGAAAATGGGTCCTGATGGAGCTTTATATATTGCTGATTGGTCAAATCCAATTATTCAACATGGTGAAGTAGATTTTCGTGACAAGAGAAGAGATCATGTGCACGGTCGAATTTGGAGATTGAGTTATAAGGGGAGAGCAAAAGTTGATAAGATTGATTTGACTCTACTAGATGTTGAGGGGCTATTAGAGAAGCTTAAATCCCCTAATGGTTTTCAACGCGAAAAAGCTCGAAGACTTCTAAAGGAAAGAGGTGAAATTAAAGTTTTGCCCATGCTGAAAGAATGGGTCTCAAAGCAAGTTGAAGAACAAATGCTTTTGGAGGGTTTATGGATTTACCAATCTCTGGACGTCGTAAACAAGGAGCTACTCGATCAGCTTCTTGAAGCTAAGGACGGCCGAGTTCGAACAGCTGCAGTTCAAGTCCTTAGTGAGTGGCATTCACGAATTACTGATGTTGAGGGCCTGCTAGCTACAAGAATATCTGATGAACATCCTCGAGTGCGCTTAGCTGCTCTTCGGTCGATCACTAGTAAAAAATCTAAATCTAATAAGGTAGTTGATGCTGCGTTGAGT
>SHAK01000083.1 GCA_004213515.1 Limisphaerales bacterium | reverse complement strand
AATGCTAAGTGAGATTCGATTTCCTCATTCTCTAGGCCTTCTTTATTCTGCTTTTACTTCCTATTGCGGATTCAGGGTAAACTCTGGTGAATATAAGTTGATGGGGTTGGCTCCTTATGGAAAGCCTTTATATGCCGATCTTATTTTAGAGAAATTAATTGATCTAAAAGATGATGGTTCATTTTCCCTTAACCTAGATTACTTCAGTTTTTTAACAGGGAGTCGGATGACTAATAATCGATTTAATAGTTTGTTTGGAGGTCCGCCGCGTTTACCTGAGGCACCTTTTGATAAACGCCATATGGACATTGCAGCTTCTATTCAGTTTGTTATTAACGAGGCGGTTTCACGTTTAGCCATTAGAGCTAAAGAGATAACGGGAGAGACTAGGCTATGCCTTGCTGGCGGTGTTGCTTTGAATTGTGTTGCCAACGGGATATTGCAACGTTCTGGAGTGTTTGAAGATATATGGATTCAGCCCGCTGCTGGCGATGCTGGCGGAGCGCTAGGTGCAGCGCTGGAAGTATGGAATCAATCGCTGTCTAATAAGGGAATTAATCATGCTGCCTCATTAACTCTCCCGGAATCAACAGGCGACGATATGAATGGGAGTCTGCTAGGCCCTGAATATAACGAAAAAGAAATTTGTGAAGCATTAGGTAGTTTCGATGCTGTGTATTTACGTTTTGATGAAGGAGAGTTGCTGGATCGTGTTTCAGAATTATTGGAGGACGGGAAAATTGTAGGATGGTTTCAGGGGCGAATGGAGTTTGGTCCTAGGTCGTTAGGTAATCGCTCTATACTAGGTGACCCCCGTCTAGTTTCTCTTCAGTCTTCCATTAATCGTAAGGTTAAATTTCGTGAATCTTTTCGACCGTTTGCTCCAGCTGTTTTAGAGGAGAGAGCAAGTGAATATTTTGATTTAAAAGGAAGTTCTCCCTATATGTTAAAGGTTGCTAATGTTGCTGAGTCACAACTAAAAAAAGTTTTGGATAAAGAAGAGGAAGGTTTTGATAGGATTAAGTACGAGCGATCAACAATTCCTGCTGTAACTCATGTTGATGGCTCAGCTAGAGTTCAGACTGTAAATAAAGATCAGAACCCTTTATTTTGGAAACTTCTTAAGTGTTTTGAATCTAAAACAAACTGTGGAGTTTTATTGAATACATCGTTTAATGTTCGTGGTGAACCAGTTGTCTGCACTCCGGAAGATGCTTACAGATGCTTTGTTAATACTTCTATAGATTGGTTAGCGATTGGTCCATTTTTGTTGAAGCGTGGTGATCAGCCGGAGGCAAAACCACAGCAAGAATTCGATCCTATTCCAGATTAAAGTGAGATATCGTTTAAAGAAAACCCCCAGTGATTGGAAGAAATACCTTCTTTCGTTTACTTCAATGCTATCAATTGTAGTAGGCGTTCTCATTTGGAAATTATTTATCACTTGGCAGACTGCTTATGTAGCTTGGAGTGTAATTGGTTTACTTCTGATTATTGGACTACTTTCTAATATAGTTAGCGGTGCTGTTTATAGGGTTGGTATGGCAATTGGTTTCCAAATTGGTCGAGTTTTTGGTGCGGTGCTATTGTTTTTGATGTTTTGTGTTGTGATTGCTCCGCTTGGTCTTTTTTTGCGGCTTATTGGTAAAGATTTGCTTAATTTTCGGGCATTTAAGAATCTTAAAATCAAAAGCTACTGGGCAACTTCAAAGACACCAGGGTCTATTGATCAAATGCACTAGGTAATAATTGATTCAGCTTCTTAACTGTATGTTCTATTGGATTCAATTGATAATCTTAAAATGGGCTTGCTATGCTTGTTGAGGAGGCTAATTTTGGAACTCAGCACTTAATTTTAGGCTTATGAAGATAATCCATTTATCAAACAAAAAAGGTTTCACTTTAATCGAATTGCTAGTGGTTATAGCAATTATAGCCATACTTGCCGGCATGCTTTTGCCTGCTTTGGCTAAAGCAAAAGGTAAAGCTCTTGGAGCGAATTGTTTGAACAACCAAAAACAACTTGGCTTAGGATTTACAATGTTTGCAGATGATAATGATGAATCATCTCCTGTTGTTTCAGGAGGAAAGGGTGACATTATTCCTAGCGCACCGTGGAAACACAAAGATGGTAGAACTTATGGTATGGGACGTGGAGGCTTTTGGGCTGGTGCAATAACTCCTAAGGGAGGCTATTCAAAAGGTGCTAAAGGTATTGATCGTAAACTGGAGGGAGCTAAAGCCGGTTTAATGGTTAGCCCCCTTTGGGAATACTGCCCAAGTGCGGGAGTTTATCATTGCCCTGGTGATCAACGAGCTAAGCAAGGAAGAAACCAAGGTCTTTGGGCATGGGTAAGTTACTCTAAAGCTAATCCAATGAATGGAGGAGGGTGGCAGGGATCTACGGCAACTGGAGGCTCACAGCCATATTTTACAAAAGTATCTGAAATACCAGACCCTGCAATGTCTATGGTTTTCGTTGAAGAGCAAGATCCTCGAAATGAAAATTTAGGAACTTGGGTGATTAATGTTCCAACTGGTTGGGTTGACCCATTCGCTGTCGCTCATGGTAATGACAGCTCATTTAGTTTTGCTGACGGTCATTCTGAGAACCATAAGTTTATTGATGCGCAGACATTAAAAGCTGCTAAAGCTTCGTCTGAAGGAAGTAATAGTTTTTTTTGGCCTGGAGGAACTGCTAAAAATCCTGATTTCAAGTGGGTTCATGAGCGTTATCGTCATAAAAAATATAAGCCTATTTGATTTTTAATCTTTTGTTCAGCCCTGCCTTGATTGGTAGGGCTTTTTTTATGGATATAGTTTTTTCTTTGAAGACTTAGAATTTCTAGTAGTGATTGTTTGTTAAGTCTTAGCAGTAGATTAAAGTTGATACTTGCTTGGGTAGTGGCGATCTGAGATTTTCTCTTTGCTTTCCTTCTGTTAGGAGAACCACAAACGATAATAATAAATGAATTACCTATCATGCGGCTCATTATTCTCAGCCTTTTTTGGTTTTTTGCTGACATGGGATTTTGGTATAGCTCAGGAAACTCAACTTGATAGAACTCGCACTCACATTGAAAAATGGGTTCAAACAAGACAGCTAATTGCCAAGAAGAGGGCTGATTGGCGAGTTGAACAAGAGAATATCAGTCAATCTATTGGGTTGTTAAAAAAAGAGCTGAACTTGTTGGTAAATGAAATCAAGCAGGCTAAAGAACTCGACTCTGAGGCGGATATAGATAAACGACGTATTAATTTAAGTCTGGAGGATTTAAAAAAAGCCAACAAGGTTGTGGATGATGCCTTATGGAAGATGGAACGTCAGGCATTGATTATAATGTCTCGGTTCCCAGAATCTCTTAAAGATAGGACAGCAGGAGTTCGTAATCGTATTCCTTTAGAACAAAAGGATCTTCGTGATTTTTCAGTTGCTGAGCGTATGCAAAATATAGTTGCGATGCTGAATGAGGCTGATCGTTTTAATTCAGCCATCTCAATGACAATAGAGTTCCGCAAGGACGCTGGAGGTAAAGAACGTCAGGTGCAAGTGGTTTACCTTGGTCTTGGCCAGGCTTATTTTGTTAATCAGAATAATACAATTGCTGGAACTGGTCTCCCAGGTCCAGAGGGTTGGGTATGGTCGCTTAATAACGATTTAGCTCCTAAAATTCGAAAAGTAATAGATATATACGAGAGCCGTCGACCAGCAGAATTCGTATCTGTTCCTGTAGAGATTAAATAGGTGAATTATTGATTATGAGATTTTTGATTTACTTGTTTGTTTTAAGCCTTGGATATTCAGATGTTTACTCTCAAGGATTCAATGCTGCAGTAACATCTACCAAGGTGGATTTGGATAAAGCTCTTAAAGAATTAGCGGTATTGGAAAAAAAGATAGCAGATGAGAAGATTCCATTAGCTAGAGAGCTGAATCAATTAGAAAGCAATGTGATTATCAAGCGCCGTGATTATTCTAATGCTATTCAATCTAATGATCGTAAAGCAATTGATTTGGATAGATTAAAGGCAGAGGAAAAAGCTTTTAAGGATCAGAATGACTATTTAAGGAAAACTCTTTTAGAAGAGTATATGCGAAGATTTGAAGCCCGTATTCATGCTAGTG
The DNA here is from genome assembly GCA_004213515.1 of Limisphaerales bacterium. Classification (GTDB taxonomy): domain Bacteria; phylum Verrucomicrobiota; class Verrucomicrobiia; order Limisphaerales; family UBA1096; genus UBA1096. The sequence continues at coordinate 3,158 of SHAK01000083.1, read as the reverse complement.
AGAAAGATCAGTATGCCGATATTGTTAAGGAAGCAAGACAGTCTAACGAGAATCCTACAGTTAATGCGGAGCAGGTTTTTATTAATCAGCTTGTTGTGGTTAACACAGCATTGGAACGCTTGGAAAATTTACTAGGCGGTCACGTATTTGAAGGATCTGCGATTGTAGATGGGGTGCCAGAAAGAGGTAAATTGGTCATGCTTGGTCCTGTTGTTATGTTTTCTGGTAATTCTGGAATATCTGGAATGGCTGAACAGTTGCGTGGAACTACCAAAGCCACATTGATTGATTTGGAGGATGAGGATTTTTCTTTAGGTATTAAGAATACAATTGATTTGGGGGCTGGTGATTTACCAATTGACTCGACTATGGGTAATGCCTTGAAACTTAAACAAGTTAAGGAATCATGGTGGGAACATATTAATAAAGGAGGCGTAGTTATCTGGCCATTATTATGTCTGGGTTTATTAGCGACATTGGTTTCACTGTATAAGTGGGTTCAGTTAGCCTCTATTGATCAAGTTAGACCAAATAAACTTCAAGATGTCTTAGATAAAATTAACGAGAAGGATACTGAAACTGCTTTAGTATTAGCCAAGAGAATTAGAGGCCCTGCTGGTGAGCTCCTTGAGATTGCTATTCATAATAAGAGTCAAAGTAAGGATCTTTTAGAAGAGATTCTTTATGAGAAAATGCTGCATACAAAACCTAAGCTCGATCGTTTTTTGGCGTTCCTTTCCTTAACAGCTGCTACGGCTCCATTGTTGGGGTTATTGGGTACAGTAACTGGGATGATTAATACTTTTAAATTAATTACGGTGTTCGGAACAGGCGACCCTAAGAGGTTATCATCCGGGATTTCAGAGGCGTTAGTAACGACAGAGTATGGCCTTATTATAGCTGTCCCATGTTTTTTGATGTTTGCTTTTTTATCGCGAAAATCGAAGGGAATACTTGGGAGTATGGAGCAAACAGCTGTTGGCTTTGTAAATGGATTAACCCCAAGGAATTAAGATGTCTTTTAAGGAGACAATTGATTTTATTTGGACTACTTGGGAATCTGGGGGAGTAGTTATGTTTCCGTTAATTTTGGTCGCATTTTTGATCTACAGCGTAGCTGTTCACTTATTGTTATCCTTAACGCGTCGCAGTTTTCGCAATCTCGATGATGAAACCTTGATCAAATGGGTAGAAGATCCTAAGAAAAGTGAAGGTGAAGTGGGGCGAATTATTCGTTTTACTCAGGACGGAGTCTTCGAGTTGTCAGATATATATAGCCGTTTTAGTGAAGTATTCGCCTCTTGTTTGCCGTTTTTTGAAAGACGACTAGTCTATCTAAATACACTTATTGCGACGGCACCATTATTAGGATTATTAGGTACAGTTATGGGAATGCTCATAACATTTAAAGGATTATCTATTGGAGGTGGTAAATTGCTGGATGTTGTAGCGAGTGGAATTTCAGAGGCGTTGATTACAACAGAGATGGGACTGTTGATTGCAGTGCCTGGGTATTTCTTGGCTTATTTGATTAAGCGTCGAAAAGATGAGTATGAAACGTTTTTGGTTAGACTGGAAAGCTTAACTCTGCAGCAATTTAAAAAGAAAGAAATTGGATGAGGGGGAGGAGATCCGTTACAAGTAATGATGAAGGAATGGATATAAATATTTCACCATTGATTGATATGGTGTTCATTCTTCTGATATTTTTTATTGTAACAACGGTCTTTGTTGAGGAGACGGGAGTTGAAGTTGAGAAGCCTGAGGCAGCTTCAGCGGTACAGTTAGAAAAAAATAGCATACTTATTGCAGTTACTTCAAAAGGCCAAGTTGTATATGGAGGAAAAGAAATTGGGGTGAGTGGTGTGCGAGCTGTTATTCGGAGATTGACGAATAAAGAAGATATGCCTGTTATTGTTCAAGTTGACGAAGGTTCAAACGCCGGTTTAGTTGTTCGCGTTATAGATGAATCAAAACTTGGAGGTGCGAAAAATATAAGTTTATCGGCTGATCTTCCTTAGTTGTATGGGAAAAGTATTTAAGATTGAATCAAATAAACGGGGGCTTGTAGCTGGCCTTTTAGGAGGGGCATCTATTTCCTTATTATTATTCCTGATTCTCCCTTTAACGCAGCAGCTAACAGGCTCTAACCCTAAGAACTTTCTCTTGAAGGTTGATGTGACTTTGCCGCCGCCGCCGCCGCCGCCACCACCGCCACCGCCACCACCACCGAATTTAGAAGAGGAAGAGGAGAAGCTTGAGCTGTTAGAAGAGCAAGAATTGTTAACTTTGAAGCAGTTGGAGCTAGTACTTAACCCAGGAGTAGGAGGTGTAGGGGTTTATGCAAATTTAAATCCTAAAGTAAGTTCAGATACTATCACAGAGATGAAAATATTTGACCTTTCTGAAGTAGATAGAGAGCCTAGAGCCTTGGTTCAGATTAATCCTAAATATCCACTCCGGTTAATTAGGAACAAAGTAAAAGGTCGAGTGGATATATGGGTTGTGATTGACGAGGGAGGAAAGGTAACTGATTACAAGGTTAAAAGCTCTACCCACCTGAGTTTTACAAAGGAAGTAACAAGAGTTATTAAAAAATGGAAATTTAGTCCCGCTATAAAAAACGGGAAGCCCGTTACTGTAAGAAAGATTCAGCCTTTTTTATTTGGTGGACAATAATAAAATGAAAACAAATAGAACCCCTTGGTATACTTTGTTGTTTGTAATTTACTTGTGTATTATTTCAAGTGCTCAAGCACAGCCGAGTTTTTCAAAGGCAAATAAATTTTGGAGTAGTCCAGAATTTGTTAACAAGTTTATGGCGACTTATGGTGTAAAATCTGAGGTTGAACCTAACATCAATGCGGAAGAAAAAGAGTTGTTTGATAAATTAATTCCAGTGATTAAACAGGATCCTGATAAAGCTATTTCAATGTTGATAAGCAAAATTGAAGCCGAATCTAGTGCTGCTTTGGATTTCACATTAGGCAACCTATATGCTCAGGCTAATAATAATTCTAAAGCTGTTATTAAATATCGTACTGCAATAGATAAATTTCCAGATTTTCAGCGAGCCCATATTAATCTTGGTGTTGTTTTGATTCAATTAGGCCAATATTCAGATGCTCTTTCAGAACTTTTGCGTGCGCTTGAATTAG
>SHAK01000082.1 GCA_004213515.1 Limisphaerales bacterium | reverse complement strand
TAAGACCTTCACTTGTGATTAATGGAAAGGTTAATTCTGGACCATTATCTTTTCGAGGAATTGAGCTTGATGGCGCACGAACAGATTTGCAGTACACTAATCAAGTTTGGCTGTTGCCGAATTTGATTGCTAGGCGTCCTGAAGGGGATCTGGAATTTGCCTTGAGAACTCAAACAGAAAGTCGGGATTTTCATTTTGATTTTCATAGTTCAATTAATCCGAGTGTGATTATGCCGGCATTAAAAGATGAAAAACAAAAAAGAGCTTTTGAGTTTTTTGTTTTTGAAAATTCCCCTGTTATAGAAGGGCAAATTTGGGGGCGCTGGAAAGAGCCAAGTCTAACGAGTTTTGATGCAAATTTAGGCGCTACAAATTTTACATTTCGTGCGCAACAGGTGAACAGTATGACAGCTAAGATGACACTGACCAATGGGGTGCTCCATGCTGTTGATGTGAGATTAGCACGCCCTGAAGGAGTGGTGACTTTGGATGCGCTTGCGTTTGATTTGAAAGATAAGCGGCTTAGCCTGGTTAACGGGGTGGGGGAAGTTGATCCTGCTGCAGTGTTTAAAGCCATTGGGCCAAAAACTGCTAGGGCTTTAGAGCCTTATCAATTTATTGATCCACCAAAAGTAAAGGTTGATGGCTGGATTCAAACAGGGGCTGGAAGAAACTCCGCAAGTTTGCATGTTGATGTTGACGGTGGGGCATTTAAATTCAATAGATTTAATTCACGTGATATGAATGGTGAAATATTTTGGACCGGCCACACTATAACTCTAACGAATGTAGTATCAGAGTTTTATGGTGGGGAATTGAATGGCGATTTTTTTTCGGAGTTTAAGGATAAACAGTCCTCTGAAATTGATTTTCAATTGCATGCTAAGGAGATGGAGTTAACTGGATTTATGTCAGACGTTCTCGGACGTGATTCTGGGTTGAGTGGTCAAATTGATGGGAATCTTGATATTAAAGCTTTATCTAATGACTGGTCGAGTTGGAACGGAAGTGCAAGTGTGACTCTAAAGGATGGGTATTTGTGGGAGTTACCTCTTCTGGGGGTTTTTTCCCCGGTATTGGATCAAATGACGCCGGGCTTAGGCGCCGGCAAATTCTCCAAGGGCGCAGGGGATTTTAAGATCGTCAATAGCATCGTTAAAACTCGGAACGTAGAACTAAAATCACCCCTTGTTCGATTGCAGTATACAGGTCATGTAGATTTTAACGGTAAGATTAGTAACGCTGGTGTAGTGGCCGAGCCGCTTCGAGACACATGGGTAATCGGCCCCGTTTTAGGCCCTGTGTTAAATTTGGCTCTGAAGCCTATTGAGCGTATGCTAAAGTTTAAGGTTGAAGGCACCTTAAATAAACCCAAGATGAAATTTAAGCATATTCCTAAGTTGTTTTTAGTGCCTGTACAAATTCCTTTAAAATTGTTTGATGACATTGTTACGGACGAAGTTTTTCCTTCAAAGAATCAGAAAAAATTAGAGCAGAAAGACTAGCCTAATTTTTTTTGGAAAGATCTACACATTTACTTCTTGTTGTCTTATGTTTTATCTAATTCCTATATTTAATTTTATGAAACAAATAACAATTGTACTTATGGCCCTTTGTGTGTTTGCAGCTTCGGTAGTGGAAGCCGCTTGGGATCCGAAACGACTCAAGCCTGTGAGCGAGGGCCAGAAGGGAAAGGTGCAGGTCGCGCTTCCACTCAAGTCCTTGGCAAAGCCAAAGAAGGAACGTCGATTATTGGTTTTTTACCGTTGCGAAGGTTTTGTGCATGGTTCTATAGCGATTGGCAATTATACCATCAAAGAACTTGGAAAAAAGACAGGAGCTTTCACTGCGGACATAGCTGATGAGTACTCGGTTTTTAATAAAGAAAATTTATCAAAATATGACGCAATTCTTTTTAACAACACCACTCACTTGGTTTTTCAAAATGACACTCAGCGTGATGCTATGCTCAATTTCTTGAAGCAAGGTAAAGGGGTCGCTGGGATTCATGCCGCCAGTGATAATTTCTATAAATGGAAAGCTGCCGCTCGCATGGTTGGTGGTCAGTTTGACGGTCACCCGTGGAATGCTGGCGGCACATGGTCTTTTAAACTTAATGATCCCAAGCATACTCTTAATAGGGCGTTTAAGGGTAAGGGTTTTTGGCTTAAGGATGAGATTTATCAATACAAGCCGGGAACGTTTGTTGGGGAAGATGAAATTCGTATTTTGATTAGCCTCGATTTGAGCAAATCACAGACTATGGGTCCGCTAAACCGTAATTTAGCATTAAAAAAACAGTACACCGAAGGCGGTCGCTATGTACCTGTCTCATGGTTACGTAAATTTGAAGGTGGTCGTGTTTTTTATACTAACTTTGGCCACAACGAATCAACCTTTTGGAATCCAGGAGTGATAAAACACTGTCTGGATGGGTTGCAATATGCTTTGGGGGACTTGGCTGCTGATGCCACGCCGACTTCAAAGATCAAACGAACAACTGTGTTGGCTCCGGCTAAACCATAATTATTATTCCAAAATTTTTAAGCCGACTTCTTTTGGAGTAGGTTTTTTTGTTGTTTGGTCAAGTTGAAGTAAGGCTAAGAAATCTTAGGTGTTTATGTAGTGAAAACTGCTAAAACTCGGTCACTCAAAATCGGGAAACGGGTTGGCGGTTTTGTATATCATAACGATCGACACCTTGGAGTGATGGGTGTGATTATATTATGAATTAGGATGGCTAGTTGTGTGCAATCACTCGTGGGTCAGCAGGAGGGATAGGCTCGTCGATAGCCCAAAGTACACCGTTCAATAGCAGCCTTTTAAAAACGGATAAATTGAAATCTTCTTTGCTGCCGAGTGAAGTATAAAAAACTCGGCTACCGTTTACAGTGTTCGTCCAAGCGACAGGTTCATTAATAACATTATCCTGTCCCTCGAGAGTACCCGTGAGAAGTACTTTAACGTTTTTGGATAGTTTTTTATTTTTGTACAAATGGGATTTAGCCTCGAACGCGTCTGGGTTGATGCCAGTGAGAATTGAGTGGTTTGCTGTGTGTCTATTGACACTCACTAAAGTGGCCGGGGCTTTTGGTGGCTTATTTCCGTAATGACCTTTGTAATCAACGCCTAGGACTGCGTCATCGAATTCGGACCAGCGAACATATTTATTGCTAGGGGGATCGCTGTCAAAGGCATGACTTGCGGTGCGAATCCCAACCAGAGGTTTTCCTTTAGCAAAATGATTACGTATGAGTTCGAGTTGTATCTTGCTAGGGGTGCGACGTCGGACGCTGACGAATAGCAAGTCGGCATCCTTTAATGCAATTAGTCCTGGAAAATTGTTAGGGTTGTTTTCATCAACATTCACAAAAGTGCATCGAATGCCTCTATATTCGAGATGTCGTTTTGCAAAAGCTGGAAGGGTTAGGGCTGTGCTATATTCTTTTTCGCCAATCATGAAAACAATATGTGGTGGATTGTCTCCTTTAAATTTAAATGTTTTACCACCAAGCAGCTGATCGCTCGTAGTGGTTGGGCATACGCGTTCTTCAATATGTTCAACGACCAATTCAGTGCCTCGGAAGTGATTTACATATGGCCAACGAGCTGGATTGTACATTGCGTCCGTAAGGTCGCGAACTAGCAATACATTTTTTCCATTCCTAGACATATTTCTTAGTCCAAATGGGCGACCCAGTACACACATGTTTGTGTGTACTCCAACAAGCATTACATTCTTGATATTTCTGGCTTCAAGCATATTCCATATTTCAAAGCCATTATCACTGATGGCATCATACTTTGGATCTATTTCTATTCCTTCTACCTGACGTTTCCATGGGCTCCTAGGGTTACGACCAATTTCCGAAAGGTGTTTTGCCCAAGCCGCATGTTCTACAGGGTCATCGTCCTCGCCTCCGTCTGAGTGGTCTATGGGGTAGCCTTGTTGTTCTTCTGCCTTGTCGATCCAATTACACCAGTTTTCTATAGCTTTTGGATAGTCTTTTGCTTTAGGAGCATTAAGTGCGCGTTGTCGTGAAGGGTGGTCATTGTAGAATTTGGTGCAGGACGAAGGCGCATGGATAATAAAAGAACCGCTGTTGCGCGCCTTGTTTATAAATTGATTCATTCTTGGAGTCATCTCTCTCACTCTTCCAACGGCGTTTTTGCAATGATGTAAATCCCACATGTCACATACAATCACAGCAGTTTCTTTTACATTCCATAGAACTTTTTGTTCTCTTATTGCCCAGTGCCCAGATGCATCTTTATTTCGATAGCGAGTGTTAAGAGTATAAGATTCAGCATGGACGTGAGATGAGAAATCTAATGCTAAGTAGATTAGAATTATTATGACTGAAAGTTGTTTCATATAAAATACTAGTTCGTTTTCGAAATGCTTTAGGCTTGGGTAAGTGTTGTCAACTAAAACACTTGAATGAGTAAACAAGGCTTCGCAAAAACAAGTGAACGGTTTAACTTGGGCAAGTTAAAAGCGAAAATGAGTGAAGCCACAGACCAATTAAAGGATACAAACGGAGCGAAGCTGCCTTTGAGTGTCCTCGTGGTAGAGGATTCGGAGTTTGATGCTCGAATGTTAGTTGGTTTGTTAAAGTCCGGAGGATTTATTCCAACTTTTAAGAGGGTTGAGACAGCTAGTGAAATGGTTGAGGCTTTAAACCATGAAAAATGGGAAGTGATTCTTGCCGATTATAACTTACCAGAGTTCAGTGCACCTAAAGCCCTTGAAGTATTAAGGAATACAAAACTAGATATCCCTTTTATAATTGTTTCAGGAGGTATTGGGGAGGATACCGCTGTGGCTGCAATGAGAGAGGGTGCCAATGATTACTTAATGAAGGGAAATTTAGCCCGTTTAGTTCCTGCAGTTGAGCGTGAATTGCGAGATGCAGCGGTGAGAGTATCTAGACGTAAGGCGATTAAAGAGCTTCGAGAAAGTGAAATGCGGCACCGAACATTAATTGAGAATGCTTCAGATATAATAGTAGTCCTAAATTCTAAGGGAGTAGTTAGTTTTATCAGTCCTGCTTGTGAAAAGGTGCTAGGTAAAAAAGAAGATGATTTTATTGGTAAAGATTGGTTTCAATTTGCAGAAGAGTCATTTCGACTTAAGATTAAGAATGAATACTTTCGATCGCTTAGCCAAAAATTAGTTAGTTTTTCTTTTGAAGGGCGTTTCATTGATGCGAATGGGGATAGTCGAGTACTGGATGCAACTGCTCAAAACTTACTTAATGATGAAGCTATAGAGGGAGTAGTTCTTAATGTCCGTGATGTTACCGAACGATTAAAGAGTCAAGCTGCGATTCGAGACTCTGCTGAAGAGTTCCGTGTAGCTAGAGAGATTCAGCAGCATTTGTTTCCTAAACAAGCACCAATTATAGATGGATTTGATATTGCAGGTGCGTCTAGTCCAGCAGCAGCGACTGGAGGAGATTATTTTGATTACCTTAAGACGACCGATGGACAATTGGTTCTCGCGGTAGCAGATGTAAGTGGTCATGGAGCTGGGCCTGCGATGCTTATGGCGGAAACTCGTGCATATCTTAGGCTTCTTGTTCGAAATCGTCATCATTTGGGTGATATACTTGCTCGAGCTAACAATATGGTGGGTGAGGACGTTGGTAAGGACCGATTTATTACTATGCATTTGGTTAAGCTAGATTCTAAGTCCAAAATGATTGCCCACAGCAGTTCTGGTCATACTCCTGGTTACATTATTGGAGAAAAAGGCCAAATAAAGAGTAAAATGAAGAGAACGGGCATAGCTCTGGGAGTTACTCCAGATGCCCCTTACGAAGTTGAAGGTCCTCTAAAATTGGTGAAGGGAGATATTATTATTCTCTTAACAGATGGTTTGGCGGAAACCCCCAATTCTGAAGGGGAGTTGTTCGGTGCTCAACGAGTTATAGATGAATTGCATCGAAATCGTTCCTTGAGTGCGGCTGAAATAGTTAATTCGGTTTTTAAAATGGTTGCGGATTTTTCTCAAGGAGCCGAACAGGAAGATGATTATACAATGATAGTGGCCAAAGTACTTTAGTTTATTTGTGCGAATTAGCCTTGCTTAACAACAATTATACAACTACTAAACCTATAGGTTTATGCCTAAAAAATAATCCAAAGATTTAATGGAAAAAACCAGAATGAGACTTTTAGCGTTTAGTTTTTTTATATGTTTTTTTTGTGGGTTTTCTTCTTTTGAAATCCAGGCAAAAGAATCACAAACTATTGCTGTCGAGAAAATAACATCGAAGATTTATGGAGCTAAGCCATTCAAGATAAGCGCTTTAGCCTCTTCAAAATTGCCAGTTTCAATTTTAGCAAGCGGACCTGCTGTGATCGATCAAGCTGGATTTTTAACTATTAAGGGAGCGGGATTGGTTCGCTTGATCGCTATTCAAAATGGAAATAATCAATTTCTTGCTGCTAAACCAATTCTTTTGACCTTAGAGGTGACAAAAGCAGAATTAACTGTAATCGCAGAGGATAAGACCATGATTAAAGGTGAAAATACTCCTGAATTAACTATAGAATATAAGGGGTTTGCTGACGGGGATAGTGTAAAAAGCCTAAAAAAGCCTGCCTCAGCTAAAATCATTGAAACAGGAAAAGGTTTTTTAAAAAAGACACGTATTGTTCCAAGTGGAGCAGAATCTACTAACTATACTTTCAAATATTTAACTGGAGTATTAAAAGTAAATTCGAAGTGAAGCTAAGAATATATTAATCTTAATGATTTAATAAATCCTAGTTAAAAACTTAATTTTTTTAGCAAAAAAGCTTAAAAATATTATAAATTATTGCACATTTTCTATTTTTTAAAAAAAAAGACTGAAATTCTTGTGTATAAAAGACTTGCCATACCGGCTTGATTTTGGCCAAATCCGGCGGGTTTGTAAATTAGAGTTGTCAACAGGCGGTTTAACACCGCCCGTATTGCTGTCTCTAGTACTTATAAAAATTTTCTAATATATGAAAAAAACAAACGGAACCAAAGGAGCCATATTCAAACGGATTGTTGCGGGATCGCTATCGATAGTAGCGGCCATGTTGCTTGCCTTGCCAGGGCAGGTGGCAGCTGGAGATACAGCGCAGACAGTTTCATTCACACTTCCAACTGGAGATATACTTTATGGGGTATCTCCAATTGACGTGCAAGCGACATCAACCTCTAGCAATCCAGTTTTCATATTTGTGTCGGGACCGGCATACGTTGATCGTGATGGTAAAGTTGCAGTAACTGGAACGGGAACAGTCAACATCGCAGGTCTTGCATTAGGCGATACGACTTACGCCCAAGCATGGAACGTTACTTCGATCGTAATCAAAAAAACGAACCTTGTTGTGACAGCCGATAATAAAACCAAGGTGTACGGAACTGATAATCCAGCTTTAACTGTTAGTTACACAGGTCTTGTTAATGGAGATACAGCTGCATCTTTGTCTACTCAGCCAGTGCTCGCAACTGTTGCGACAACTAATTCGGTA
>SHAK01000081.1 GCA_004213515.1 Limisphaerales bacterium | reverse complement strand
CTTAGGTACAATTCGCCTACCCTACGTTGGCAGTTTTGATACTAGCAAATTAGCTACAGGTCTAAAAGCAACCGAGCTTATCTCAAGTTCTGAACAAGCCAAATTAGTCGACGGAATGTCCTCTCAGTTTAATGGTGCAAAAGTCATGGATTCATTCCTTACAGGCAGTGAAGATGGAAAACCCGTCGGCACAAAAAAATACACATTAGCATTGAAGCTTAGTGGGAAATTTACAACTGCATTTCCTGATGGGAAACCGAATTCCGGAGAAACTGACAACGAAGAAGACAAGAAAGAAATAGAGGAAGAGTCGACCCAAATAAAGGAAACTGATAATGAAAATCATGTGTGTCTTATTGGCGATACTGACCTGCTTTCAGATGAACATTTTCTAGTTCAACAAAGATTCGTAATTAGCGAAAATATTGCGTTTATACAAAACCTTGTAGACCACTTCGGCGACGGCACTTTAATAAATATTCGAAGCCGAAATCAAAACCGGCCGTTCACAACTATTATGGATCTTGAAAGAGATGCTCAGTCAAAGTTTGAAGGAAAACTTAAAAAGTTAGAAGCTGAACAACAGGCTATTCTTCAAGAAAAAACTAAAATGGAAAGCACTGGTGAAGGTAGTAACCAATTCACTCTCTCGATTGATCCAGAAGCACTTAAAGATATTCAGAAAAAAGAATTAGAAAAAAGAAAACAGATTAGGGAAATCCGAAAAGAGCTTCGTGCTGAAATTGATATGATTCAACTATGGATCAAATTAGCTAATATCGGAATCATGCCAATTATAGTCATAATTTTAGGCATCATATTTTTTGTTTCAAAACGTAAGAAAACTGCTGCTATTTAAGAAAAATGAAAAATAAAAATCTTCTTATTGCTGTAATTGTATTGGGTGTGTTAGGAGCGATAGCATTCTTCACTTCTAATAATGGCCAAAGCAATCAGTCAAGCGACAAAAGTGGAATTGGAAAAGAGGTTGTCACCAAGCTGGATCCAACCAAAATATCCAAAATTACCATTACCGATAAAGACGGTTCTGTTTCACTGGAAATGAAAGATGAAAAGTGGACTGTCACGGAGCGTGATGGCTTTATCGCAAACTTTGAAAACATTCAAAAACTTGTCTCAAGTGCCGTCACTTTGAAATCACTTAGACAGGTTCGAGCTAGTAAAAAACAACATGGCAGATTTGAACTAATAGATCCGTCAGTTGAAAAAGAAAACTCTGGCACTAAGGTTGATTTTAAAGATACCGATAATAATGTTTTAAAATCACTTGTTCTTGGCAAAAAGAACAGTTCACAATCAGGAGCTAACGCTGGCTCACCATTTGGTTCTAGCGACAACCAACGCTTCGTATTGGTGGACGGAAAAATTTCTGTCATAGAGATAGATTTTTCCAGTGCGTTAAATGACATAGAGGCAAGTGCTAGTGAGTGGATTCAAAAAGATGATTTCCTCAAAATAGAAAAGATAAAATCTGTATCTATATCCCAGCCTAATGCCGGGGACTCATGGACAGTTAGTCGAGAAAAAGAGGGTGATGACATGAATTTACTTGATCCCAAAGAGGGAGAAAAATTGGATTCATCAAAAGGAAACAGTGCAGGGCGTGTATTTGGATTTGCCAACTTCGATGATGTTGCAAGCAAATCTGCAAAGCCTGAAGATCTAGGAATGGATAAGGCTGTAACCGCTAATATCGAAACATTTGAAGGCTATAAGTATGACATCAAGATGGCTAAGAAAGGTGAAGATCATTACATGACAGTAGTTGGGAGTGGTTCTCGTGTAGCACAAGAAGACGAATCAAAGGCTCGCGAGCCTCAACCCGATGAATCAAAACCTCGTGAACAAGGCAAAGAAGAAAAGCAAGAAGACAAAGAACGGCTCGACAAGGAACACTCAGATAACCTGACTCAACTGGTTGCAAGCAGGGAGAAGTCGCATAAAGATAATCAAGTTAAGTTAAAGAGCGATAGGGATAAGGAATTTGATGATAACTTAACTAAGCTAAAAAAACTCGAAGGTTGGTCATTTAAAGTTTCTAGCTTCACTTTTGATGCAATCTATAAAACTCGTGCAGAGATGATGGAAGAAGAAAAAGAAGAAGAAGAGGAATCTACTAATACCAATAATACTCCAATCCCTGCAGATGATAATACTGCACAAATGAACATGGTTGCAGGTGAGGCGTTTCTTACTGAAAATAAATCCAAGGAAGGTGTAACTGCTACTGAAAGTGGTTTACAATATAAAACAATCAAAGAAGGCAATGGCCCCTCCCCCACTGCTTCAGATACCGTCACCGTTAATTACAAAGGAACGCTCATTGATGGAAAAGAATTCGATAGTGGTGAAGGAATAAGCTTCCCGCTAAATGGAGTCATTAAAGGATGGACCGAAGGATTACAGTTAATGAAATCGGGAGGTTCTACTCGTTTCTTTATTCCTTCGGATTTAGCATATGGTTCTTCTGGTCCACCAAACATAGGACCCAACTCTACTCTAATTTTTGATGTTGATCTTATTTCCATAAAAGGCAAAGAAAAGGCTGCCTCGGAACTTACCCAAGATGCTCCCAAAAAAGTGGTCACTAGTGACATTATAAAGGTTCCTTCCGCTGAGGAATTAAAAAAAGGGGCCAAAATCGAGGTAATTAAAAAAGAAGATCTTGAAGCTGAAATCGAAAAAGCTAAGCAAGAGCAAAAAGATCAGCCAGAAAAGAACACCGGCGACAAAAACTAGAGTTTTTCCAAAAATCAAATTTGAGGCCACCCAAACAGAAATTTTTGGGTGGTTTTTTTATAATTGGAGGAATTTTTATTTTCGCACCTTGATCAGTATCGTAGCGTTTGGCGCATGGCAATCGACAACGCCGTTGTTCTAAGACTAGAAAACGTCTACAAGCAATACGAAAGTGAAGACTGCAGTCCTGTAAAGGTACTCAAAAACATCTCACTCACAGTCAAACGTGGAAACTCTATTGCCATTGTAGGACCATCCGGTTGTGGAAAAAGCACTCTACTTAATATACTGGGCTCACTTGACTCACCAACCAGTGGAAATATTCAACTGGACGGCCAAGAATTAGCAAATCTTTCGGAGCCAGAATTAGCCACAGTCCGAAATCAAAAGATCGGCTTCATTTTTCAATCACATCACCTACTTCCGCAATGCTCAGTCCTTGAAAATGTCTTGGTCCCTACACTAGCTGAAAAAGGCAAAGCTTCATTTGATGCCATAGAACGTGCCAAACAGCTACTTGAGCGCTCTGGGCTAGAACACCGGCTCACCCATCGCCCTTCTCAGCTATCCGGAGGTGAATGTCAGCGGGTTGCAGTTGTACGAGCACTCATTAATCAACCCAGTCTAATCCTTGCAGATGAACCCACCGGAGCATTAGATTATTCTAACGCTGAAGCAATGACCGAATTACTTGTGAAGCTGAATCTTGAAGATCAAGCAACTCTTATCGTCGTAACACACTCGACAGAACTGGCTGCCAAGATGGGGGCAACCTACAAACTACAAAACGGCATATTTGAAAGCTAAGCTATGACAATCTGGTCACTGGTTCTAAAATCATTTCGTTATTACGCCAAAAGCCATGTTGGCACAATCTTTGGCGTTGCCGTCGGAGCCATGGTATTAGTTGGCGCATTATTAGTAGGAGAATCGGTTAAAGGCAGTTTGCGCAGTATGGCGGAAGCCCGATTGGGTAAAGTTGAACTAACACTTTCATCAAATGATCGATTATTCCGAGCTAAATTAGCAGAGCAAATTCAGACAGAGCTCGGGGCTAACACTACTGCTATGCTTCAATTACCAGGCATAGCAAAACGTCCTTCAGGCCAAAGCAGAGCAAACAACGTCGTTGTATTAGGAGTAGACAAAGCGTTTTGGGAACTTGCTCTCAAGCAACCGGAATTCAAGGATATCCCAGAAGATGGAATCGTTTTAAACGAACGGCTAGCAAGTCAATTAGGCAATCTTAAAGTAGGCAACGTTATCAACTTACGCGTTCATAATCCATCACAACTTTCGCGTGATGCACCAATGGCGCCAATAGAGGACTCAACCGCATCACTAGCTCAAATGAAAATAATTGCAATAGTTAGTGAAAAAGAATTCGGCCGTTTTAGTCTGAAGGCATCACAAGTGCCTCCTTACAATGCATTTGTGCGATTAGACCAGCTTCAGGAAGCAATTGAAAAAAAAGAAATGGCAAACCTGATGCTTATAGGCAATATGGAAAAGTTAAGTGACAATCCACTTAACCGGGCACAGGCAGCATTAGCCAAACACTGGCAACTAGCTGATGCTCAAGCTGAACTGCTACAACTTCCAGACAATAAAGGAATTGAACTCCGTTCGCCTCGCGTCTTCCTTGATGGCCCTTTAGCACAAGCCGCTCGCTTCATAGATGGAAACATAACTGAGGTACTTACCTATTTCGTCAATAATATTCAAATAGGAGGTCGTTCAACGCCCTACTCAATGGTTTCTGCATTAGCCGATTTTGAACCTGGCACTGTTTGGTTAAACAAATGGACGGCTGACGATTTACAAGCCAAAATCGGAGATGATGTCGAACTGAGTTACTACTCAGTCGGAACCATGCGCCAACTCCAAGAGCGCAACGAAAAATTTAAGATAGGTGGTATTATTTCAATGGACGATCCACGATCCGACATAACACTAATGCCCGACTTCCCCGGAATGACTGATTCAGAAAACTGTGCGGACTGGGACACGGGCTTCCCAATGAACCTCGATGCAATCCGCGAAAAAGACGAGGACTATTGGGATACCTACAAAGGAACTCCTAAGGCTTATATTAGCCTTAAAACCGGCAAGGAAATCTGGAGTAATAGGTTCGGTAATCTTACCTCTATACGCTTCGCAAAAAATGGGCCAAAGGCACTTGAGTTGCTGGGTAAAAAATTGCTTACTGTACTTAACCCAAAAGATACAGGTCTAACATTTGAACCTACCCGCTCGCAAGCCGCCACATCTGTAAATAATGCATTGGATTTTGGCTATTTATTCATGAACTTCAGCTTCTTTCTAATCGCTGCAGCAGTAATGCTAATATCCTTACTGTTCCAATTCACCATGGAGAAACGTACAAAAGAAACTGGAACCTTACTTGCAGTTGGCATCTCAGGAAAACGTGTCCGCCGAATGTTAACACTAGAAGGGGGGCTAATCGCTATAGCCGGTTGTGTTATTGGCTCAGCTGCCGGCACCCTATTCGCGATGGCTTTACTCAAGGCACTGTCCACTAACTGGAAAGATGCAGTATCTTCAGCTGCACTATCTTATCACAGCTCTAGCTCCGCTATCTTTACTGGTATGTCTATTGGCTTTTGCGTTGCAATGTTCACCATCTGGTGGACTTTGCGCAAATTAAATAAACAAACCGCACGCGAACTTCTAACTGGTGAGATAAAAGAACAAATTAACACAAAGAAATCAGCCAAGCGTTCAGCAATAATTGGAGGAATTCTACTCCTGACAGCAATAATTATTGTTGGATACACTTTAGCTAAGGGAGATCAAATGCCGCCTCAGGCCTTTTATGGCGCTGGAGCACTACTATTGATTTCTGGGATTGCATTTGCAGCTGCTAAACTAAGCCACTTGAGTAGCCAAAGCATACTTAACCAAACTGACTCACTTAATATCGGAGAGCTTAGCCAACGAAACGCAGCGCGTCGATCACGACGCAGCATAGCTACAATAGGCATGCTCGCTTGTGGTAGTTTTATGATCGCTTCGATTGGAGTTTTCCAAAAAGACGCCAGTAATGATGCCGAGCAGCCAAGCTCAGGCACAGGTGGTTTTAAACTAATGGGAGAAGCCAGTATCGCTGTTGTACATGATATGAATAACAAAACCAATCGTGAAGACTTTTACAGCCTCAACGAAGATCTTCTTGAGAAGGTTAGCTTTGTTCCGTTTCGCCTGCGCGACGGAGATCAAGCAAATTGTTTAAACCTGAACCTCGCGCAAGAACCTAGATTGCTAGGTGTTCGCCCAGAAATGTTAGCTGGTAAATTTACCTTTATAGACACGATGGATGGATTGAAACCGGGTGATAACCCTTGGAGCATATTAGAGAGCGCACGATCATCCATCGATTTACCTGATGATGTTATTCCTGTCATAGCTGATCAAAGCGTAATGAAATATGCATTAAGCGGAGGAACTATGATGAATCCAAAACAAATAGGAGACACTCTTGACTATATCGATGAAAGCGGAAAACCGTTCAAAATTAAATTTGTCGGCCAGATCTCCGATAGTATACTTCAAGGAAATCTCATTATATCCGAATCAGATTTTATCAAGAAGTTTCCTAGTGAGAGTGGATACCGTGTATTCCTTGTCGATGCCCCAAAAGAGCAAGCTCAGAAAATCGGCAATGAGCTCAATATCGCCATGGCTGACCATGGCTTTGAATGGGTAAAAACCATAAAACGCTTAGAAGAACTCAACGCAGTACACAACACTTACCTCCAAACCTTTCAAGCTCTCGGTGGCCTAGGTCTATTAGTTGGTAGCTTAGGCTTAGGGGTCGTCGTTATGCGAAATATACACGAGCGTAAAAGCGAATTAGCTTTGCTTAGAGCTATCGGTTTTAAGAAAAATCTCATCAAACAGTTTGTACTCCATGAATACCTTAGCCTTTTAATTGCGGGCCTACTATTAGGTACCATTGCCGCCGTACTGGCTGTACTACCAATAATTTTATCACCAACAACTAACGTTCCCTATACTCTGCTAGCAAGTACTCTAGGGGGAGTCTTTATACTTGCAGGCTTATGGACATGGATAGCAACTAATATCTCTCTTAAAGGCAATCTCTTAGACGGTTTGCGACGTGAGTGAATCTAGGGAATCTATATCGCATCCCTTCTAGTTACTCGAATAATACACTAATTTAAGAATAATTTTTTTTCTGGAAGTTCAGTAAACTTGAAGAAATTATTAATTCATTTATGAATTGGTGCAAGAAATGACCAATTGGTCTTAATACTATTAATAATGAAAGTTTGTAAACTAATTCCCCTGTTTTTTGCTGTTACGATTTTCACATTAGAAACTCATGCTGCAGATCCCCTTTACCATGCAAATATCGACAACACTGAAGTAGGCGAAGTTCCAGATGATTTTCTTGTGCTCGATGGTGATTTTTCAGTGAAAAAAGAAAATGGTAATAAATTCATAGAACTCCCCGGCTCTCCTTTAGACTCATTCGGAATAATGTTTGGACCATCCGCAAGTCATGGCAACGAAATAAGAACAAGAATTTATGGAACAAAAAAAGGACGACGCTACCCAGTTTTTGGGATAGCCTTGAATGGTGTAAGTGGATATCGATTACAAGTAGCACCAGCAAAACGATCAATAGAATTATTAAAAGGAAACAATTTGATTGCTGAAACAGCATTTCGATGGGCAGGCGCCTCTTGGCTTCAATTATCGCTTTGCATTACAAAAAATAAAGAAAGCGAGTGGACCATAACTGGAAAAGTCTGGGAAGACGGAAAAAAGGAACCAACCAAACCAACTATATCTTATAAGGAGATCAAAGAGCCTCGTAAAGGAAGACCCTCTAT
>SHAK01000080.1 GCA_004213515.1 Limisphaerales bacterium | reverse complement strand
ATGGTTCGAAAAGTTTTGGTTTCACGTTGATTGAGTTGTTGGTGGTAATAGCTATTATTGCTATTTTGGCCGGTTTGTTATTACCGGCGTTGGCAAAAAGCAAGAGTACCGCTATTCGGATAAAGTGCAGTAGTCAGCTTCGACAGCTTAATTTAGCTAATGCAATGTATATGGACGATAATGAGGATATTTTTCCTTATCATCGCCGTGCATTGAGTCGTAATCCTAGTGAAGGCTTTCAGCGTTTAGCTGAGTTAAATAAAGGATTGTCATTTTCTAGGGAAGAAACTTGGTTTACCTTAATATATGGTTATGCACCTTCTGATCAGGCCTATCGATGTCCTGATCTACGACAATCAAAATTTAAAAATTCGTCTAAGAACTCAGATAAATGGCTGTTCGATGCTCATAGTATTGGATATGGCCAAAACTCCTACTTTCTCGGTCAAATGCCCGGACGAGGTAGAGAGCAAAGTGGAAGATTACCTTGTGGTTACGAGGTGAAACTAGGGACAGTAAGAAGTCCAGCGGAATGTATTAATATTGCCGATTCAGAGCAAAAGAATGGAGGACATTGGTCATTAACTTTGTGGTGGCCATTCATAAACCGTGCTAATGAAGGTGTTGCGAGTGATAGGCATCTAAACTCAGCTCCTGTGGCATTTGTTGATGGGCATGTGCAGACATATCAAGATCCGGATCGTACTATTAATCCCAAGCAAGATAATACAGTTGAGTATATTGAGAACTGGGATCCTCAACAGCGTACTAAAGCGTTTTGAAAAATCTAAAAAAGGTTTTAGCTTCGTGGATGAAATTCTTGATGAATCGCTTTGAGTCGTTGGCCAGCAATATGTGTATAAGCTTCAGTAGTGGAAATGCTTGAGTGTCCAAGTAGTTCTTGAATGATACGAAGGTCTGCGCCGTGTTCTAAAAGATGTGTTGCAAAACTATGTCGTAGCATATGTGGCGTAATGTTTCTATTTATGCCTGCTTCAATACAGCACTTTTTTATTCGTGTCCACAAGGTGACTGATGCAAATGATGTTCCTCGTTGAGTTAAGAAGACATTTCCTGGTGATTTTTTTCTTATTAATTTTGGCCTTCCATATTCGAGATAATTCTTGATTGAATTTATAGCTCGGCGGCCAACGGGAACTACGCGTTCTTTATTGCCTTTGCCAATAACCTGAATAAATCCTGCATCTAATCTTAATTGTTCCATTCGTAATCCTTGTAGTTCACCTAATCGTAGACCTGAAGCGTAGCAAAGCTCGAGCATTGCGTGATTACACAGCGATGCTGGTGTAATTGGATTGATTGGTTGTAAAAGTTTTTCGATTTCTAAGTGTGTTAATGCTTTTGGTAAACGTTGCCAGCGTCTTGGTAAACTTAGGTTTTCTGCAAGATTTCTTGGAAGAAATTCCTCTTGAACACAAAATCGATAGAACGCCTTGATAGCTGCTATTTCTAGATAGAGGCTGCTGGTGCTTAGTTTTGTTGATTCACTGCGAGGCCGACCAGGTTTTTTTTGTGGTTCATTTGATTTACTAGTAATTTCCTTACGCTGATGCTTTAGATATCCTAAAAGATGAGTAAATTCTATTTCATTCCAGTTTTTTATTGATTGTTGATTAGACCAATTGGCAAATCTTGTAAGAATATTACTGTAGGCTTTCTGAGTATGTTCAGACTGACCGCGTTCGTGGCGGAGGTATTGTCCGAATTCTTCAATCAGGGCCTGCATATCTCGTGGGGAAATGCTAGGTCGGTTTTGGCTTTGCGGTCAACCAGTAGCCACGTATTATCTCATCGCTTTGTTGAATCGTTTTTATATCTTATTTGCTGCTTTTGCGCTGTTTATTCCGACTTTAGAGGCTTGTCGGTATTCAGTGCGTGACGTTGGTTTTGCAGATCTTGGTAGTGAGCGTTATAAACTTAGAATTTTTTTAAATAACTCTGAACAAGATAAGTCTGCTAATCGATTTAACCAAGCAGCTAAGGCATTGTTAATTGATTCTAATGTAGAGTTTGAGTTATCTAAAACAAATCTGCAAGAGCAGGCTGGTGTATTAATTTCCCCTGATGGGCAAAGAAAGTATGCAATTACGCCTCCAGACAATAGTTCACGATTTGATCAATTAGAATGGTCGATGATTGAATCTATTATAACTTCACCTGCTCGTAATAAGATAACAAAAAAACTTATATCAAGTTTTGCAGTTGTATTGTTAATAGAAGGTTCCGATAAGCTGCAGACCGAGCGAGCAAGATTAGCTGCAATAGAAGCTATTGAGGCAATCACAAAACTTATGCCAAAAATGCCTAAGCCTGTAGATAATCCACCAGTTTTGTTTCAGTTGCCATTGGAACAGTCCTCAGCTGAGTCAGTTTTATTATGGAGCCTTGGTATGGAGCCTAAAACGACATTAGAGCCGCAAGCTGTAGTTTTAATGGGTCGTGGCCGCAGAGTTGGAGAGATGATGAGCGGCGGGCTAATTACGCGTACTGCATTGCAAGAGGCATTAGCTGTTATTGGGCAAGACTGTGAGTGTGGTCTTGATCGTGTATGGATGCAAGGTGAGAGATTTCCACTAGCGTGGGGCCAAACCGAAAAAAAGGCTGCCTTCACAGAATTAGGTTTTGATCCAGATAATCCTAAAGTAAAAGCTGAAATAAGTCGTATAATTGCTCGTGGACCTAATTCTAGACCAAGTGGCAATCCTCAATCTGCTTCAGAAAATTTTGATCAGCTTGCTCTTGGGTACAGCGAGGATATTATAGGAATAGATCAAGAAATAGTAGGCTCTGAGAATTTATCTCTAACTGAAAATGAGTTGAACCAAGAGAGTAATTCTATTGAAAAAATCACTGAAGGTAGTGAAGAGATGGAGATGGGGAAAAAAGAAAATATTCAAAAATATTTTAAGTTAAGTCCATTATTTTGGTCAGTGATTTTTGTTGTCTTTGTAGCGCTTGGTGGAGGTGGGCTAGTTTTATTAAGGAATAGATATTAAGTATGCAGCTTTGGGCGCAAATTATTTGTGAGATTGGCTTTCGAAAATTAAATGCTTTTTTCTCGTTTCTAGGTCTGACGATAGCGGTAATTATAGTTGTAGCTTCGCAGCTTATTGCGGAGTCTGATGAGCGTGAAACGCGCCGCGTTACTAGGGATATGGGGTTTAATCTCAGACTCATTCCAGCTGCGACAGACTTGGGGCAGTTTTATCGCGATGGATTTTCAAAATACGCGATGAATGCTTCAACGCTTGATCGATTGGCTACACAGTTAACTAATAACGTTTCGTTTAATCATCTTGTTGGTTCGCTTCGGCGAGGTTATGCCGTCAATGGGCAGAGTGTTCTTCTTGTTGGGCTATCCAAAACCTACATTGCACCTGGACAGGGAAAAAAACCTATGGGTTTTGTGATTAAGACAAATACTCTCCACATTGGATCAGAGATTTCGCGTTTTCAGGGGAAAAATAAAGGAGACACAATTCAAGTTGGTACGCAGCACTTTAAAGTTTCTAATGATCCTATTGAGACAGGAACTTCAGATGATATAACAATCTTTGCTCGACTTGAAGATGCTCAGTCAATTCTCGAGCTCGAGGGGAAAATAAACGAAATTGAGGCAATTGATTGTCTATGTCTTACTACGGATGAGGATCCTTTGACAATTCTCCGGAAGGAGATCGGTGAAATATTACCAAATGTGCAAGTTGTTCATAAACAAAAGCTGGCTGATGCTCGAGCCAAACAGAGGCAAACTCGTGAGAAGGTAAATGCTATAGTGTTACCTTTTGTGCTTTTAGCTAGCGCGGTGTGGGTCGCACTGCTGGCTGTATTCAATGTGCGAGATAGGCGACAGGAGATAGGTATTTTACGTGCACTTGGTAAGAATAGTTGGCGCATTGCGGGGCTTTTTTTAGGTAAAGCTGTCTTGCTTGGGTTTGTTGCTGCTACTTTAGGGGTAGTGCTTGGAATGTGGGCTGTTCTGGAGTTTGGGCCATCCTTGTTTCCTGTTACCAAGAAGGCGATACAGATAAACCCATCACTAGCATTAAAGTTGTTTGTTGCTGCGCCTTTGTTTGCAGCTTTTGCAAGTTTTATTCCTGCAATGCTTGCGGTGTCTCAGGACCCTGCGGAAACTCTGCGAGAGGATTAAATATGATACGCTGCGAAGAGGTTACGAAAAGATTTAACAAGAATGGTTCTGATGTCATAAGTCTAGATCGATTTTCGGCAGATATCCGTAATGGTGAATTTATTACTGTTCGTGGACCTAGTGGTTCAGGAAAGACCACTTTATTGCTTACTCTCGGAGGAATGCAGCGCCCAAGTGCAGGCAAGGTGTGTTTTGATGGCCAAGATTTGTATGCACTTTCTAATTCGAAGAGGGCAAACCTTCGTTCGTCTCAAATTGGGTTTGTATTCCAAATGTTTTATCTTGTGCCATATTTGGACCTGCTTGGTAATGTGCTAATTGCTTCACCGGGTAAACCAGGCAAACTTGAAAGACAAAGAGCTATGGAATTACTAGAGAAATTTGATTTGTCGAATCGTATTTCCCATCGACCGGACGAATTGAGTGCGGGGGAGCGTCAGCGTCTTGCAGTGGCTAGAGCGTTACTGAACAGACCTAAGATACTACTTGCTGATGAACCGACTGGAAATCTAGATCCAGAAAATGCTTCTGGGGTAATCGATCATTTTGTAAAATTTCATAAAACTGGGGGCACTGTTGTGCTTGTGACCCATGGTACAGCAGCTGATGGCTTTGCAAATCGTTCCATTCGTCTTGATAAGGGCAGGTTGAATGATGACTGAATGGTTGTTTGCTTGAAATTCGACTGATAGTTTCTTTTTTATGGAGACAGTGTCAGCAGCACTAATTGGCTTAGCTTTAAGCGCAACTTGCGGATTTCGCGTGTTTGTACCTTTGCTAGCCGTTTGTTTGTCTACTCGTGCAGAAAGTGCTGATGGGGAGCCTTTGGTTGAGCTCGCTGAAAATTTTAATTGGTTGGCTAGTGATCCAGTCTTAGTGGTTTTTCTTGTAGCAGCAATTTTTGAGATTGCTGGTTACTATCTTCCTATTATTGACAATTTTTTAGACGCATTAGCAACGCCGGCTGCTGTAATAGCAGGCTCACTGATAACGGCGGCATTTTTAACTGGTATGGAGCCATGGTTGCAATGGTTGTTGGGCATTATTGCTGGTGGTGGTATCGCTGGCGCTGTTCAGTCAACTACTGTTGTGGCACGAACTGGATCAACGATAACTACTGGTGGGCTAGGTAATCCAATAGTGGCATCAGTTGAAACTGGTTATTCTTTTCTAGGATCTTTTTTAGCAGTATTGGCAGCTCCATTTGCGTTAGCGATTATACTAATATTATTTTTTGTAGGTATATACATTTATATTCATAGACGTAGGGAAGGTAAAGTTAAGGCTAGAAAATGATTAGGCATATTCTTGTTATTATCTTAGTTTTTTTTGTCTGCCAAGTGTGGTCAATGGAGACCATGAATCATTGGGCTTTTAAAGCCGTTAAGCGCCCTGTGGTTCCTAGAGTTGATTCCAATTGGCCAAATGGAAACATAGATAATTTTATTTTATCTAAGCTTCTTAAAGAAGGAATGCAACCTGCAATTCGAGCTGATCGCCGTACTTTGATTCGAAGAATATCTTTTAATCTATCTGGGCTACCTCCAACTCAAGATACAGTAAATAAATTTGTTCAGAATAATTCGCCTAACGCATATCAAAACATTGTGGATGAGTTTTTATCCTCACCTAGATTTGGAGAAAGATGGGCAAGATATTGGTTGGATGTAGCTAGATATGCTGACACTAAGGGGTACCTAGCTGGTAATCAGGCAAGGCTTTTTACTCATTCTTATACTTATCGAGATTATGTTGTAGCTTCCTTCAATAAAGATCTGCCTTACGATAGATTTTTGATTGAACAATTAGCTGCAGACAAAATCAATTTAATTGATGACAATCGACCTTTAGCGGCTATGGGTTTTTTAACGCTTGGTCGTCGTTTTTTGAATAATCAGCATGATATTATTGATGATCGTATAGATGTTGTTACTCGCGGATTGATGGGGTTGACTGTGAGTTGTGCCCGATGTCATGATCATAAATATGACCCTATTCCAACGGCCGATTATTATTCTTTGTATGGCGTCTTTGCGAGTAGTTACGAACCTAAAGAAAAACCTTTTATTAGTGAATCTAGTGATCCGATTAAACGTTTATCTTTTCAAAAAGAATTAAAACGGCGGCAAGATAATTTAAAAAAATATGAAATAGCTCAGTACGAACGAATTCGTAAACAGGTTAAACAAGAAACGGGAGAGTACATATGGGCAGCGCACCGTGCGACTAAAGTAGCTCCGGAAAAGATAGACGAGCTTGCTCGGAAGTCTAAGCTTGATCCAGAAATTACCCGTCGATGGATGGGGTACTTGTCTAAACAACGCGAGTCTAACGACCTCGTTTTTGCTTTATTGTTTTCATTAGCTGAGATTAAAAAAGAATTTTATCCTGTTAAGTTTAAGGATGTCCTTGATCGTGAATCATTTAAAAAGGTACCTAAAGTTATTCTTGAGGCGATTCGCCAAACAGCGACACTTAAAGATGCAATTAACGTATTCGGAAATTTGTGTGTTGAAGCTGATGAAAGTCAATTAATGTTATACAAGATAGTCTATTCAGATAACTCTCCTGCCAAATTATCTGATAGCGATGTTTGGAGGATTATGGAGGTTGCCGGTAAGGAGGGTATTCGGTCACGCCGCCGCAAATTTGATGAGATCGAGGGGGAGCATCCAGGGGCTCCTAACCGAGCAATGGTTATGGTTGATAAATCAACACTTTATAATCCTTATATTTTCCTTCGAGGTAACCCTGGTTTAAAAGGTGCAAAGGTTCCGCGTCAGTTTTTAAGTGTTTTATCAAATAAAAAACCAGAGCCTTTCTCCAATGGAAGCGGGCGAATGGAAATGGCGCAGGCCATTGCTTCATCTGATAATCCATTAACTTCTCGCGTAATGGTTAATCGAGTTTGGATGCAATTGTTTGGTCAGGGTTTAGTAGGTACTCCGAGTGATTTTGGGGTTCGTGCAGAATTACCTTCACATCCAAAATTGCTTGATTATCTGGCTTCGGAATTTGTGTCTAATGGATGGTCTTTAAAGAAATTAATTCGCTCAATTCTTCTTTCCAGCACCTATCAGCAAGGAGAAAATATTCACTCAGAATATCTAGAAATTGACCCGTCAAATCGTTTTTTATGGCAGATGAAACGTCGTCGATTAGACCTAGAAGCGATGCGTGATTCTATACTTGCCGTTTCCGGAAACCTTGATTTAAGACAGGAAGGGCGATCAGAAAAAATTGAAAATAAAGCGAATGCAAATCGCCGGACAATTTATAGTTTCATTGACCGTCAAAATCTACCTAGTCTTTTTAGAACATTTGATTTCGCCGGTCCAGATACGACATGCGGCCGTCGTTTTACTACTACCATTCCCCAGCAATCCCTTTATCTTTTGAATAGTCCTTTTATCGAGAGACAAGCAAAAAAATTGATAGAGTCTAATAAGGTTCAGTTGGCTACAACAGAAGAAAGAATTTCTATAATTTTCCAAAAAATTTACCAACGTGATCCTAAAAAATGGGAGTTCGAATCTGCAAAATCGTTTGTTGATAAATTTATTCCATCCTCCTCTGCGTGGCAAATGCTCGGTCAGGCTCTTTTAGTTTCAAATGAAATGATGTTTGTTGACTGATAATCATTTCCTAATAAAGATTTTTTTGATTATAATTAAAGCATTGATAATGTTTTATTGTGTCTTTTTCATTAAAACTCATTTGTATTTTTGGATGGCTAGGTTCTCTTTTAGTTATTGGTTTGGGAGTCTCCTTTTTTGTTTCTATTTAAGGCATAAGTGATCTTTGTTTTTATGTTTAATTTCTTATTTGACTAAGACTATTGTAATGAGATTTTTTATTTTGTTCGGTCCTCATGTGCCGCTTCAGGTTAGTTTAAAATCATACTGTTAAATCTCTACCTCATCAGTCTCATCCGACTGTTGAGGTTTTTTTAATCCTTATTTAAATATTCATTCATATGACTATCATTGGAATTGATAAATTAAATGTTATTTTTCATTTCAATCTGATTTTAAAATTATTATTTAAATA
>SHAK01000008.1 GCA_004213515.1 Limisphaerales bacterium | reverse complement strand
ATATCATAGAGGCCATCATTGATTTCATGCCAAGCTGTAATTGGATTTTGCGGCATATAAAATCCATTAACCTTTACTTGAGTTTCCCATTTTCCGGAATCACTAAGCTTGGTTAAGCCAACTTGATGGCCATTATTCCATAACTTAGCTTCGGTTGCTTTATCCTCTGAAAATTTCACCCACAATCCATGCTTTAGACTTTGGTCATCCAAAACCCCAATATCGATAGTCTTATCTGCCGACCACATGAATGCTAAGGAGCGAGGCAAGGGCCTAATAGCTGGATTATAACTTTTGAATTTTTCACCCTGCCTGTAACAAGTAACCGTAAGCGGCTCTATACTTGTGTCACAATAAAATCGGTGAATAAATCCATTGAGGTTCCCATAATCACCGTAATCCCAATGCCATCGTTCGACATATCGATTATCGCGTTTGATTTCAACTTGAGCAGGGAAGTATAAGGTATTATCCCTTCCCACAGACGCAGGGACGTCTCGTTTAATTAAAATGTTCTCTTTCGCAGAAGAGTGAAGGCCAGCATAAAAAACCCCAAAATATCCTAAAAAAATAAAAACCAAACATATCAATGCGAATAAATGCTTATTACTTAATCGAGGAATCCGGATACCATCTTTTTTGAGGCAGTCAGCGATTAAATCTTTCTCAAGTAAGCCGCCCTTCTCTAAATCATCTAGTATACTACGAAGTTCGTTTTCTACTCTTTGATTCATAATCGTTTACAGCTCCCTTCATATCACCTAATTCCTTAGCAACCCCATCCAAACGATTTAAAAAATGAACTAGCTTATCATTATCTATATCATTTTTCCCTCTAATAACTCCACCAAGATGTCTTGCAAGCGCTTCATTAATTACGTCAGTGGGGCGCTTTCCATTTAACTGCGCCTCAGACTGAACAAGTTGCCACAAGCGCGGATCAACTCGAAATGACTTTGTTTCTTTTTTATTTTCTACCTTTGGTCGCCCCATTTTTTAAAAACAAAAATATTATATGTCAGAATTTAACCTAGAAAACTTTTTACAACCATAATTATCGAACAAATTTTATAATTAAATAAACTCACGTAAGGTGTTCGAACGCACTCAAAACTTCGTTTATTTCCTCTCTTTTAACTGTGAGATTCGTAACAACACGTAGCGTATTTTGGCCAGTTTGTAGTAATCGCACACCTAAACCTTCAAACCGTTTAACCAGATCAGCTGCATCATGATTTCCAGTGTTAATAAATAACATATTAGTCTCTGGCCCTGCCTTATCAACTTCAATTCCAGGAAGTTTGGACAACCCTTTTGCCAAAATTTGACAATTTTTATGGTCTTCACTTAAACGATTTCGATTATGCTTTAAGGCATATTTTGCGGCTTCAGCAAGAATGCCAACTTGACGCATAGCACCCCCTTGTTGCTTACGATAAAAACGTGCTTTTTCAATCGCTAAAAAAGATCCAGCTAATAAGGATCCAACGGGGGCTCCAAGCCCTTTGGAAAAGCATACACTAACTGTATCAAAAATCGACGCGTAGTCAGCTTCTCTGATTCCACTTGCAACAGAAGCATTCCAAAGTCTGGCTCCATCTAAATGTAATAAGAGATTATGCTTACGAGCAGCTTCAGCCACAGACTTAAGTTGATCCATTGGCCAAATAGTTCCGCCTCCACGATTGTGAGTGTTTTCAAGACAAACTAGACTTGGTTGAGCAAAATGAATGTCTCTAGGGGGAATAGCAGCTTCGAGTTGAGCCGCTGTAAACATTCCCCTATCCCCTGTAAGAAGTTTGCACTGAACTCCAGCTAAAGCAGCAGGTGCACCTGCCTCATAAAAATATATATGTGAATTTGCATCCAACAGAATCGCATTACCAGGTCGAGTATTTACTCGAATAGCCAACTGATTAGCCATGGTGCCTGAAGGAACAAATACCGCAGCCTCTTTTCCTAATAGATCAGCAGTCTGCCTCTCGAGATCTTGCACAACAGGATCGTCACCTAACACATCATCCCCAACAACAGCATTCGCCATAGCTTCACGCATTCCTTTGTCAGGCTGAGTGATAGTATCACTTCGAAGGTCGATCTTTCCATTAAGCATAAATCAGCAGCATCCTAGTTTGGAAAGATACTGGCAATGCTTTTGGTTAAAATCGACCATTAGAAGGCTTGAATTTACTCGCTATTTTACTCTTTTACTTCCAAATTAATTAGACCTAATGGATGACGAAAATAAGCTAAAATCAGACATTCAAATTGATAATTCACAACTTTATCAGGAATTCCTTGAAGAAAGGGGTCAAATTCTCCGACATAAATGGCTTGAATCAGAAAAGGAAGGCCGCGATATTGGTTTTGAGCGCGCGTTATTAGATTGGGTGACTAATCACCGAAAAAAATGGCGCAAAGATAAAGGCGCATAAAGGTATGCAGCCTGTTTCCTTTAAAGCGATTCCGAGAAATCGAAAAGGGACATGAATTTGAAAACTTTAAAAAATTCTATTTTTCGAACCAGTAAATTTGGTGCTGGTTCGTTTTTTTATGCCTATTTCAAAATCAATGGCTGAAAATAAAACATTACTGGATGCTAATGCAGTCCAACGAGCTTTGACTAGAATCGCTCATGAGATAGCAGAGAGAAACATTGATCCCATTAAGGTCGGATTGATTGGTATTCAAAGAGGTGGAATTCATTTAGCTAAGCGTTTATCTGGCATTCTATCTGAAATATGTGGAGAACTTATTCCTTATGGGGTAATCGATGTAAGCATGCACCGAGATGATATTGCTCAACGGGGAGTAGTCACTGTTCAGCCGACCGAAGTACCATTCGATGTCGAAGGGAAAACTATTATACTGGTTGATGATGTGCTCTTTAATGGTCGCACCGTTCGGGCAGCTCTTGATGCTACACATCATTTAGGTCGTCCTAAATGTATTCAGCTTGCTGTCCTTATTGATCGAGGTCATCGGGAGCTACCAATTAAGCCAGACTTTATTGGAAAGAATATTCCTACTAGTCAAAATGAAAGAATTGAGGTTTCACTAACTGAAACTGGTGGACATGATACAGTTTCATTAATCCCCCTTAATACAGAAGAATGAATTGGAGCAGGAAACATCTTCTCGATATAGAGTCTCTTAAAGCAGAGGAAATATTAACAATCCTAGATACGGCTCGCGCCTTCAAGGCAGTCGGAGAGCGAACTATAAAAAAAGTTCCAGCGCTCAGCGGCCGCACAGTTGTAAATCTTTTCGTAGAGCCATCCACGCGGACCCGCATCAGCTTTGAACTGGCTGCTATGCGACTCAACGCTGATGTAATAAATTTTACAGCTGAGTCATCTTCTCTTCGTAAGGGAGAAACACTTCGTGATACAGGCAAAACACTAGAAGCCCTAAGCGCAGATATCATAGTGATTCGACATAGTGCCGAAGGAGCTCCTCATCTGCTTTCTCGGGTAGTAGATTGCAGCGTGATAAATGCTGGCGACGGAGCACATGAGCATCCGACACAGGCTTTGCTTGATACTTTTACTATAGTCGAAAAAAAGGGAGAAATAAGAGGGCTTAATGTCACTATACTTGGAGATATTCTTTATAGCCGTGTTGCCAGATCTAACATCTGGGCACTCACCAAATTGGGTGCTAAAGTCACTCTTTGCGGACCTCCAACTCTTGTACCAAGGATCTTTGAACAAATGGGATGCAAGGTAACACATAACATAGATGAAGCTCTCGCCAATGCAGATGTAGTAGACCTACTGCGTATTCAACATGAAAGACAGCGGCTAAGCGCATTCCCAAGTATTGGAGAATATCGCTCTCTCTTTGGACTAACAACAGAGCGTTTTAATCGATTGAAGAAGGATGCAATAGTAATGCATCCTGGACCAATCAATCGCGGAGTAGAAATTGACAGTGAAATCGCAGACCATCCTAGATCAACTATTCTCGATCAAGTAACCAACGGACTTGCTATTCGAATGGCCGTTATGTTCTTAGTCACAGGAGGCAGTACACTTCCAAAGCCGACCAACTAATCATTATTATATTATGAGTCAGCAAGATATCGCGTTGATTTTTAATCCAACAGCTCGTGGCAACAAAGCGGTCAAATTTCGTCAATGGCTCGATCAGCTACCTAATTATGTAACGCTAATTGAAACCACAGCGCCGGGTAGTGGGAGCGGCTTAGCGGCTCAAGCTATTAAGGACGGGTTCCGAACAATAGTCGCTTCAGGGGGTGACGGCACCATTAATGAAGTTGTCAACGGAATTGAGAGAAAAAAGCAAGTACTTGAACGGGTATCTCTCGGAATACTTCCATTGGGAACTATGAATGTTTTTGCGAGGGAACTAGGAATCCCACTTTCAATAAAAAACGCCTGGAACACCGTGTTGCTTGGACACTCCCGCAAAGTAGACCTTCCTCTAGTCAAGCTTCAAACAGACTCAGGCTTAATAGAAAAAGTCTTTATCCAAATGATTGGAGCAGGCTTAGATGGAGATGCCGTAGGAGGTGTAAGCATTCCGCTTAAACGCAAATTGGGAGCTCTAGCCTACTTTATCTCCACACTATCCGCATTACGCGCAAAACCTCCTAAACTCATAGCAAAATGGGACGGTGGCAGCTCTGAAGGCGAATGGATGTGCGTAGGCAATGGCAAAATGTATGGGGGCCCCTTTACATTGTTCCCTAATGCAAAAGTTAATGATGGCAATCTTGATCTCTGTATTCTTCCAAAAGTAACTAATAGAAATATAGCACATGCTGCCTTGGCAATGCTACGCGGCCGTCTCAATCGCTGGCCTGGAGTAATTTACCATCGTGTTTCTAGATTAAAAATATCAGGTCCGGCAGGCACGCGTGTTCAGGCAGATGGAGACTATATGGGCACTTTGCCCCTTGAAATTAAGGTCTTACCTAGAAGCCTAAATGTCCTTGCACCAAAAACAAATAAAGGGCGATCCTGATAAAATGATTTCTTGCCGCTTGCCCAATAATCACCAACGCTAATTCCAGATGAGTTTGAAAGGTAAAGTTTATCTTATAGGCGCTGGTCCTGGGGATGCAGGACTAATTACACTTCGCGGAGCAGAACTATTGCGCCAAGCAGATGTAGTAGTCTATGACGCATTAGTAAATCGGGAATTACTAACTCTGGCACCAGAATCTGCGGAAATTATTTATGGCGGTAAAAGATCAAACAATCACGCCATCCCTCAGGACGACTTAAATCAATTACTGGTTAAAAAATCTAAAGAAGGAAAAAAAGTCGTCAGACTAAAAGGAGGAGACCCATACATATTTGGAAGAGGGGGTGAAGAGGCTATAGAATTAAATCAAGAAAAAGTTGAATTTGAGGTTGTACCAGGAATCTCATCAATTGTAGCTGCTCCCAATTACGCGGGGATTCCATTAACTCATCGAGATAATTGCTCAAGTTTCACCGTAATCACAGGACACGAAGATCCAGAAAAAAAGAAAACTGCATTAGACTGGGCTCGCCTTGCCCAAGAGCCAGGCACAAAAGTAGTCCTCATGGGGGTCGAAAGAATAGGGAAAATTGCAGATGCCCTAATAGAAAACGGGCTTGCTAAGGACACTCAGGTGTCGATGGTGCGCTGGGGAACTACTGGGCGGCAAAAAACTATCTCAGGCACACTTGGAACAATAGCTGATATAGTTACAAAAACTAAATTTAAAGCTCCCGCAGTTACTATTATTGGCAACGTCTGTAAACACAGAAAATCATTAAATTGGTTTGAAAAACGCCCGCTTTTCGGTCAACGCATTATTGTAACTCGCACACGGAAACAAGCTAGTAAACTTTCTCATACTTTAAAAGATTTTGGAGCAGATGTACTTGAGATTCCAACCATAAAAATCGTTCCGCCAAGTAATAACGATCCTGTTATTCAATCGATTACTGGCATAGGCAGTTATGAATGGATTATCTTCACTAGCCCAAATGGAGTAACCCATTTCTTTGATTACTTTTTTAAAGCATATAGGGACATTCGCGACCTCGGCAATATCCGCTTTGCAGCGGTAGGCCCAGCCACTGCAAAAAAATTGGAAAAGCTCAACTTAGCTATAGATCTAATGCCAGAGATTTACACTGCCGAAGCTACTGCCAAAGCATTATTGAAATACCAAAACTTTGAAAACGTTTCTGTTCTTCTTGCACGCGCTGAAGAATCAAACTCTGAATTACCAAAACTCCTAGAAGACCAGGGAGCGATAGTAGATGACATACCATTTTATAAAACTGTCCCTGAAACGGAAGACCGGAACGGAGCAGTTGAAGCATTAAAAGAAGAAGGAGCCGATTGGATTACGTTTGCCAGCAGCTCAGCAGTAAAGAATTTTGACGCTAGACTTGGGTTAGCCAAAATATGTGAGAAAAACCCAGAAATAAAACTCGCATCAATAGGGCCAGAAACCACTAAAGCACTTTGTGACCTAGATCTTCCCCCAACAGTTGAGGCAAAACAGCATACCATTACTGGCCTATCCAAAGCATTATTAAAATACAAAAGCTAACCAATCCGAAATGATATTTTTTGTATCATATCGCGACTCATAGCCAATTGCATTCGTTTAAGAATTTCATGCCGACGATAACGAACGATTTCGTCCAGCCACACACTTGAATCGACTGAAACAAAAAGGGTACCTTTGCGTATTCCAGCTGGCTGAGCATGCTCAGTAACTGCTGGATCAATCATTTGATTCCAAACTTTTATCACCTCAGTCTCAGCTCTACGACGATCAAGCTTGAGAGTATTTAGAACATTTTTAACAACTGAACACGCGCTAACAGCCTGATCCTTATGAGCCTTTTCAATAGGGCGCAAATCAATACCACGCCAATCCCTTAACGCCTGATCTTTTGGACCTAAGCGGCGAGATCTTTTTCTTTTTTGACGTTGAAACGGAGGTAACGGCACAGTACAGGGACAGATCAAACGTCTCATTAGCCCTAGAGTCAACAGGGAAACAACTTTAACGATTCAGCTTGCGGAAGAATCCTACTCACGGAAGAATCACCCCGATATGACATTCCGATTCATTCTCTCGGCCATAGTATTAGGAGGACTGCTTACATCAGTAGCCGCTGCAGACAAACTTGAAAAGCGCAAATCTCCAAAGGGCGCTAAAACTTACATCGCTTGGCCAAAAGACGGTAAAACCGTAGGAAAAAAATTCACGGTTCGCTTTGGCCTTAAAGGAATGGGCGTTGCCCCTGCAGGAATAGACATTGAAAACACTGGACATCATCATCTACTAATCGATGTGGACAAAATGCCTAATTTTAATATCCCACTTGCAGCTAGTGATAATATTCGTCATTTCGGTGGCGGCCAAACTGAAGTTACTTTGGAACTTCCTCCAGGCAAACATACACTTCAGCTTGTGCTAGGAGATTGGATTCACCTACCGCACAGCCCTCCTGTTATGTCCGAAAAAATTACAATTACTGTAAAAAAATAGTCCTCAATAAATAAATTTTTTAACAACCCTAGCTTGCAACTAGGGTTTTTTTATATGCTTAATCAATAGCTTGGCTTGACCTCAAAGGCTTAGAGTCGCAAAAACCTTTGTATGATCTTCCGTTTTCTAACAGCCATTATCTTTTCCTTTGCAGCCCAACAAATGGCTGAATCCGAATACAAACTACGTATCGATGCAGGTGAATTTGAACGCATTAATACGCCTGTCACATTCATATTACCTGAATCTAAGAACCAGTATTGGCAGCTTGTTGGATCAGATAAAAAAACTTTAGCTATTCAAGTCAATGAGAACGGAGAGGGAACTTTCATAATTCCCAAATTAAACGCCTTCCAAACAGCAGTTTACAAACTGAGCCCAACCATTCAGTCGCGCCATTCAGCAACAGCAAAAGTGACAGAAAAGAATGGAAAACTTGAGCTCACTATAGAAGGAAATACTGTGCTTAATTATCAAGCAAAGAAAAGCGAGCTGCCTCGAGATGACCTAGAATCAATCTACCGTAGAGGCGGATATATTCATCCAGTTTTAACTCCAGATGGAACAATTATTACTGATGACTATCCATCCGACCATAAACACCATCACGGCATTTGGTTCCCATGGACCAAAACAATATTCGAAGGGAGAAATCCAGACTTTTGGAATATGGGAAATGGTACTGGCACAGTAGAATTTGCTGGATTACTAAGTCAATGGGATGGCCCAGTGCATGCTGGGTTTAAAAGCTCACATCTTTTTGTAGACTTAATTGCCAAACCAAAAAAAGTTGCTTTGAACGAAACATGGCGCATACAGGTTTTTGCTATAAAAGACTTCAATAAAAAATCAAAAAAGAAACCGTCCTATTATCTCTTTGAAATGGAATCGATCCAGAGCTGTGCAGGAACCAATAAAATTCAATTGCCGCAATATCGCTATGGAGGATTAGGATTTCGAGGGCATGGAGAATGGAATGGAAAAGAAAACTCTTTTTTTCTGACATCGAATGGTGAAAGCGATCGAATTAAAGGCCATGCCACTAGAGCAAAATGGTGTCACATCAGCGGCAAAACCGATGGTAAATTAG
Source organism: Limisphaerales bacterium (assembly GCA_004213515.1). Taxonomy (GTDB): domain Bacteria; phylum Verrucomicrobiota; class Verrucomicrobiia; order Limisphaerales; family UBA1096; genus UBA1096. Next base: position 74,185 of record SHAK01000008.1, on the reverse strand, counting down.
GTGGAGTAGGCATTCTTTGCCATCCCTCTAATTTTCGATTTCCTCAACCTATGCGAATACACCCAACAGAACCGTTTTTTAATTTTGCTCCATCACAAACTGGTGACTGGGAAATTAAACCAGGCAAAGACTATGTATCACGATACCGATTTGTCGTTACTGATGGTAAGCCCGATACTCCTCTACTTGAACGCTTGTGGAATGATTATGCCTTCCCTCCAAGAGTTGAAATATATAATTTAAAAATTCGATAAACTAAAAGAGAGTTTTAACTAAAAACGGAATCAAGTTAGTTCTAAATAACTTCTGGAAGAGGCTGAGCATTGTTAGCTACCAAAAAACGAGGTCGTCCATTTAAGTCATTAACTGTTGCAGTATTCACATCAATCCCCAGAGAGTGATACAGAGTAGCATGCATCTCAGGGAACGAAACTGGCCGTTCAGTAGCTTCACCTCCTAGACGGTCGGTAGCGCCTATAACTTGACCATGCTTCAATCCTCCACATGCAAGCAATGCGGTTGAAACTCGGGGCCAGTGATCTCGTCCAGCATCCTTATTGATAGTAGGAGTTCGACCAAATTCACCCCAACATACTACAGCAACGTCCTTATCCAAACCCCGATTGTGCAAATCTTCTATTAAAGCAGTAACTCCCTGATCCAGCATCGGGAAATCCTCCCGAGCACGCCGAAAGTTGCCACCGTGCCAATCCCAACGACTAAAAGAAAGTGAAACACAACGAACACCAGCCTCCACCAAGCGACGGGCGAGCAAAAAATGATCGAGCAGTTTAGGAGCCCCATCAGCAACATGCTTTGCAGACCCTCGGCCATAACGATCTCGCAATTTTACATCCTCTTTCTCAATATCAAGTGCATCGGAAAGTTTACCAGATGTGAGTATGCCATATGCCTGCTGGTTATACGCATCCATACCTTCCATTAAACCAGAGCTATCTATATTTCGCCTAAACTGATCAAAACTTCTCAGCAACGCCTTACGATCCTGAAGCCGCTCCAAAGTGATGCCGCTAAGCGTCATGTCTTCTTTACCTTCAGCCGCCGGCCGAAAAGCCGAATGTGCTGGGCCTAAAAAACCTGCTTTACCGGGATCACTCCAGCGAATCTCACGAGTCTTAGGGCACAAACCAATAAAAGGAGGCGTGTCTGGATTAGTTGGGCCTTTTATTTTCGACAAGACAGAGCCGATACTAGGCCATCCACCGGGCGGCTCATTTTTCTTAGTGCGACCAGTCATGCACTGGTCCGCATCATGGGCTCCAGTTGCCCCCACAATGGAACGAATCAGAGTAAACTTATCCATCATCTTGGCCATGCGAGGGAAAAGCTCACAAATCTGGGTTCCGGGCACATTTGTAGGAATCGGCTTAAACTCTCCCCTTACTTCGCGAGGGGCATCCATCTTTAAATCCCACATATCTTGATGAGGAGGACCCCCAGGAAGAAAAAGGTTAATGACTGCCTTATGGGAAGATCCTACAGAAGAATTGGCCTCTAATTCTAATACATTAGCCATAGTCAGGCCGCCAATACCCATAGCACCGATACTTATGAAGTCACGCCTAGCGATGCCATCACAAAAATCAGCTTTACCAGCTTTACCGCCTGATCTGATCCTCAACATTTATTGATTATCCACTATTAAAATCACACCTTGTCAATCGTCGGAACCTCAAACCCAGGGCGGTTGAAATCCTTAAGCAAAGCATTTGCCGCATCAGCATGATCCCCAGTATGAATTTCATTTTCTGGATCAAAAGTTAGCCAAGGACCTACTGTGTAATTGGAGCCATCCTTAACTTTAACACCGTTATTCATAACATCATGCAACCTACCGAAATGCTCAAAAGCATCCTTATTATCTCCAAACTGACCAGCTTTTTTGTTGAACGGCACATTCTTACCCAGTCGATAAGAATTATTAATTAAGTGACCTACAACACAGCCATAATGTGCATCATGGACATTACCATTAGCCATCAAAGGATCGTTGGCACGAATCGCATTAATAAAACTCCCCCAGTTCCCTCCAGGGGTTATCTTTCCATCTGGAATGTTCAACTTTTCGCCAGTTTTACTTCCTTTCGCAAAGTACTCGTTGCGAATAATTTTACCGCCATCCTCAAAGTAATACTCATTTTCAACCTGACGCTGATATCCTTTGTAATTCACATTGCGAACATTAAAAAATAATTGTTGACCATTGGGATACTCAGCAATGCCAAACATACTGTTTGGAGTTTCACCCTGATCATCCCACTGAAACCTCCCACCAATTGCCATCACTCGAGTTGGATTTGTTAGTTTCGGATCCATTGCCCAACGAGCAACATCAAGTTGGTGTGTGCCTTGGTTATTAAGATCACCATTGCCAGTTTCCCAGAACCAATGCCAGTTGTAATGGACATAGTTTTGATGGAATGTATCTATTACAGCAGGGCCTCTCCATAGGTTCCAATCCAAGTTAGCAGGCGAAACTGAAGGGCTCTTAAACCCTATCCCACCACGAGGTTTGCAGCAGTAACCATAAGAAATCTTGAGTTTACCAAACTTACCTGCATTGATCATTTCATGTAATCCTGCAATTTTCGCGTTACTTCGGTTTTGAGTTCCATGCTGTATTACGACACCATATTTCCTCTGAGCTGCAACTGCTATCCTGCCTTCTCTAACATCATGACTCATTGGCTTCTCAACATAGACATGTTTACCTGCTTGAGCACCCCATATAGTCATCAAAGCGTGCCAATGGTTAGGGGCCGCAGTAGAGATTGCATCGACTGACTTATCTGCAAGTGCTTGACGAATATCGGCAGCTCCTTTTGGAGAGTAATTACCTTTACGTTTGACTTCATCAACACGCCGAGAGACGGCCTTTGAATCAGGATCAACAAGATAAGCAATCTCAACATTCTTTTGCGCCATAAAGCCACCAATGTGACTTCCCCCACGACCATTCAATCCTGCAACTGCAATACGAACACGGTCGTTCGCGCCAATAATCTTAGCTCGACCTTTTGTTCCACTAATTACTGCTGCCGTTCCGGCAGCCAAAGACGCCTTTAAAAAGCTGCGTCGTGTTGTACTAGGTTTTTTCATGATAATTTGTTTATAGTCTAGACTGTTAAAAGTTTTTGGTTGAAAGAAATTTTTGCAGATTAGCCTTAATTGTCAACAACTCCAGACAGCAAAATCAATGCCTTAACTTAGAGATAAAACCTTGGACATAATCGTTTAAAAGCCTTTATTTATCCAATAAATTATCATCAAACCAATCTAGAAATACTTTCAGCTCTCCTACGACCGGGTGTCGCCAGCCATGATCCTTACCCGTGGCAACAAACAATTTAGACGAAACACCAACCTCTTTTAATCTAGCATTAAAAATAAGTGACTGCTGAAACGGCACAAGTTTGTCTTTATCGCCATGAATCAACAATACCGGGGGATCATCTGAAGTCACATGCGAGATCGGCGAGAGCTTTTTAAAATATTCAAACCTGTCTTTCGCATTTTCAATACGCTCGAACCTTTTGGTGTTATCCGACCATTTATGAAAATCAAAAGTTGCATCCGCCTTAAAGCCAAGAGAGTGAAAATGTTGAAGGATCGTCCTATTCTCTTTGCCAAAATTCACCATATCTGTACCCGGAAAATAAACTGCAGCAGCCTGAATTCTAGAAGAGGTGCGATCAATTATATCACTAGCTGAGGCATTAGAATGCTTCGCCGCCGTTGCAAGAAACAAAGCTAATTGTCCGCCAGATGAACGACCTGTTACCCCTAACTTATTTCCATCAATACCAAACCTCTTGGAATGATAGCGAATATATCGGACCGCCCGAGGTAAATCTTCCACAATCTCATGGAGTGAAAATTTGGGTTGGCTTCCATGCATCACTGCAAAAACCGTATACCCATGATCAAGTAAAGTAGTAAAGTTAGGATCGTTGCTAAGCTGAGGAATAGAACTCCGACTCGAATTCATCCCTCCACTAACTACCCAGATCACACCTGCTCTATTTTGTTCCTCCGGCCTAAAAACGTCCATCAATAACCCAAGACCATGCTTATGCCCGTAAACGATGTTTTTTTCTTGGGTAAAACCAGCAGCGCTTAGTTTTGGAATGGCGACTGTCTCTAAAATTAAGATAGCAGCGAAAATTGTTTTAGATAAATCCCTCATTATTCCACTTCCAATGTCTTTGGCAAAAGGACTTGATGTGTCCACTTCCCGTCAAAACTCAGTTGATAAACTTCACTGTGTTCGCCTTGGTAAAGGTAGTGACGAGTGCCGTTTTTGGCATCGGCCCAGCCAATAGGACTTCCCTTAGCTCGGGGAACATCAACCTCCTCGCTTAAATTTGTCGTGTTCCAATCTTTGCCTTTCAGCACACTTTCACTAATACCTCCAACAGAGCTGCAGAACGCCAAATAGTGACGGTTATTTTTCGTGTCGTGCAATAGCGTAAAATCATTATCCAACTGATCGGCAGTCTGGGGAACATTGTACTGATTTTTGAATCGCTGTCCGATCTCCTTAGCGTAGACCAAGGCGTTGCGGTCACCCTCGTATGTAAAATAACCTGGGACACGACGACGTTCGTTCCAGTCGAAGACAAACGGCGGACGCCTTGGCCAATCGTGGGTAACATGAAAGACAGCATCGCGCCTGCCATTCACTGTCAGGCCAAGCGGTTGGCCCTTCGCGGGCAGACGATGAACCCCTTCTGTGCGCCATGAGCGATTTTTCGCCGTGGCTGATTCGAGATTGAGCGACTGTTCATATGGCACTCCAAACATTGAACGATAAATCACGCGCAACGTTGAGCCATCAAGCGACGCCACTATTCCTCCCTCAGCCCTAGGCATGGCCGGCAGTGGAAACTGCCGCCACTGGCCATCGAACCAAAGCTCGCGGATCTCTCCAAGCTCATCGACATAAACCACGTGCGGCACGCTGTTTGCAACCATCACCGAGGGGTCGGCGGCGGCCTTGGGCAGGCCAAGCATCTCGGTTAGATTTTGCCGTTTCCAGTTCCCGTCCGCCCCGGAATTCGACGCGCTAGCATACTCGTAAATGTGTCCGTCTATACCACGACAGACAAGGCGGCGCTCATCTTTTTTTAAAGCAAATAATGCCGGGCGACCGGAGGCTGGCGGTGAGAGGGGCAGGGTGCAGATAGACCAGTCTTTGCTGTTAGGTTCGGCTACAAGTTCTATCCATTTGCCTGCAGCGTCTAGATGGACGATGTGCCGATAACCGGCTTTGTTTTCGAGTCGAGAAATACCGTGATTGGAAACCGGCTTGTTACGGAATGCAAAGTAGTCCTCTGTCCACTTACGGAACCTCTCCCCCGCGATACGGCTGAACTCCTCGACCTCTTCAATTTCACGATGCCAGACCTTGATGTCATATTTATTTGCACTATATTCGTACGCGATCTCTTTTGCGATGACATCCCTTAACTCCCGCGTTCGGCGCAAAACGTTCTCCTCAGACAACGCCCCGTTCAGATGTCGGTAGACCTCTGCCTGATAATACTTACGGTACTCTGGGTTGCCGAGCAGCGCGATAAACATTTTTCGCTGTGTGCTGAAGCCGTACGCGCCACCGCTATCAATAAAAGCGTAAGAGTCGTTTTCAGGCTTGTAGGGGCCACCGCGGAAGCCCCACTCAGAGTCCCAACACATAAATTGCCATTTTCCTTCCGGCAACTTGCGCGCGGCATACCAATTGTTGTGAGGCCAGTCATAGTTTTGCCCCCAAAGGTTCAATATTATGTAGTCTGTAAAGTCTTCGATATCGACACGCTTTTTAAGCAACTCGTAATTCTCTTTCCGTGATATATCGGTTGAGCCAATGAAGCGGCCCAGTTCCTCCCACGCATCACGAGTGCCGCTAAGGATTGTGTTCCCGGTTTTCATGATGTCATACTCCCCCTTGCCGATGTGCGACGCCAGAAACTCCTCGTCCATCCGTTCAGCAAGGTTGTAAACCCCGTAGTTATTGCCGTTGACATAAAGCAGGCACCACGTTCCGTTTGATACCAGCCCTCCCATGTCCTTGTGAAGGTCTCGCATCAACTGGTCTCGAATGTAGGCACCGCCGGGTGCGCGGTCATTGCCGTTGGCTCTTAGTATAAGCTTGTCGAAATCCTTTACGCCAGCCGTGGGGATGATGTTGTACTTCAACTTGGGCAAGCCGTATACGTCCCTGAAATAGGCACGGTACGACTTCTTCGCCTTGAAATCGCCTCGGCGAGAAAAGCCACCGTGCAAGCGTAGGCCGAATCCGGTCGACACCTTTCGTTTGCCCTTCGTGTTGAAAATTTCCATGTGTGAGGTGCGCTCGCTCCCCCGGCCGGTGGCACTGCTACGCATGTGTACCTCGTAAAAATCCTCTGGCTTCATCGAGATCGATATCACCGGCAACGTCGGTTGTCGCCCGACAAGGTAGGTAGCCGATTTGATCGCCCCAACGCGCTCCTCACCCACGAATGCCGCCGCACGAAACAGTCCCGTCTTGTCCAGTTGAATCGGCCCATCCACCCGTTGACTCTTGGCAGTCGGCTCGGCTCCATCACGTGTGTAGCGGATGTCCACCGCTGTTGATTCCTCGGATGTGATCCTCACCTCAATCTCGGCCCCATGAACACCAGGTTTAGGCGAAAACTTCAGCTTTGGCTCGACCGGTTTGAACTGTTGCGGTCCGGCGTTGAGCGAACCCGGGGTGGGCATCAGGAAAAAGCCCCACTTGTGATCTCCGCCCGGCGCCCGGCCGTAAGACTGGTCGGGGACCTGTTCGCCGTAGCGGACGCTGTCCACGACCCGTCCGTCGGAGGCGCTCAGTTTTATTTCACCGCCCTTCTTGGCTAGTCGAAAGTTCGTATGCAGTGTCGTCGGCAAAAATCCCAGTCCGGCGATCAGGCTCATGTCGGAGCTGCCCCGGCCAGCATTCAGGCCCGCGATGGCCAGCACGTTCTTGCCCTTACGCAACAGATTGGAATGGGCCGATAGATCGAACCGATCCGCTGTGCCGGCTTCGCGTCCTTTAGTGGCCATGCTGTTTGCGTCCGGTTTTCCGCGAGGTGCGTTCACGGCCGCAACGCGCGTGCCGTTCAGGTAGGCGACAAAGCCGTCGTCAAAATCCACCTCCAGCACCAACGACTGCGACAGCGGCTGTTCCGGCAATTGAAACGTGTGTCGAAGCAAAACCATCCCGGTACCGACTGGCAACTGGGTGGCGTCGTCATCATCGCCGTAGCCAAAGCCCGCTTGGCCAAGCGCAAATTTGTTATCGTCAAACTCCACCGCTGTCCAGTCATCGACCAATTCACCCCGGCGGGACGGCACGAGGTATTTCCACTTGGCATCGCTCGGGACGAGCGTCAACTCAAACGGCAGCGTCGCTGTCGATGTGCGCAGGGCCTCTGGGGAAAGGGACACTCGATCCAGCCCGGACATCCAGATGAGTTGATACCCGCCCGGTGCGATGGCGATATTGGGTAGCGCCCAAGCGCTAGGCTTGGCGCCGCCACTCCACAGCCGAAACTTGCCTAAGCGCAACATCTTGTCGCCAGCGTTGTGAAGCTCCACCCAGTCGCTAGTGTTACCTGTATCATCCAGAGCGCCACTTCGGTTTGAGGCAAGCAACTCATTGATTCGGAGCGATGCTTCCTCAGCGCTGGCTGCAAGCTTCACTCCTAAAAACAGTAATAAGGTAAGTCTTAATGACATGAACTTGATTAACGGTGAGAGAAGGAACCCTTGCTTAACCCTAAAAACGCAGCAAGAAGAATATTTATTTTCTCTATACTACAGTTTCAGACTAGAGAAAGTTACTGGAGTAACACTAACTGAGCCAGCGTACAAGTTTAGGACAAATAGCTGTCAGGTTCTTGTATGAAGCGATTTCAGGAGCCATTGTTTTAAGGGCTTCAAGGAGGCCGGATCGGGCACTTGGGTTAATCTTGAGATCTTTTAGCGGAAATGTTTCAAGTCGTATTCCAAAAAGAATGCCACTGGTATTAGGCAAAGCAATAAGGGCCTGTCTCTCTATTCTAAAGGTGATGGTTTCCGGGTCGGTTTCAGCTTTTAGCCCTGGAAGATTACGACTGGGATGTTGATTTAAATCATTTGTAGCAGTTAATCCCCAGTTTGTTCGTAACCAAGCCTGACCAATAGGCATTTTCTCAAGAAAACTTCGCGCCTTGTCACCAAGGGTTTCATTAAGCGTAGGCACAACCGCATGAATCCAATCAAGCGAACGGCCAATCTTTTTCTCAAATGCCCAAGAGGAAGGGAAACAGACGCAGCCTCCCATTAATATTGGCATCCCTGATTCATCAGCTTTGAGCAGTAAAAAATCCGGAGCAAGCGACTCACCAAGACAACGATTTGAAGCCGGAGCCTGAATAACTCCCCAAGCTTGCAAGAGGCTATTGAATTCCTCTAGCAAGGGCTCCCCTTCGGGCAAAAGAACACTGCATTGTTCCGGAAAATCAGTAAGAACTTCTTTACGTTTATTAATTAAATTTTCATCCCCGAAATGGTAACGAAAAAAAACATCCGGTTCTCCGCGCTTTAAACCCATTCTAAAAGCAAATGGGCCAGGATAAAAAACATCTTCCATCAGAACTATTTTAAAGTCTTCATAAAAGCAACCAAGTCTCTCAAGTCACGTGGAGCGAGAATTCCCATCATTGGAGGCATGGAAGATACTGACTTTGAGCTACTCTTTATATCAGCCGTTTTAATCAAAATACGAGCCCCCGATTGATCCTTAATTGAGAAAAAATTCGCTGATTTTTTCTCTATACTTCCTGTAAAAATTTCCCCGTTTTTCATTGTAAATGTCGTAAGCCCATAGCCATCTGCAATCTTAGCTTGTGGCTCAATAAGAGACTCCAGCATCGCCCTTTCATCGAGTCGAGAAGCGACGCCATTAAGGCTTGGCCCAACATCACCTCCAACCTGTCCAAGCTTGTGACAACGAATGCATTGAGCCGTATAGCTTGTTCGAAAAATAGACTCTCCAACCATAGCATCTCCACCATCCAGCAACTCGGGAAAACGATCTACTGATGCACTTTCAGCTCGGCTTGCCTCATAGTCGAGAGTCATTTGAGCAAGCTTTCCTGATTTATTTGCTTTAGCAGCCTCTAAGATATCAAGCTGTAATAATGGATTAGCAGTACCGTTTATCAATTGCTGAGTTTGCATCTCTAACAAGGTAATTGTCTCTTTTGATTTTAGAGATCCAAGAACATCAAGCGCATTTTGCTGCTCGCGAAGATTCGTTCCGTTAATGGCCTTAGTTAGAGCAGGGAAAAGCTCTTTAGACTCAGCATTTCTTTTAGCCAAAACTCTAACTGCTGCTGAACGTAGCAATGGAGATTTGGTTTTTATAGCCATAGCAACAACTACATCAACTTCGTTCGCATCTATTGAATAGAGTGCTTCGACAGCAGAAGCCCGAAGTTTTGCAGACAAAGATTTATCATTAGCCAAACGACTTAAACGCTCTGCTGCATTACCATAATTTAGTCTACTTATAGCCTCGGCTGTGGCTTCTCGAACAGCATCTGATTTACTGGAAAGAAGATTGCCAATATGCTGATCAAAAATATTGTAAATCTGCTCAACTGGGCGGCTCCCCAAATCTCGAAAACGACCTTCAACCCTATCAAGTTTGGAAGGGCTTACCCATGAGGCTAAAGATCTGATAGCCTCAACCCTCATTGACTCAGGTGAAGTTTCACGAATAGCAAATTTGGCTAATCTCTGAGCGTTCTGTGGAAGGCCAAGGCGAAGATTCGCATTGATTGCTCGACGTAGTATGGGCTCACTTGCCATTAGCCCCACATCCAGCATCCCTGCCAAACTGGGCATAGCAGCTGGAATTGAAAATTCATCATGAATTGCATGTGCCGCCTCATTAACGACCTTCTCACTAGAGTCGTTCAAGAACATTGCAACACCTGAATTCCCAACTCTACGAAGCGCAACAACCGCAGCCAAACGTACTGACTCAGATGGATGCCGAGTTAGTAACAAAACACTGCGTGGAGATTCTTCTGCTGCTCTCGCCAAGGCTACTACTCCTGCATGGCGAAGGAAAACATCCTCATTATTGTTTGCCTCCAAAAAATCAGTGATTACCGGAACATTTTTTGCTGAGCCTATTTTCCCTAGAGCCAACCCTGCGAACAACTGGACACGAGGATGAGGTGAGCTCAATAAATCCGAAGCTTCCTCAGAGAAATCATTATGATATGCATCACTAATAACGCGAAGCAACTGCGCCTGAATTTCCGGATCACGATCATTCAACAATGGACGCAAAGGAATAATGGCATCTTGTTCTTTACGACCAAGCTGGCCGATTCCCCAAATTGCATGAATACGAGCTAATTGTGAGTCATTTTCTTTTGCAACTGTCAACAAGGCATTAGAGGCATTGCGTTTAACTAATTCAAACTGAGACTCGAGCCGAACTCGTTGATCGGCATGAGCAAGTAGCCGGCTCAGTTCTGTATCGTCACGCATCGCAAAACCATCACCTAGAAGTTTTCTAGTTTGTATACGAAGCGGGCGATCAATTGCCCTAGGAGAATCAAGCTTCATAATACGGCCCTTCTCGTGCGGCGCCCAACCGTTATTACCCCAATCAGCAAGGTAAAGCGCACCATCTGGACCAAAATTTATACCAGTAGTCATCAAACCGTGATGAGCTACGTGTTCATCTACCATCTTAAAACCCGCACCTTCCGGCTTAGTTCGAAAAGCTCTAATATTTTTGCCAGGAAACTCAGTCACAAAAAAATAATTGCGGTACTTTTCACTTAACGCAGTTCCTGGATTATAAGCAAAACCGCATGGCCCGTTTGAATAATTTATAATTGCTGGGGTTAAATAGGCTGGTTGGCCTTCAAAGTGAGGCTTCCACAATCCATCGGCCATCCATGGATTGTAACCTCCATGTTCACTAAATTTACCATTAGTTCGATACTGCCATGTTGCTCGCCATCCAGCGTCTGTTCCCTCAACAAGAAAATGGAAACGCTCGCGGTCACCAAAGTCACCGTCATTATCAACAATGAACCAATTACCAAATTCATCAAATGCAAGCTCTTGAGGATTTCTCAACCCATGAGCAAAGACCTCAAAATTTGATCCATCTGGCTCACATCGAAACATCCCACCGTGATAGGGATAGTGAAAAACCTCACCCTCACGACTACGAACACTGAATCCCTTATCTCCAATCGTCCAATAGATCCGGCCATCGTACCCCATGGTTGGACCATGCATATCATGGCCGCCATATCCAACGTGTATTCCAAAACCTGTAACTAGCACCTCAGTTTTATCCGCCTTTCCATCCCCATTAACATCACTGATCTTTAGCATGTCCGGAATGCAAGTTACATAGGCTGTATTGTCTCGAAATAATATTCCTCCAGCTAATCCTGTTACCTCGGTATTAAGGCCTTCGAAGAAAAGTGATTTTTTGTCATAGTGGCCATCATTATTCGGATCCTCAAAGCGCCAAATTTTTTCCTTCCATTTGAAAAGTGATTTCCAGTCAGACTTACGACCACGAATCATAGCCCGCTTATCTGTAATACTACTACTGGCTAGAGACTGAATAACCCAATCTGGGTGCCGCCTAATATCCAAGGCTCCATTATTTCTTCGGGAAGTATGCGTAACATGCACCCGGTTTTTGTAATCAACATGTATCCCTACCATACTGCCCACAGAACCAACTGGACTATATTCAGATGCTTCGAGTTTAATGACTTTTTCATTTGCAAGAGGCGCTATACCAAAGACCAAAAGACTTAAAGTGATCAAAAAACGGTGCATGCTTCCGGTAAAGTGCCAAATTACTCTCCACTTGACCAACTAAAGAAGGTTGCCAAATTTTAGTTCAGCGCTAGTCTCTGCCAGCCAAGAGTAACTATTGGATGAAACAATAGTCTGAACTCATATATTTCTCGTGGAAAAGATTGAGCCCAATTACAAGAGAGACGGTATTTTCATCGTCATACTCATCACGGTCGTGATAGTTCTGGAATTTGCTTCAGGCTCCAATAAATCCGTGACTATGCACACGATTCCGAAGGAAAAGATTCAAAAACCTGCTTCAAAAACAGTCGCTAAGAATCCGGTAAAAGATTCTAACCTTATCAAGTATTCAACACCAACCGGATGGGTCACTGATTCAAACCCATCCCCAATGACAACTTTCTCTTTTTCAACGGCGGATGGAGCTGCTGTCAGTGCTATCCCATTACCTGCCCGTATTGCTGATAATCCTATGATTGTTAATATGTGGCGAGAGCAGGTTGGATTAGGCCCTATAGATGCTACAAAAGCAGAGCAACTGGCAAAAGAGGTAAATATAGACGATAAGATAGGAAAACTTTATGATTTTTCAGGCGATAAGCCCATCGAAGGGCAGTCAAAACCGCCACGGCTGATAATGGCAACTCTAAAACTTGGCCAAGTAGCTTGGTTCTTCAAAATGGCTGGACCAACAGAAGCGATCGATATTCAGATACAAACATTTAAACAGTTTCTTTCTTCACTTAAATTCCAGCCTAGTGCCTATAATATAAATTTTGACAAACTAATGCAGGATGCGCAGCAATCCGCTCAGGCACCGGCTACAGCACCGGCTACAGCACCGGCTACAGCACCGGCTTGGACCACCCCTGCGAGTTGGGAAGAAAAGCCGGCTACACAAATGCGCCTTGGAAATTTTAGTGCTGGAAATGGCAAAGCAGAGATCACTGTAATGACTTTTCCCGGAAAAGTTGGAGGTTTATTAGCCAATGTTAACCGTTGGCGTGAACAATCTGGCCTCACTGCTGTGAGTGATTCAGGGCTCAGCAATGTAACTCAGCAGATTACTATTAGTGGAAAACCTGCTACTTTAGCTGAGGCAATCGGAGAAAAAACCTCCTCCATCAGTGTTTATCACCCAAAAGATCAACAAACATGGTTTTACAAAATTTCAGGGCCGAGTGAAATTGTTAAAAAAGAAAAATCGGCATTCATTGCATTCCTGCAATCTATAGAATTTACAAAATAAATGGTTCAATGCAAGAGGTACTAAAACCACTCGTTAAATTTTGGTGTTCATTAAAGCTGACCGTGGTTTGCCTTTTGTCAGCTCTTGTTCTGGTATTCGTTGGAACACTCGCACAGGTAGATCAAGGTCTTTATAACGCCCAAAAAAAATATTTTCGCAGTTACTTGCTTGTTTCCGAATCTATTGGTGGAGCCGGTTGGGCTCAAATACGATTTGGTAATACCGACTGGAACAGTATTCCAAATGAGTGGAACGAAATCGAAGGAAGTCAGTTTAGCATGCTGGACTTTGAAGCTTTAGATGTTCAAAACAAACAAAGCGCAACAATCTCTGTCACAAAATTAGCTAAAGGAGCAGGTGGGCTTCTGGCTAATATCAATCGATGGCGAGGGCAAATAGGCCTTGAAAAAGTTGACTCATTAGAAGGCACCGAAACATTTTCTGTCGATGGTAACCCCGGAGTCTTAGTTGAACTAGATGGCACAAAGGATGGCAAATCCTTAAAAACAATTGGTATCATACACGAGCTACACTTTCGTAAGCCACACGAAACTTGGTTCTACAAAATCACAGGCGATACAAGTATTGTCGAAAATCAGAAAGACAACTTTAAAGACTTTGTTCTCTCAACGAGCTATCCCACAATGTTTAAGTTCCCATTTGTAGGCGGCTATCTTGTAGCTGTGGTACTTTTGATCAATTTATTAGCCGCACATTTTCAAAGATTTAAATTCAGCAGAAAGAAAATTGGCATCTTCTTAACACATGCAGGGCTGATACTGATGTTACTTGGCCAAATTGTAACCGACCAATTTCAAGTCGAAAGCAACATGCGACTTGAGGAGGGACAGAGTAAAAATCACTCAATCAGCCGCGAAATATGTGAATTAGTAATTATCGACAAAAAAAATAACGAAACTGATACCTATGCTTCTATACCCGCTGAAGCATTAGAAGCTGGTAAAAAATTTGAAATGGGCAAACTTCCGTTCGAAGTAATTGTAGAGGATTACTTCGAAAATTCAGATCTGACACAAATTTCTAAAGGTGACAAATCTTTAGCAACAACCGGTAAAGGTTTAACGCTTATAGCATCACAAACTGACTCAGTTACTTCTTTGGATGAAGTAAATTTTCCGAGTGCTTATGTAACTATTAAAACCAATGACGGCACCAATAAAGAGCTGGGCACCTGGATGACATCTGCATTATTTGGAGCGTTACGTACTCCTATCCCAGAACAAACCTTTGAACACGAGGGCAATAATTATGTATTAGCATTGCGATTCAAACGTTACTACGAGGACTACAATATAGAGCTAATTGACTTCCGCCATGACAAGTTTCAAGGCACAGAAAAGGCACGCAATTTCTCTAGTGATGTTATTGTTCGCGAACGCAATAACGGTTCTGAGCGAAAGGCTCACATCAAGATGAACCACCCACTTAGAACTCACGGAAAAACTTATTTCCAAGCCAGCTTCGACCCTGAAAATGATAAAGCTACTGTACTTCAAGTAGTCCGTAATCCAGGTTGGGTTACCCCATATATTTCCTGCCTTATGGTTGGGGCAGGTATGTTAATTCAGTTTTTGACACATCTAATCGGCTTCACCAAAAAGAGAAAGGCTAAAGCATGAAAAAGAAAAGCCCTCTATTCATAGTAGCGTTAATGGCAATTTGGGCCGTGGCCAGCCTTTTATTTCCTCCCAATTCCAAAACAGATTCAGTGGTGACCCCAGATATTTATGGTTTTGCTAAATTACCAGTGCTGCTCGACGGGCGTATCCAACCCATAGATTCAACAGCAAGAAATGCAATGAAAGTCATCCGGCATAAATCGACTGGTCGCTATGCTCGAGAAGCAGGGTCTAAAGAAGAAACCATTCCCGCTGTAGAATGGCTGCTTGAGGTTGCTGCCAAACCATCAAAGGCTGCAACGCGTCCAGTATTTCGGATCGATAATGAAGAAGTTAAAGACAATCTTAGTTTAGCTAAAGATGAGAAACACTTTTCTGTTCAACAAATTACTGCTGGTGACAATTTTGCAAGATTAGCAAAAGAAGGAGCAAGAATACACTCAAAGAAAGCAGAGCTTAGATCTCCATACGAAAAATCTCTCAAATCTGTAGCTGATGCATTGATGATTTATCAGCGATTGGGCAAAAGTTTTCGCCCTCAAAATTCACTCGACTTTCAACAGGAGCTTAATGATCTAACCCAAATTTTTCCTGACGGAATGTCAGCAGCTCGTGCCCATGAAAAAGGTGCTGAACATGACGAGGACGAGCATCAAAAATTTACACGACTATTAGAGATCATGATCGATCCAAGCATGCAGGAAGGAGACAAAAGTGGGATCATGTTCTGGCCCCGCACGATTCCTGTAGGTCGCGGTAATCAAGTGCAATGGCAATCACTTAGCACAAATATCCTGAGCAGTATTACGTCTGCAGCTATGGCTCAAAGCAACTGGAAAGTAGATTTTCATCCTGTTTCAAAATCATATGCGGGTATGATATCATCTTATGCTAAAAACGATCCTTCTGCATTTAATGCTCATTTATCAACTTATCGTGATTACCTCAAACAAAACGGCCTGTTACCTGCTCTTGACAAAACCAGCAAAGAATTTGCATTCAATAATTTTGATCCATTTTACAAATGCGAAATCATGTACGTAATGGCCTTTCTTCTTGCCTGCGGAGGT
Source organism: Limisphaerales bacterium (assembly GCA_004213515.1). Classification (GTDB taxonomy): domain Bacteria; phylum Verrucomicrobiota; class Verrucomicrobiia; order Limisphaerales; family UBA1096; genus UBA1096. The sequence goes on along the minus strand of SHAK01000008.1, from coordinate 58,349 downwards.
TGGTTAACTTTGGCCAAATGGCCTAATCAGACGGCTTATTACATAATAGCTTTAGCAGCTGTGATTCAAACAACAGGTCTAATTTTTAGGATGTGGCTTGAAGGCCGACCTCCTGTAACCAATCTTTATTCAGCTGCTGTATTCGTCGGATGGGGATCTGTAATACTTGGACTGATACTCGAAAGAATATATCGGGATGGCATTGGCAACGTAGTGGCCAGTTCTGTAGGTTTTGTTACATTACTCGTTGCAGGGGGGTTATCACTAAGCGGCGACACCATGGAAATGCTGCAGGCCGTACTCGATACTAATTTCTGGCTCGCTACTCATGTAGTAATCATAACCATTGGTTACTCAGCTACTTTTGTTGCAGGGTTTCTAGCAATCGTATATGTGATTCGTGATTTTGTTTCCAATAAGGTCCCTTTTGTCAAAAATAGCCGCTCAGGCATCACAAAAATGATCTATGGGATAGTTTGTTTTGCCACACTTTTTAGCTTTGTTGGAACGGTATTAGGTGGGATATGGGCAGACCAGTCTTGGGGTAGATTCTGGGGGTGGGATCCGAAAGAAAATGGCGCCCTAATGATTGTTATATGGAATGCTGCTATGCTACATGCCCGTTGGGGCGGAATAATTCGTGAAAGAGGCATGATCGCTGCAGCTATTTTTGGAAATGTTATTACCGCATGGTCATTCTTCGGCACTAACATGCTCGGCATCGGATTACACTCATATGGATTTATGGATAAAGCCTTTGCCTGGTTAATGGTTTTTGTTTGCTCTCAAATCGTAATAATGACTGGAGGATTGATGCTAGGGACACTTAACCAATCGGAAAAAAATGTTGTTCAAAATGGACAGGCAGCTGTTACGACAAATGTTTTACCTTGGCTCATCGTAGAAGGAATTGTCATTTTTGCTTCAGCAAGCAGCGCAATTTTCTACCTACTTAAAGCGTTCGGAATTTAATCGAAAGTTTGCAGGTTTGTGCAATATGATTTAGGCAGCACTTCAAACCAATCCACAGTTTTTACGAGCTCTATCAAGAACCTTAGAGGCTCTCTCTCTGGCTTTATTTGCACCATCCTTTAAAACTTGATTAACATAGTCCAAATTAGATTCTAACTCACTTCGTTTTGCTCGAGCATCTGAAAAAAACTCCCAGTAATGCTCGAAAAGCCCCTTTTTCAGATCACCATAACCAAGGCCTCCTGCTCGTAAACGTTCTTCCCAATCGTCGGCTACATCTTTCGTAGCTACTAAACGCATAAGTTGCACTGCAATATTTTGGTCAGCATCTGGCTTTGGTTCCTCAGGCAAACGACTATCCATCACTAAACGCATAATTGTCTTTCGAAGTGGTTTTTCATTACCAAAAATCTGAATAGTATTTTCATAACTCTTTGACATCTTTTGTCCATCTGTCCCAGGCACTACAGCAACTGAATCTCGAATCTGCGGTTCTGGAATCACGAAGGTCTCCCCATATGCCTGATTAAATTTAACAGCAATGTCCCGAGTAACTTCAACATGCTGCTTCTGGTCACGGCCAACCGGAACAATGTTCGAATCGTAAATCAAAATATCGGCAGCCATTAGAACCGGATAAGCAAACAAGCCATGATTTGGGGCAAGACCCTTTGCCATTTTGTCTTTATAACTGTGACATCTTTCTAGCAAACCCATTGGAGTAAGCGTTGATAGCAACCAAGTGAGCTCACAAACCTCTGGCACATCACTTTGACGAAAGAAAACGGCCTTGGCCGGATCCAGCCCGCACGCAAGAAAGTCCAACGCCACATCGAGCGTGTTTTTACGCCTCTCATTAGCATCGTAAAGTGAAGTCATGGAGTGATAATCCGCAATAAAATAATAAGATTCACCCTGATCTTGCAGCTCAATAGCAGGACACATCATGCCGAAGTAATTACCCACATGTAGCGTTCCTGAAGGTTGAATTCCTGATAATATAATCATTTTTTAAGCAACGTAGGCACTTTGCGATATTGACAAATATTCACCAAAAAAAGGTAAAGCCTACTTGATATCAACAAAAATCAAAGTGCCAGCAAGCATATCAGGAACGATCAATTTCTTAGCCTTACGGTCTACGAAAAGATCGGCTGCAGACTTGAGCCCATCGAGTATCAATTCTTTCTTTTTCCCATTTTCAGTCAGTTTCCAGACCTTGCCTTGAGTCCAACTGGAAACGTAAATCCCACCCTTTCCATCTGGTTCAACGGCATCCGCTCCTCTTAGCCCTTTAGCAATAACTCTTAATTTACCCTTTGCCGTCTTGCGAACTATATTCCCAGTAAAAAAGTCACCAAGCAACAACCCTTCCTTCCCTGAACGCCCAACTCCATTTGGTCCAGGCACATCTTTCTGCCCAGAACTTACGGCATCAGTTATCTTACCATCAAGTGTGATTTGATAAACACATCCTATAGCAGGCAGCTCTTTAGCCTGTTTGCTTTCTAAAGGCCACAGACTCCGCTCTTTATCCGGATCAAACATCTTACTAATTGCTCCCATATCAGTAACAAAAACACTCTTACGATCGTGGGACACAGCTACGTCATTTAGAAAACTTACTTCCCTTTTAAAACTCTTCTTTTCCGCTAGAATGCTCACATTACCCTTACTATCAATTTTCATAACCCGCGTCTGATCTGCAGTAACAAGATAATCACCTGTAAATGCGATACCCTTTGGCTCGTTCAAGCCTTTAGCAAAAACCGAGACTTTGCCCTCGTCCAACATTTTAATGACTGCATCGCCCTCCTCGTCAGGTGAGTTCATCACTGTAACATAGTACTTACCCCCAAAACCCTTAGTCACACTTTCTGGGCGTTCTCCAATTTTCACGACTTTGTTCTTGGCCACTGCAACCGGGGCAGTAATTCCAATACTCAAAATAAGACTAGCTAGGATTTGATTCTTCATAAAAACTCGTCCAAATTCCTAACCCCTCAGCACACAGGGTCAATGCAAATCAACAAGGAAAGAGATTGGGAATCGTTTTATCAGGCTAATGAACTTTCATGGGATTACGGTGAAGCATCCCCAGGTTTAGTTGATTTTTTATCATCATCTAAAAACGAAATCCCTCTAGGGAGAGCTCTAGTACCTGGGTGCGGACGAGGACATGACGCACGTGCATTAGCTGAAGCAGGATGGAATGTGCTAGGAATGGATATCGCCCCCAGCTCCATTCCGATGGCAAAACAACTAGCGACAGAAAACGGACTAGAAATCGATTTTCAGTTAGGTGATTTTTTAAGTGAAAAGCCTACAATCCCATTCGACTTAATTTTCGAACATACTTTATTTTGCGCGATCAATCCAAATAAGCGAGAAGACTATATTAAAGCAACGAAAAATTGGCTTAAGCCCAGAGGCCAATATCTGGCTGTAAATTATATCATTACAGAGGATGATGGAGAGCCTCCATTCAGCACAAGCGCCGAGGAATTAGACATAAAATTCAGACCTTTTTTTAATTTAGTGAACCGATGGGTACCCCGCTCATTTGAGAATAGACAAGACAAGGAATTAATGAATCTTTGGAGCCTAAATTAAAGAAAATGCGTGTTTCTCTTTTGTTTTTAGATCAAAAAAACTAGCTTTGTTAAGCGCCCACAATGACACAATGACGTTAATTAGCCGTACAACTTTTTTGCTTATAGCCTTAATCCCTTTGATAAAGGGATTTGCGCTTGATTGGCATACAAAAGGGGATCATCGGTGGGCTCCTCTAGAGGATGCTGGCTCTGCAGAACCGGGCTTCACAATTATGGATTCCACCAAGACTGGAGTGCAATTTACGAATACACTCTCCTCCCGTATTCTCATTTCAAATAAAAACCTACTAAACGGCTCTGGAGTAGCTATGGGCGATTATGATAATGATGGACTCTGCGATATTTACCTATGCAGACTAGACGGTGATAATGTTTTTTATAGAAATCTTGGTGGATGGAAATTTGAAAATGTAACCAGAACAACAGGTACTGCCTGCCCGTCCCAGTTTAGCACTGGGGCTACTTTTGCTGATATCGACGGAGACAAAGACCTTGATCTACTAGTAACAGCAATGGGACAACCAAACCGCATCTTTCAAAATCAAGGTAACAGCAAATTTAAGGATATTACAGAGGCCTCAGGTATTGGCACAAGATATGGCAGTAGCTCAATTGCTCTTAGCGACATAGATGGAGATAGCGATCTAGATTTATATGTAGTCAACTACGGAGCCAAATCTGTCCTCAAAGATGGAGGTAAAATAGATATCGTTAATATTAATGGTGAACTGAAAGTCCGAGGGCCATTTGCTAGCAGAATCAAATTCATCGATAATCAAATGTTTGAGTATGGAGAACCCGATGAGTTCTTTATTAATGATGGAAAGGGTAATTTCACTAAGCTTAACTGGACGAGTGATAGATTTTTAACTCACGATGGAAAGCCTCTTAATAATCCGTATCGCGATCAAGGATTAAGCGCAATGTTTCGCGATATCAATGGTGATCGCTCGCCAGATCTCTTCGTCGCAAATGATGGCTTCACTAAGGATCGTTGCTGGATCAATGACGGGAAGGGTAATTTTCGTGAGATTTCACCACTTTCAATAAGGCAACTAAGTTTCTCTTCAATGGGTATCGATTTTGCCGATATTAATAGAGACGGCTATGATGACTTTTTTGTTGTCGAGATGCTAAGTCGCAATCACACCAGACGACTCACTCAACAAGGAACCATTCCTGGAAATCCTATTACACCTGGGAACTTCACCGAACAACCACAAAGTCGGCGTAACTGTCTATATATGAATCGAGGGGATGGAACCTTTGCAGAAACAGCATATTACTCTGGTGTAGCCGCTTCAGAATGGTCTTGGAGCAGCATTTTCCTAGATGTAGATCTTGATGGATGGGAAGATATTCTCGTAACCAACGGTTTCGAATTTGATACGGATGACTTGGACACGCAAAATACAATTAGCAGACTTGGCAAAATCCCTATTGCACAAAAACGAAAAACTATCTTCTTATTTCCGCCTCTCGACACTCCTAATGTCGCTTTTAAAAACCTGGGCAATGGTCGGTTCAAAGAGGTTGGCATAAATTGGGGTTTTAATGACAAACACGATGGCAATGGAATGGCTCTTGGTGATCTAGATAACGACGGAGATCTAGATGTAGTTGTTAACTGCCTTAAAGGGCCTGTTTTAATATATAAAAACAATGCTTCGGCACCTCGAGTGGTCGTGCGCTTAGTTGGTAATGGCAAAAACACTGAAGGAACAGGAGCTCGTATTCGCGTTATCAACTCACTTGGGCAAAGGCAACAGTCCCAGGAAATAATGGCAGGAGGTAGATACGTCAGCGGCGATCAGGCTCGCCGTACATTCGCGGCCAAAGCTAAAGAAATCTTCAGTATCCAAGTTGATTGGATCGGGAACTCTCGAACTACGATCAAGAATGCTACTGCTGGCCGCCTTTATGAAATTCGACAAGAAAAATCACAAAATATATTGATAAACAAAAATGCTGAATTAACACACTTTATCGATTCTAGTCCTCAATTAAATCACAATCACACATTAACGTACCGATATGATTTCGACATTCAACCCGCCCTCCCTAAAAGTCTAAATCATACTGGCCCATTTTTATCAGCTAACGACATAGACAAAGATGGTGACATGGACATACTTGTTACAGACACACACGACCCTCAACTTTCCATACTTCTTAATGATGGAAATGGCAAATTCACTAAATCAGACAAATCACTTCAAAAAGCAGGAGCGGGTATAATTATGTTTTCTGAAGATCAAACACAGAAAATGTTACACCTCTCCAAACCTCCTGCGATATACACAATTTTAAATGGAGAATTAGTTTTAAATAAGAAATTAAATTTCCCAGGAGATCCTAGTGCTGCAGTTGCATTTGATATTGAGGGTGATGGAGATATGGATTTTTTTATTGGCGGAAAAAGTTCTCCTGGAAAATTTCCAATTGCAGCTGCTTCCTCACTTTTCATTAATGAAAACGGCAAGTACGTAAAAAAACTATTCCCTGAAATTGGAATAGTAACCAATGTGGAATCCGGAGACATTGATAGCGATGGAGATCTAGATCTGGTGCTCGCCAGAGAATGGAATAGCATTGCACTTTTAATTAATCAAAATGGTGAACTTAAGGAAAAAGGAAAGGCTTTCGGCCTAGAAGCATTCAAAGGCTTATGGCATGACGCCAAGCTTTCAGATCTAGACGGAAACGGAACACTAGATATTATTGCAACCAATATTGGCCTAAATACAGCATACGAACTTTATCCAATGCCAATTAAACTGCTCTATGGCGATTCTGATGGTGATGATGTATGTGAGCTTGCCGAATTTTTTTTCGACTCACTTAAAAACAACTGGAAACCGATTCGTAAGCTGGAAGTATTCTCTAAGACCTTTCCGCAAGTTCGAGACACATACACACGTAATCAATTATTTGCGGGCTCTAGTGCTCCACGTATTCTTGATCACATAATTTCTGATATGAAACCAATCGAGTTTAACACGAAAGAAAGCGCTGTCTTTCTCAACAATGGAACCAAATTTAGTTTTAATCCTCTACCTCATGAAGCACAGCTAGCTCCAGCATTCGGAATTTGCGCGAAAGACTTTAACGGAGATAGTTCAATCGACCTATTTATTGCTCAAAACGATTTTAGTGTGCCGCCACGTTACTCCCGTTATGACAGCGGGCAAGGTTTACTCTTAACTGGCGATGGCAATGGTAATTTCAGCCCCATGAATAGCAAAGATAGCGGTATCACTATCTACGGTGAACAACGTGATGCAGTCGCTGCTGACTTTAATGGAGACAAAAAATTGGATCTAGTTATCAGTCAACGAGATGCCGATACAAAGCTTTACTTGCAAAAATAACTTTAATCTCATTCTGAACTTATTCCTCAGAATCAGTTTCGCCTTCAGAGACTAGATCATTTTCGGAGCCGTCATCCTCGTTTATAACAGGAGCAATCGCAAGCAAGCGGTCATCACTGCCCAGATTAATTAGTTTTACCCCTTGAGCATTACGACCAGTCATGCGGATATGAGATACCCCAGTTCGCACCATTTGCCCGCCAAAGGTAATTAGCATAATTTCATCGGCCTCATTCACTGCAAGCGCACCGCAGACCCCTCCTGTCTTTTCAGTGGTCTTCATTGTTATGATACCCTTACCACCGCGAGATTGCGTACGATACTCATCAAACTCTGTACGTTTACCAATTCCATTTTCACCCGCAACCAGAAGAGTAGAATCTTTCATAACGATAGCTGCAGCCACTAAACGATCTTTACCTTTAAGCCTGATACCACGCACTCCAGCTGCAGTCCTCCCCATAGATCTTACATTCTCCTCATTAAAACGAATGCTTAATCCAGAATTTGTAATAAGAACAACTTCATCATGACCCGTAGTTAATTTTACGGTGATAAGTCGGTCACCTTCTTTGATTCCAATAGCATTTATCCCATTACGTCGCACGTTAGAATAAGCTTCAAGTGCAGTTTTTTTCACAGTTCCGCTCTCTGTAGCAAAAAAGAGAAATTTGTCCTGTTTCCAGGTAATATTTTCCTTATTTTCTCCAAGTTCAGACTCTACACGAATAAGTGCAGCTATTTTTTCACCTGACTGTAATTCAAGCAAATTAGCAATGTTTCTTCCCTTTGCCGCACGGCCCATATCAGGAATCTCGTGAACTCGCCGCACATATACACGCCCTGTGTTTGTGAAAAACATTAGATAGTCATGAGTACTAGCAGTAAACAGATGCTCGATAAAATCATCAGCTTCACCCTTAACAACAGAATCCTTAGTCCCCATTCCAATCACCCCTTTGCCGCCTCGGCGTTGAGCACGATATGAACTTACATTAGTTCGCTTTACCAAACCATTGTGAGTAAGTGTGATGATAACTCCCTCATTAGCAATGAGATCTTCAATCGCCATATCACCTTCATCAGGCACCAGATCTGTACGACGAGGAGTAGCATACTTGTCCTTAATAGTGGTAAGCTCCTCCTTAATTATGGCAAGCACACGCTCCTCTCTAGCTAAAATATCCATGAGATCCTCGATCTTGACGAGTAGTTCATCGTATTCAGCCTTGATTTTGCCCTGTTCAAGTCCTGTAAGTTGATAGAGTCGCAAATCTAGAATCGAATTAACTTGTGCTTCACTCAAAATATAGAAACCGCCCTTAATACGTTCTGGCTTCCGAACCTGAACACCCCATTTCTTTAAAACTTTTTCCGGAAACTCAAAGGCAAGTAACTTTATCCGCGCTTCCTCGCGATTTTTTGAGTTTCTGATAATGCGTATAAATTCATCAAGATTCGCCAAAGCACATAGATAACCTTCAAGGGTCTCTGCCCTAGCCTCGGCCTTATCCAAATCAAATCGAGTTCGACGGAGGACAACCTCTCGACGATGTTCTATATAAGCATTGATCATCTCCTTGAGATTCATCGTCTTCGGACGACCATGATCAATTGCCAACATGTTCACACTGAATGAAGTCGCTAGCTGAGTAAACTTATAGAGTTTATTAATAACTACTTTTGGCACTGCATCTCTCTTAAGCTCAACTACGACACGAGTATTTTCATCTGACTCATCACGTACAGCTGAAATATCAGTAAGTGTTTTTTCATTTGTTAAGGAAGCAATTTTCTCTACTAAAGTAGCCCTATTAACCATATAAGGAATCTCTGTGATGACAATTTGCTCACGATTCCCCTTAAGTTGCTCAACTCCAACACGACCTCGCTGTTTAATACTTCCTCTACCTGTTTTGAAATAGTCTCGAATAGGATCAAGGCCTACAGCAAGACAGCCAGTTGGAAAATCTGGCCCCTTGATGTGCTGCATCAACCCATCAATACTTATCTCAGGATCCTCGATCTGCGCACAGATACCATCAATAATTTCACCTAGGTTGTGCGGAGGAATACTAGTAGCCATGCCGACCGCGATACCAGTACCTCCATTAATGAGCAGGTTAGGAAAAGCTGCTGGAAACACGGTTGGCTCCTTACGAGTTTCATCATAATTATTGACCCAGTTAACCGTGTCCTTATCCATGTCGATCATCAGCGAATGACCAAGATGCGTTAGCCTCGCTTCTGTATAACGCATTGCCGCCGGAGGATCCCCCTCTACCGAACCGAAATTCCCTTGGCCTTGAACAAGCGTACTTCGCATAGACCATGGCTGTGCCATGTTTACTAGCGTCGGATAAATTGTTGCCTCCCCGTGGGGATGATAATTACCGCTGGTGTCACCACAAATCTTTGCACACTTCCGATAGTGTCTCCCTGGGGCAAGATTCAAGTCGTGCATCGCTAGTAGAATACGACGCTGAGATGGCTTGAGCCCATCCCTTGCATCCGGTAATGCACGTGAAATAATGACCGACATAGAGTAGTCGAGAAATGAATTCTTTATTTCATCAGCTACATTGATTTTTTGGATTTTTTCAGCGGAAGCGAACAAAGGCGTATTGCTTGCCGGTAATGGATCGTTGTCCTTAGAATCTGCCATGAATCTATAATTAAATTAAGTTTTAAACGTCGAGGTTGCGAACATTGAGAGCATTTTCCTGAATAAAATGGCGACGAGGCTCCACCTCTTCGCCCATTAGCCTGCTAAACATATCGTCTGCTTCAACAGCATCCGATTCCTCCACTCTTAGCAACTTTCTAGTCTCAGGAGACATAGTAGTCTCATAAAGTTCCTTAGGGTTCATTTCACCTAAACCCTTAAATCTCTGTATCTGGATTCCCTTACGCCCAACATCCATAACAGCTTCTAGAATCTCGGATATAGAGAAAAGCCTTCGGGCATTAGCGCTGTCTCCTTCACCCTGAATAATTTCGAATAATGGCTCATCTTGAGCCGAATAGTGGTCCACACTTAATCCTTTTCTATTAAGTTTCGACAAAATTTCCTCAATAGCTGTGTGCTCATGCAACTCAACATGACGAGCACGACGTCGAGGGCCTTCCTTTTTCTTAGACTTGCGCCCACTATTAGTTGGCGCCTCATCCTCGGCATTAGTCTCATTAGCAGTAACCTCTTCTTCCTCATCTTCTCCGAACAGTCCGAGATCCAGGTTATCCTTTCCAAAATTAGCCAATGCCTTCTCGGTTTGAAAATAATGCACCACTTCATCGTTTCCTTCCCAGATTTTAACCATGTGACTGGGCAAAGTTTTTTTCTTAGAATCTCTCTGCTCTAGGTATTCGGTAAAATTCCCTCCATGGCGCCGGATGGCGCCTGCAAACTTATCAAGCGATTGCAATAATTCTAAGATTTCAGCCAACTGCTTTTTCGCAACTTCTCTGTCATTTTCGAGACTTCGCAAGCGGACATCTTCTGATCCTAAATCAAGTAGCATCTTAACCAATTGCGGATCATCATCTAAATACTCAACCCTTTTCTTGCGAGTTACCTTATATAAAGGCGGCTGGGCTATATATACATAACCTTGCTTAAGCAACTCTGGCATCTGCCGATATATAAAAGTTAGCAACAATGTTCGAATGTGCGAACCGTCAACGTCGGCATCTGTCATAATGATGATCTTATGATAACGCAGCTTCTCGATGTTAAATGCTCCGTCATCCTTACTGCTGCTCTCATCATCATCTTTACTATTACCAGAGCCAATACCTGTTCCAATAGCGGTTATCATCGTGCGGATTTCACGGTTCTCAAGAACCTTATCGAGACGGGCTTTTTCAACGTTAATAAGTTTACCTCGAATCGGCAAAATAGCCTGAAATTTACGATCTCGCCCTTGCTTTGCTGATCCACCTGCAGAGTCACCCTCAACTATATAGAGCTCTGTATTCACCGGATCACGATCAGAACAGTCTGCCAACTTGCCGGGAAGGCCCCCTCCGGTCATTGCCGTCTTTCTTACGGTATCTCGTGCTTTGCGGGCAGCCTCACGCGCACGAGCTGCGGTAAGACATTTATCAACTATCTTTTTACCCAGAGACGGAGTCCCATCAAAATAAGCCATCAACCCTTCATAAACAATCGACGAAACTACTCCCTCAACTTCACCGTTAACGAGCTTCACTTTGGTCTGTGACTCAAACCTTGGATTAGGCAACTTAACGCTAAGAATACAAATTAAACCCTCACGAACATCGTCTCCTGAAAAGCTCGGATCTTTGTCCTTCAAAAGCTTATTAGCTTTGGCATATTGATTAACTGCCCGAGTTAATGCTGTACGAAACCCGGTTAAATGTGTTCCTCCGTCTGAGTTAGGTATTGAATTCGCAAAACAAAGAATCTGATCATTATAACTCGAATTATACTGCATCACACAATCAACAATAATTTCTTCCTTGGTTGAATGAAATGCAATCGGCTTGGGATGAATGACTTGTTTGTTTTCGCCAATTTGTTTGACGAATTGAACTATGCCGTCTTTATAAAAGAATGTTTCACTTTTACCATCTTCCCTCTCATCAGTGAGTAAAATAGTAATCCCAGGATTTAAGAACGCTAATTCACGAAGCCGATGATGCAGTATCTCAAACTTATATTCAGTCGTGACAGTAAAGATTTCCGGATCAGGCAAAAAAGTAATCTTGGTTCCTGTCTTTTTGGTCTTTCCAATTACTTCTAATTTCTTAGTGGTCTTACCTTGTTCGAATTCTATATAATTAACATTCCCATCCCGATAGATTTCGGCTTTAAACCAAATCGAAAGCGCATTTACACATTTAGCCCCCACACCATGCAGCCCACCGGAATACTTATAAGCCCCCTGGCCAAACTTACCCCCGGCATGAAGATTGGTTAACACCAACTCGACCGCCGGCATATTAAATTTTTTGTGGGTATCCACAGGGATCCCTCGGCCATCATCCTCGACTGACACTGAACCATCTGCGTGAATCGCAACCTTAATCTTGTTACAGTAACCTGCAAGATGCTCGTCAATAGAGTTATCCAGAACCTCATACACACAGTGATGAAGACCATTTTCATCAGGATCACCAATGTACATTCCTGGACGCTTTCTAACGGCCTCCAAGCCTTCTAACTTATCAATTTTGGTTGCATCGTACCGGTCAGTACTAGCTGTTTCTTTGGGCACTTTAATTTATCTATCGGGATTAAAAATAGGGGAACAAACCGGCTGAAAAAAATTCAAACTAGAATCTTTCCGCAGCCCCATATTTATAACAAAAAACACACTATTATCACAACTACTAAATCTTATATTCAAAAACAATTCTGATCCAATATAGTGTGATATTTAATTGACCTAAACCACAATATATAGCGCTTTTTGCCTCATTTGGATCAAAGCTAAGACAATACTAATCAGCAAGATTAATCTGAACATTTGAAAATTTGTGAAATAACACCAAAAAAAGCCTTTTACAGACCATCATCAACTGACCTAAAAACCCTAAAAAGCTATCTAAGAAACAATGAAACAAAGTTTAAACCAATAAACCCAAAAATCCATATAACTAAATTAAAGACAATTTAGAGTTTTCCTTTAGTGCTTGGGATTTGACCAAGGATACGAGGATCATGCTGACAAGCAAAATCAGTTGCTCTGGCAAAAGCTTTAAACAAACCCTCAACAATATGATGAGGCTCTTCTCCATAAAGCAATTCCAAGTGTAGGTTACATCGAGAATCATTCGTAAACGCCTGAAAGAATTCCTTGGCCAAACCAAAGCGGAACATGGAAGACATATCCTGAGATTTGTCCATATCACTAATAGCTCTCTGATTGAATTTAGAAAGCCCACGCCAAACGAGATGTGGCCGATTACTAAAATCAATCACACAACGAGTTAAGCATTCATCCATCGGAACATATGCTTCACCGGTGAACGGATTACAAGGATCAAAACCAGTTCCATAACGCTTGACACCTTTCTTGTCTCCTAAGGCCTCTTCAAATGCTTGTCCTAGGGCTATCCCGCAATCCTCTACCGTGTGATGATTATCCACTTCAATGTCCCCATCACATCTAAGATTTAAATCAATTGTCGAATGCTTAGCAAAAAGTGTAAGCATATGATCAAAAAACGGTATGCCAGTGGATATCTTAGACTTGCCCTTACCATCAATATTAAGGCTAAGCCGAATCTTCGTCTCGCCTGTCTCGCGTTTAATATTTGCTTTGCGTGACTGCATCACTAAAAGAGTGTGCGCTAAATGGGACTATTGGCCAAGCGCTCCCTTATTGAGCAAGTGATGCAAGGTAGCGTTCAGCATCAATCGCAGCAGCACAACCCTGCCCAGCGGCTGTAATAGCTTGCCTGTAAACCCGATCAGAACAATCACCAGCAACATATACCCCGGTCACATTAGTTTCCTGACCCTGCTTAGGCAAAATATAGCCATCATCATCCATATTAATAACCCCCTTAAAGAGCTGTGTATTAGGCACGTGACCAATCGCAATAAATAGCCCCGCACAATCGATTGTTTTCTCACTATTCGTCTTGTTGTTAAGAATCTTTACGCCGGTCACTTTGTCCTGTTCAACATCCATTACCTCGATAACTTCTGAGTCCCAAACTGGCTCGATTTTTTCGTGGTTTAATGTCCTTTCAGACATAATTTTAGAAGCACGCAATTCATCGCGACGATGCACAAGATAAACTTTAGAAGCAAATCGCGTTAGATAAGTCGCTTCTTCACAAGCCGAATCACCCCCACCTACAACAACAAGCGGCTGATCACGGAAAGCCGGAAGTGCCCCATCACAAGTCGCACAATATGTAACCCCCTTTCGCTCAAGCTTAGCTTCACTAGATAAGCCTAAATGTCGGTGACCGGCTCCACTAGCAATTATTACTGTCTGTGTTTCAACCTCTTTACCATCAACCGTTAGTTTTAAAGACTGGCCACTAAAATCAACAGATTCAACGGTGCTCCCAAATTGAATTTTGGCCCCAAAACGCTCCGCTTGCTGTTGCATCTCGATCATCAGATTAGTGCCATCGATGCCATTTGAAAACCCAGGGAAATTCTCAACAATACTTGTGGTAGTAAGCAATCCGCCAGGCATCGCTCCTGTGAGAACTAATGGCTCAAGATTTGCTCGAGCGGTGTAAATGGCGGAAGTCAACCCTGCACAACCAGATCCTATAATTACCACTTTTTCCATAAAGCGGAGTGACCGTAAAAGCCCCGCAGAAGAATGGCAAGTCAAGCTGGCCCCAAGTAAAACTTATAGCCCTATAATCTGCTTAACAGCACCTAATTCCGGAGCAACTATTGTTGGAGTAAAACCAGCTTCACTAATTGCTGTATCAGGATCCTTTAATCCGTGGCCAGTTAAGGTTACAACGATTTTACTACCCTCAGGAATTTTTTCATTAAGCATGCAATGCTTCAATCCAGCTAGTGGGGCGGCACAAGCAGGCTCAGCAAATATTCCTTCTGTTTTGGCTAACTGCTTGTATGCAATAAGTATTTCATCATCTGTTACTTTACCAATATGACCATTGGATTCTTTTACAGCGCTGGTAGCACCAACCCAACTCGCAGGATTCCCTATCCTTATGGCCGTAGCTACAGTTTGAGGGTTCTCAATAGGTGATCCATCAACTATTGGAGCTGAATTTGCTGCTTGAAAACCAAACATTCTTGGCTTCGAAGATGAAAGTCCCATATCATGATATTCCTTATACCCTTTCCAATATGCGGTTATATTGCCCGCATTTCCAACTGGTAAAAAATGGAAATCAGGAGCTTGACCAAGTTGATCTACAATCTCAAATGAAGCAGTCTTTTGTCCTTCAATCCGCACCGGATTAACACTATTAACAACCTCCACTTGCCCCGTCTCGCCTAACTCTCTAACAATACGCAGCGCATCATCAAAATTACCTTCAATCGAAATCGTAGTCGCTCCATACATTAGCGCCTGAGCCAATTTGCCTAAGGCTATTTTTCCATTTGGTAATAGCACAATACACTTTAAGCCAGCACGTGCTGCATATGCGGCTGCAGAAGCTGATGTATTACCAGTACTAGCACAAACTACAACTTCCGCGCCTCTCTCCTTCGCTTTGGAAACAGCCATAGTCATACCACGATCTTTAAATGAAGCTGTTGGATTAAGCCCTTCGTATTTGAGATATAATTCTATGTCCCTCCCCATTTCACGGGCAAGTCGATCTGCTTTTATTAGAGGAGTATTCCCCTCTAACAAAGTCACTATTGGGGTAGCTTCATTAACTGGCAAATGATCAGCATAGCGACGGATAAGGCCGGGCCAGGCTGTGGATTGCTGATTTATCTTGTTGCTCAATGTAAGTTAAGACTAATTAAAATTTTCAATACGAATCATAGTTGGCTTTGCCTTCACTGCCGAAAGTCGACCAATTCGTTTCAAAGCCTTTTGCATCGCGGCGTCAGTAGCATCATGTAACATCATTATTAAAGGGACACTTTCGCCAACATGCCCCTCTGGCTGAAACACTGTGCAAATTCCAATTTTCGATTCACCAAGAATAGCTGCAATCCGCGCCAATGTACCGGGTTTGTCAACCACACTTAATCGCAAATAAAAAGGATTAACAGACTCCTCAATAGGTAAAACACTTCCCTTTTGATCATGAGGGACAAATGGAGGAACTCTTCCCATACTGACATTTTTTAAGTCCAGCGAAGCATCCGCCAAATCACTCAAAACCGCACTTGCAGTAGCATCTGCCCCAGCTCCCTGCCCATAGTGGAGGGTGTCTCCGACAATATCTCCACGGACAAGTATCGCATTGTATACACCGCTTACATTCGCAAGCACGTGTTTCTCTGGCACAAGTGTGGGGTGAACAACAATTTGCACTTTGTCACCAATTTTTTTAACAATTCCTAAAAGCTTTATACAGTAACCCAAATGCCTAGCAAACTGTATGTCGAGAGTTGTAATATGCCTAATACCCTCAACAAATATCTGATTAGGCTTGATCCAAAAACCGTGTGCCAAAGAAGCTAGAATTCCCGCTTTGTGCTGAGCATCAAAACCATCAACATCTAATGATGGCTCAGCCTCCGCATAACCCAATCTTTGAGCATCAAGAAGAATTTCCTCAAAAGACCTGCCTTCTAACTCCATTTGGGTCAGTATGAAATTGCAAGTTCCATTGAGTATTCCGTATAGGCTCTGAATACGATTACCACTCAAACCTTCCCTAAGAGACTTTATGATAGGAATACCGCCAGCAACAGCAGCTTCATAATATAAATTACCACCGTTTTTCTCAACTAATTTGAAAATTGATTCTCCATGTGCAGAAATAAGCGCTTTATTAGCAGTCACTACAGGTTTGCCAAGCTTCAATGCCTCATTAACAACTTTGCGGGCTGTTGTGGTTCCTCCCATCAACTCAACAACCACATCAATCTTCGGGTCTCGAACTACAGATTCCCAATCATTAGTAACCATCCGCTTAGCCAACCTAGCTGCACGCGCCTTCCGTGGGTTTCGCACAGCTACCTTGGCCAGTGAAAGTTTCACTCCTAGTCGTGATCCCATCAACGCCCCGTTACGGGATAAGGCCTGAACAACGCCACTCCCGACGGTTCCGCATCCTACCAATCCTATATTTACTTTACGCATTTCAGGCAGGAGAAGAGTGCCGGGAAAGATCGCTTGGCTCAAATTATTTTTACACGTTTCGCTTTTACGAGATTGAAAACATGGAAAATGCTTTCCCAAAGCGATCACTGATTTACGATGCTCAGTCCTGATATAAATGAAAATTTTAGTAATCGGCGGAGGCGGCCGAGAACACACCTTAGTTTGGAAACTGGCACAATCTCTCCGCCCTACAAAAATATGGTGTGCTCCAGGCAATCCCGGGATTGCTAAAGAAACACTCAAATCAAACAACTCTACAGTAGAGTGCGTGGAAATAGGTGCTGAAAACATAAATTCACTTTTAGAATTTGCTCGAAACAACAAAGTCGATCTTACCGTTGTTGGTCCCGACAATCCTTTGGCTATGGGGATCGTCGACAAATTTCAAAATATTGGACTACAAGTCTGGGGACCAACACAGCAAGCTGCTCAGTTCGAATCATCAAAAATTTTCGCCCAGGAATTCATGGATCGAAACGGCGTGCCGACAATGAAGTCTGCATCATTTAAAGATTCAGAAAAAGCTAAGACTTTCGCCTCTCAGCTTGGCGGAAAATGTGCGGTTAAAGCAGATGGATTAGCCCTCGGCAAAGGTGTGCTCATTTGCAATAGCAATGACGAAGCAAACCTTGCAATCGAACAAATCATGACCGACCGAACATTTGGTGATGCTGGAACCAGTGTTTTAATTCAGGAATTGATTACAGGAATGGAAATTTCGCTTCATGCACTATGCGATGGAAAAACAGCTAAATTATTTCCTAGCTCTCAGGATCATAAACGTGCGCTTGAAAATGATCTCGGCCTTAATACAGGCGGCATGGGAACATACTCACCCGTACCGTTCCTAAAGGAAGATAAACTTTCCGAAATTGCTAGCGCTGTTATCGAGCCATGGCTCTCAGGCTGCGCCCGCGAAGGCATTGATTTTCGGGGTATGATTTATCCTGGAATCATGCTTACTGATGAAGGCCCAAAGGTTCTTGAATTCAATGCTAGATTCGGCGATCCAGAGACACAAATATATCTTACTCGCCTTCAAAACGATCTAGTCGATTTATTCGAAGCAAGTATTAACGGCACACTTGACGAACACGAATTACAGTGGACAGAACAGTCAGCTGTTTGTGTTGTGATTGCATCTGGCGGCTATCCTAGCAACTATGAAAAAGGAAAGGTTATTAGTGGGCTGGAAGATGCAGATGCCATACCCGGCGTTAAGGTATTCCACGCCGGCACAAAAATGGTAAATGGAGAATTTCTTACTGCAGGTGGGCGAGTACTAGGCGTAACAGCACTTGGAGATAACTTATTATTGGCTCGCAACCTAGCGTATGAGGCAGCCGCTATGATTAATTTCGACGGAGCTTTCATCCGTAAAGATATCGCGGCTAAGGCTCTGTAGCAAATATGCCTGAGCTACCCGACTAGGAACACCTCACCATCATTCAACTCAGTACTGAGTTGGATAAGACTGGCCCCAACACATGGGCCAGAAACACATAGGCCAGTCTTTGGCTCATAAAAAGCACCATGGGTCTGACAAACAAAAAAATTGTTATTTTTACTGAAGAATTCACCATCACCGTAATCAAGTGTTATGGGTAAATGTCGGCATAAATTCTCATAGGCAACAATGTCTCCCTTAAAATTCGCCACAAAAGCATCGATCCTCACACCATTACGGTTAAAAGAAAATCGCTTGGTCGTCCCTTCCGGCAAATCCAAGAGCTTAGCGATCTTTTTCCGCATCAACTCTTGGCTAGTTTTTTTTCCTTAATCCCCTCATTGAGACTACCTCTCCGATATCCACGGGTATCAAGGTCTACTTTAACAAAACCAAAACCTTTTAATCTTTCCGTCATAGCAGACTGCCAGTCTTCAGACAAAAAACGATCCATCTCTTCTGGCCCAAGCTCAAGTCTTGCTATCGGGCCATCAGGCTCTTCATAATGCCTGACCCGCACCTCGCGAAATCCAGCATCACGCAAAATCCCTTCAGCTTTTTCGATCATAGCAAGTTTCTCTAGTGTGACCTTCTGTCCATATGGGATACGGGAACTCAAGCATGGCATTTGAGGCTTATCCGCCGTAGGCAAGTTCAGCGCTTTTGAACAGGCTCGAATATCATTCTTTGTCATTCCAGCATCTTTTAAAGGAGCGCGAACCTTGAATTTTTTAGCTGCATCTGCTCCCGGTCGATGATCGCCAATATCACTTGAGTTTTCACCATAAACAAGAACATCAAACCCTTCATTAGCTGCAACTGACTCCAAATGGACAAACAATTCGTGTTTACAGAAATAACAACGATTCACTGGATTCTCAGTATAATCACTGCTACCAAACTCGTTTGTTTTCACAACCCTTAATGGGAAACCATATTTTTTTGAAATGTCCTCCGCTTCGACTAATTCACGCCTCGGCAAACTTGGTGAATCGGCTATAACGGCAAGCGCACGATCCCCCAAAACCTGATAAGCAATATAGGCTAGCAAAACAGAATCTACTCCACCAGAATACGCAACTAAGCATGAGCCGTAACTGCGCAAGATTTCTCTGAGCTGATTAAGCTTATCATCACTCACATCGAAAAAATGCCTTGAACATTGAACAAAGTCCAGTGACTAAGAAGTTATAAAAAATTATAACAGCAAATCTACTGATAAAATGCTTAACGCCATGAGTGACAGCAAGTATTTTAAGGGCTATATTGGGAACGTTTTCAGGATGAAGTTTTTCTTAATAATTATATCTCTTTTTCTTAATCAAGAGCTAACAAAGGGAGATAAACAACTCAATCTAAACCAATACACATTAGTTAAGGGGCCTATCGTCATTGAGGGAATAAAAGCAAATGCCTCTGGCCTGACATACAGCGCTAAACGCGACAGTCTATTTGTAGTACTTGACCAACCTCAACGGGTTGTTGAGATTACTTTTGATGGATCACTAAAAAGAAAAATTGATCTAAATAAATTTCAAGATACTGAAGGTATTGCCTGGGTTACGGAAGACATTTTCGCAATTGCAGAAGAAGGCAAGTGTAACATTGTATTAACAGAGCTTGAGCCAGGTGATGGCGGAGTTAGTTGGAAAAAATCTAAAAAACTAACTTTAGGAATCAAGGTAAACCCTCTTAATGGAATCGAAGGACTAGCATATGATCCAATAAAAAAGTCATTCTTCGTGGCTAGAGAAAAAGGTTCGGCTGCTTTATTCAAGGTTCTCATTCCTCCCGTAGGCAGCAAAGAAAACCCCATCTCCATTCTAATGACTGTTGCCGGAAGAGGTCTTAAAGATATATCTGGACTTCATTATAATTCGAAAAAAGAAAGACTGTTAATTTTAAGCCACGAGTCTGCTTGCGTAGTCGAGGCGGACAAGTACGGCATAGAAAAAAGCCGATTATCTTTAATAGGTGGACAAGCTGGACTAAAGCAAACAGTAATTAAAGCAGAAGGCGTCTCACTCGATAAACGAGGAACTCTTTATATTGTCGGAGAACCAAATCAATTATTTGTTTTCGAAAAGAAAAGCAAATAACAACCTTTTCAGTGAATTGACAGTGCAGCCCCAGAGGCTGAAGACAATTTGATTTTCAAAAAACCACTTTCCAAACCAGTTGAAATCAATGCACCTGGGCGAGTCTCTTCAAGTAAGACTACGTTTTTTATAGACTCTTTTTTAAATCGAAGAATTCTTGACCTCTTTCCAAAATTAAAAACAATAACAGACCGATTTTTTTTATCTTCCCTACAATAAGCCAGGGTCATTTCCTTATCGTCAGCAACCACGTATTCTATAGTACCAAATTTCAAGTCAGATCGGTTTTTCCGAAGTGAAATAAGTTTCTTGTAGTAAGATTTCAGCTGCAAATCAGGCTTCACTGGAATGGGCTTACTTTCCTCCCCCACAGCATTAAACAACTGTGATCGATGAGCAATATCATCCCAAATCATTGGCTTACGGCAATCTGGATCGTCAGCACCCCACATACCCAACTCGTCACCATTCCAAATGTGTGGAGCACTTGTGAAGGTGAACTGATGTAACAACATCATTCGCATCTCATTAGTAACCTTGAAATCGGGCGGCCCGAGATGAAGGGCTAAATTTCCATTTGCACCCATACGATACTTGTACTTTTGCTTATTTTGAAACGAGGTTCCAAACCTAGGACTATCGTGGCTAGCCACCAGATTCATTAAACTCTGAGAAAGTGATTTACTGTAACCTTCATAGACTCGAGCCATCTCAGCAACAAAACTGGTTGGTTTTAATCCGCCATTGGCTTTAGCAAATAACCTTCGAGCTGGCTTGTACCATTGATAATGCATAACTGAATCAAAAATATCTCCCTTTAAGAAAGGCCTCGGATTCATCAACTCATCTGGCCAATTGGTCCACCAAGCCTCCCCAAGCAGTAAAGCTTCCGGATTAATTCCACGGACGAACTTCCTATAATCCCGCCAGAAACCAAGCGGAACATGCGATGCAACATCGAGCCGAAAACCATCTACCCCATCACTTGAATCACCGTCGCCATTTGGGTCTAGCCAACGCTTTGTAACACTGAATATATGCGCCTTAACCTCGGGATGCAAATCGCCCTCAAAAACACCCCCCTTTTGTTTTTTCAAAACATTAACTTTTTTGAGTTCCGGCAATGTCTTAACACCAAGCCATCCCTCATATCGAAATTCATTATCGGGAGTCTTTGGGTTATCAAACGAAATTATTTCATACCAATCTTTGTACCTGCTTTTGGACTGATTTTTCTTTAGGTCCTCCCAAGCCCAAAATTTTATTCCCGTATGATTCCAAGAATAATCAACGATTAATCGCATGCCTCGTTTATGTACTTCATCAATAAGCTTTAGAAACAATCGGTCGGCTGCTGTCCATTCCCATGTAGAAGAATCTATAGGGTTTTCGTCATCGATAATTTTAGCATCTCCTTCCGGATCAGGTCCAAAATTACGATCAATATGGCGATAATGACGAACATCATACTTATGAAGAGACGGCGAGTCATTAAGTGGATTGAAATAAATAGCAGTAATTCCAAGGTCCTGAATATAATCTAGTTTATCCAATACCCCTTGCAGATCGCCGCCGAAACGCCGGGCAGCTACCAATTTGTGAAAAGCATCTCCCTCGGCCTTAGCCCAACTCTCTTGTTCGTACCAATCATGCTGCCATGGGGTTATCTTCCAGTTAGATGGAACATAACCAGGATAAGCTCCCTGCATATACTTAGGACTAGGATCGTTAGACAAATCCCCATTCCGGAATCGTTCAACAAAAACCTGATACCAGATTGCCTCTCGAGCCCAGCCTGGAGCCTTACTAAAGGGTGCGGAATAAACCAATATTTGACCTAATAGAAGGAAAGCGAAACTTATAAATAAATAAACCTTTAAAGGCTTCATCGCGCAGTTAATTATTCATTCGATTAATTATTGATGTTGTAGACTTACCTGAAACAAATGGAATAAAAACAATCTCTCCCCCTGATTCCTCAATCACCTGACGCTCATCAGACACCATTGTTTCCAAAGTATAATCCCCACCTTTCACGTAAACATCTGGCTTGGCCAAACGTAAAAAATTTACGGCCTTTTTCTCATGAAATACTACCACTGCTCCAACAGATTCCAATGCTGCCAAAACTAAAGCACGATCTTTTTCCTCATTTACAGGCCTCCCTGAACCTTTTAACTGTCGAACAGAATCATCTCCATTACATCCTACAAGCAGCACATCACCCTGCATCGCAGACTGTTCCAAATAAGTAACATGCCCTGCATGTAGAAGGTCGAAACAGCCATTGGTTACCACTAATCGCTGATTAGCTTCGCGGAGCTTTTCTCTCCATTCAGGTAATTTTTTAAACAGCAAAATTTTCTCTGAAGCGCTCATCAGAAAGCGAACCTACATTGCCAAAGCTTAATAGCCAATACATTGGCATTTTCTAAAATAATTCAATTAGCAGTTATCCAAATCAAAGATGTTTTGATATTGCCAAAGGCATTAAAAAAGGGAGAAATCGCGTTAGGATGTCGCTATCTAAACAAGTCAAAGTATTTGATGAACTGCTTCAGAGTTCCGGTCCTATGCTGGCGCTTGCCCCAATGCAGGATGTTACGGACCTCCCTTTTTGGAAAGTGATCAATAAACGTGGCGGTGCAGATGTCTATTTTACAGAATACTTTCGTGTTCGCGCCGGTTCTAGGCTTGAGAAACCAATTCTTAAATCTATTACTGAAAATCCTACAGGACAACCTGTGGTAGCACAAATGATCGGCAACAGCATTCCAGATCTGATTCGAACTGCCCGTGAATTACAGCATTTTCCAATTGCTGCAGTCGACCTCAACCTAGGATGCCCGGCACCCGTCGTTTATAAAAAGTGTGCTGGAGGAGGGCTCCTTCGTGACACGGAGCGGGTTGACAAAATTCTTGGGGCACTTCGAGAATCCATTGAAACAAGGTTCACTGTAAAAACTAGAATCGGCTTCGATAGCCCTAGTACATTTGACAAGCTGATACCTATCTTCGCTAAACATAATCTCGATCTACTCACCGTTCACGGTAGAACTGTAAAGGAAATGTACCGGAGCCCAGTACATTATGATTTTATTAAACGCGCTAGTGAAGAAGTTAATTGCCCTGTCTTAGCTAATGGCAATATATACTCCGCCACAAAAGCAGAGTCTGTTCTAAAGGAGACAAACACACACGGCTTAATGATAGGACGTGGCATTATTCGTAATCCATGGATGTTCAACCAAATCAGACAGCATCTCAGCAGGGAAT
Source organism: Limisphaerales bacterium (assembly GCA_004213515.1). GTDB lineage: Bacteria > Verrucomicrobiota > Verrucomicrobiia > Limisphaerales > UBA1096 > UBA1096. The sequence continues at coordinate 34,808 of SHAK01000008.1, read as the reverse complement.
CACTAACTTTTCCTAGCGGTCATGAAGTACTCAAATATGTTGAAGAGCTCTTTGAAACAACTGCACCAGATAACTATAATGAACTTAGTCATGTTCAAAAAATGAAAAAGTATATGAACTATTTTGGATTAGGGGTAGATGCAGATGGCCAATTTCTCCATGGAATTCGACGAGCTCAAAACAAACTAGAATTTTTTGCTGTATGCCGACAGCATCTCAACCATAAAAGGGCCATGCCACTAGAGCCATTCACTCCAAAACTCCATAGTAAAGATGTTGTTGCTGGTTGCCACACTTGAATAAATGTTTGACTGATTAGGTTAAAACACGATTGCGCGACAGTCTTCTCGCCGATACATTGTTCCAGCTGCAATGACGCTGACTGAAAAGATAATGGCCCGAGCATCGGGCAAAAGTAATTTAACTGCTGGAGAGAACGTCTGGGTAAAAGTAGACACATTAATGACTCACGACGTTTGCGGGCCTGGAACGATCGGGGTTTTTAAGCGTGAATTTGGTAAGGATGCTAAAGTTTGGGATAAAAAGAAGATTGTGATTATCCCTGACCATTACATTTTCACATCCGATTCATTATCAAACCGAAATGTAGATATTCTCCGTGAATTTTCTAAAGAACAAGGGCTTCCTTATTTCTATGATGTAATTGATGATGAAGATGGCAATTGGCAGTTCGATCCAACACAAGGCTTACTCAAGCGCCAATATGGATCACGCTATGCAGGTGTCTGCCACGCGGCACTGCCGCAAAAGGGACATCTGAGGCCTGGAGAAATATTATTCGGAACAGACTCTCATACTTGCATGGCGGGAGCATTCAACCAATTTGCTACAGGAATAGGAAACACGGATGCAGGTTTTGTAATGGGCACCGGCAAACTACTAATCAAAGTCCCTGAAACAATGCACTTTCGACTTGAAGGAAAATTGCAGCCCGGTGTGATGGCTAAGGATATTATCCTTCATGTGATAGGCGAAATTGGCTTTGATGGTGCAACCTACCGCGCAATGCAATTTGATGGACCAGGAGCATTTGATCTCTCAATGGATGACAGGATGACTGTAGCCAACATGGCCATTGAAGCAGGCGGGAAAAATGGTATTTTTGAGTTTGATGATAAGACTAAATCTTTAGTCGACGAACGCATCAAACTTAACGGCACTAAAAGCGAATATGAACCTGTAGAAAGAGATAAAGAGGAATCATTCATATATGATTCAACGGTTGACCTGAATCAACTTGAACCTACCGTCGCATGTCATCCAGATCCAGGTAATCGGAAACTCGCCCGTGAAATGACCGATATGAAGCTGGACCGGGCCTACATAGGATCTTGTACAGGAGGTAAAACAAGTGACTTCCTTGCCTTTGCTGAAATTGTCCAAGGACAAGAGGTTCGCATAGACACATTTGGCGTCCCTGCCACACCAGAAATAGTTAATGACTTACAGGCCACTGAATGGGATGGAAAATCAGTTTGGAATATTCTCGCCGATGCAGGAGTAAGAATGACTGAAAATGCTGGGTGCTCAGCATGCCTTGGAGGCCCCGTAGACACCTTTGGCCGCATGAACGAAGGTGGCATGAAGTGTATCAGCGCAACAAACCGAAATTTTCCCGGACGTATGGGCAGCAAGGAAAGTGAAGTTTATCTGGCCAGCCCGGCCACTGTCGCGGCCAGCGCACTTGCCGGGCATGTTGCAGATCCACGCGATTATCTAAACTAAATCCCAGCTCAATTTGACACTACCAAAACTACCGTGCTAGTTTGATGTAGTTCCAAACTGAGAATGGTACTCGAACAACCAGTATTAGTTTTAAATAAGCTTTGGCAGGCAGTAAATATCTGCTCTACACGCCGAGCACTATCTATGTTGTTCGAAGGGAACGCACAAGTCGTTCACAGTGAAGAAGGCAATTTTAACACCTTCAACTTCAATGAGTGGGCCGATTTCTCCGAAAGAGAACCTGAACTCGATTGCATCAATGGTGTTAGCATTAAACTTAGACTTCCAAGAGTTGTTCTTCTAATGGTCTATGATCGTATGCCTAAAAAAGAAGTTAAATTCACACGGCATAACATTTTTCAGCGCGACAAAAATACTTGCCAATATTGTGGTGAAAAATTCGATTGCCGGGATTTAAATCTCGACCACGTGATTCCACGCCAACACAACGGACCAACATCTTGGGAAAATATCGTATGCTCTTGCATTCCTTGCAACTCCAAGAAATCTAATAAGACCCCAGCACAAGCCGGAATGAATCTAATTCGACAACCAAAAAAACCTCACTGGCATCCATTCATGCAGGTAAGATTCAGTATGCAATACCATGAGAGTTGGCGGCATTTTCTAGATCTCGCTTATTGGAATGTCGAACTCGGGGAAGATTTACAGTAAGAGATTTAGCAAGCTGAAGATTTAGCTTTTTCAATCAATTTCCAAAATTCTGGATTTTCTTCTAACGCTCTATCCTCGCTACTTGACAACTTATTTCGGTACAGAAAATCACGTAGTTGTTTTTTCGAATGAAGTATTCTGTGGATTAGAACCCCTAGTTCATGACGTTCGAAATAAACCCGATAATTGCCAAGCCTAAATCGGAACATATGATGACCATCACGATTTAGACGTCCGAACTTATCCATTTCATCGCTCCGAATATCTTGAGGCAAACCTCGAAAGTCACCTAGAATTTCAAGCTGTAAGCCCTTAGGCAAAGTGCCTAATTCTGCTGCTGCTGTTGGTGTAAAAATAATTTGAAAAGGGGTCATTATAGAGTTCAAATTGGCAGCGTGTACGAGAATCGAATTCGTCTTTCCGCCTTGAGAGGGCGGCGTCCTAACCGAATAGACGAACACGCTTTACTGGAATGAGATTTATGGCGAATTCGACCTTTGTTAGTCAATATGAAACAACTTAGCCACGTGAAGTTCATTAAATTAATTGTTGAAATTAAATTTTCCCCATCTAGAAAACACTCCGGAAAAAGTTGAGTTAATTAACTCCTGAGCATCATCAAAAATTGTATAAAAAACAGGTACGACGAGTAAAGTAAAGAGGGAGGCTGATGTCATGCCTCCTATTAAAGTTAAGCCAAAACTACGATAGCTCATCCCCATATCGCCTCCTTCAGAGAGAACCATTGGCACCATCCCAAAAATAGTAGTTAATGCTGTAATAGCAATAGGCCTAAACCGATGCTTCGCAGCATTTAAAAGGGCAGTCGTTCGGTCATTGCCAGCACGCCTCAGTCGGTTAGCATAATCGATTAAAACGATACCATTATTAACTACCACTCCGACAAGGAGCATCCCTCCAACAATTCCAAGCATATCCATCTTTACTCCTGTTAAATAATGTATCCAAATCGAGCCAATTGCACCTAAAGGTATAGTGAAAACAATCGATAGCGGCATCATAACACTTTCAAAAAGAAATGCCATTAGCATGTAAATAAAGACCACTGACAAAGCAAGAGCCAAGCCTGCTGCAACAAAATCCTCTGCGCCATAACGCCTGCGAAGTTCACTAAATGAAATACCCTCAGGAAGATCGATATTTAATTTGGCGGCATCTATAGCCTTTTTAGCTTCCTCCTCACGCCCTGCCTCTAATTCCATTGTTAAGGTATGACTGACAGATTTATTAGTTCTTCTAATATAACGCGGACTGCTTAGCATAGAAGGACGAGTGAGAGATCCAACTGAACTAAACCTCCCATCCTCAGCAGGCACAAGGAAGTTGTTCAAATCGGCTAACTCTGCGCGATCTTCTTCACTAAATCTCACACGAACCGGGATTTGCCTTCCTTCACTTTGGAAACGAGGCAGACTACTGCCACGTAATGCGTTTCCAACCAAACCTGCAAGTGTAGTTGGATTGACTCCGATAGAACTTGCTCGATCACGGTCGACGATCAATGCCATTTCATTAGGATCATCATCTTGCCTTTCCTGCAGTGCCAAAACCCCTGGCAGACTAGCGAACAATGGCTTTAAGGATTCAATTACTTCATCAAGTTTAATAGGGTCACTCCCAACAAGTCTTACAGAATAACGTTCTTCCCTATCCTGTTTTTCTTCATTATCACCCATTCGCTCATAACTAATTTTCAAGCCAGGAACCTCCGGTAACAGTTTAAATATTCTCTCAGAAACTTCTCGAGGAGTCATATCATTAAGCCTATCTTGCTTAAACCAACCTTCTAACGAACCATACCAAGTTGCGTACCTAACTAGATAGCCTTCGAGATCAAACTCATCTTTTCGAGCATCCAAAATCTTCTCAACTTTTTTAAAGTAATCAGTACGCTGATCGAAATTGAATTGGCTTGGAAAATTGAAAGAGATATTGAATTGGCTCATTTCACGTTTTTCATCAAAAGAAAAACCCACTTCTTTAAAAGTATGGAAATAGGTAGCACTGAACAAAACAAGAAAGATAAATGCCAAGTCGATACGACGTTTAAGATAGAACCGTAGAGCTCGATTATACCAAGCGTTGAAACGATCAAATGTGATATTATACATCCGGCCAAGCCAGTCGCGAAATCCCTCAACTGCACCACCTAACCAATGGAAACGACCTAACGGATTTCGACCAAGCGTGAGGTATACACATAATGGAACAAATACTAATGCAATAGCTAGTGAAGAGAGCAATGCCGCAACAATAGGAACGGCAAGTCTTATCAAAAAAAATCGCATTTCACCTTCAACTAATAATGCCGGAAGAAAAACTATTAGGGTAGTGAAGGTAGCAGTTATAATAGCTAAACCAATCTCCTGCACTCCCTTGATGCAAGCATCATGCTTGGTCATACCACTTTGATAATGCCGCTGAATATTTTCTGCTACTACTACTGAATTATCAACTAACAATCCCACACAAATCACAAGACCTAGAATGGTAAGTAAATTTAGTGATTCACCACTGAAATACATTGCCGAAAGGGCAATAAACAAACATAGCGGAATAGCTAATGTAATTATTAGTGTAATACGTAAACGCCTGAGAAACATATAAAGAACCAAAGCAGCCAAAAAAGCACCAATCCTTCCTGTTGTATAAAGAGTATTGAGCTGCGTCATTACGATACCTCCTTGGTTCATAAAAATACGAAGCTCAAAATTCTCCAGCTCCGGATCTGACTTCCATTGCTCAATCATAGCCTCAACTTGATTGCATACGGCTACAGTATTAGCAGAACTTTCCTTTGTAATTGTAACGGCCATCGCTGGCTTCCCATTCACACGAGTGATATGGCGACGTTCTTCAGGTTCATATTTTAAAATAGCTATATCACTTAAAATAATATTAGTGCTTACAGGCATATTCCTCAACTGATCAATGTTTTGATAAGTGCTATTGGATTTAAGCAAATATTTTTTATCCCCATCCTGCACGTTTCCACTAGCAAGATTAAAATTATCCCCCTGCAACTGTCGGGACAATTTGTAGATATCTAGACCATACGCCTCTGAACGGTCTTTATCTACTTCGATAATTATTTCCTTCTCTTCCAACCCCTTAGTATCAACATTGGCGACACCATCGATTCGGGATAAAGGCGTGATGATTTTCTTGTTCATAAAATCATACACATCAACTTCAGGGGGAAGTGTATGAGCCACTCCAAGCATTACTACAGGAAAACCAGACATATCCATTTTATATATATAGGAAAATTCTACATCGTCTGGAAATCGTAGTTTAGCCCGCTCGAGGCGATCACGCACCTCCCGATAAGCCACATCCATGTCAATCCCCTGCTTAAAATCGAGGCTAGCTCTTACTGAGCTTGAAGAACATGATGTGGTCATAGAATCAATGCCTCTTACCGTGCTTAGTTCTTCCTCTAGTGGGATGGCAATTTTCTCCATTGCCTCCTGAGGAACTGCAGAATTCCAAGGGACTCGAATAGAAAGAGAATTGACCTCGAATCCCTTTGGGAAAAGCTCAAGTTTAAGGCGAGAAACAGCAATAAGGCCAACGGCCAAAATAGTTAGGAACAAGACAAACATGCTAACCCGGCGATTAAGGGATAATCGGGTTATACTTGTAGCAAGGTCTTGGGATTCCATCAAAGGAGGCTAAACGCAAAAAGTCACTTGACCACAATTGTTTTTGAGGAGCGATCTAAAACAGTGGCAAGAATGTTTTGCATCGCTTTCTGAGCATCATCTATCAAGGCATAAAACACAGGAACGGCTAGAAGAGTGAAAAATGTCGCAGTAGTCATCCCTCCAATAAACATAAATCCAAAACTTTCAAAGCTTCTCCCCATTGCTTCGGCGGAAGCGAATGTCAGCGGGATCATTCCAAAAACAGTAGTGCAAGCCGTCATAACAATAGGCCGAAACCGGTGACGGGCAGCAAGTAGCAGGGCCTCATTTCGTTCCATTCCTCCTGCCCGAAGTCGGTTAGCATAATCAACCAATACAATACCATTATTAACCACTATCCCCATCAAAAGGATACCACCAACAATACCCATATCATCAATCCCGGTTCCCGTTGCGAAATGCAACCAAATCGACCCTATTGCTGCTAAGGGGATTGTAAGTATGATGGAAAGAGGCATCAGAACGCTTTCAAACAAAAACGCAATTAGCATGTATATAAAAATTATTGAAAGGCCCATCGCAATCAAGCTAGTCGAAATTTCATCATCATCAAATGTAACCTTCATTTCGCTAAAAGAGACTCCCTCCGGTAAATCAATATTCTTTTGCGCCTCATAAATTGCCCTTCGAGCTGCGCTCTCCTCACCAGACTCGAGTTTCATACTAATGTAGTAACTGATTTTTTTATCAGATCGTTGTATGTGCGTTTCACTATTTAGCATTGCCGGCTTTGTGAGAGCGCCAATCGAAGAATAACGACCATCATCACTCCTGACCCGATAGTTATTAATATCATCCAGTTCCGCCCTATCCTCCTCACTGAACCGCATACGAACTGGTATTTGGCGACCATTACCACTGAAATCTGCTAGCGAACGCCCTCGCAAAGCACTGCTTACAACCCCCGCCACTGCTTCCGGGGTTATGCCAATCGAACTAGCCCTATCACGGTCAACCATTAATGCCATTTCATTTGGACCCTCATCAGAATCTTTGTCTTCTACTGAGAGGACGCCTGGCAAATCTGCAAATGCAGGCTTTAACATTTCCCCAACCTCCTCCAGCTGCCTTGGATCGTCGCCGACCAAGCGAAGATGGTGTCGTGACTTTTGATCGTTCCGTTTTTCGCCCCCGGTATCCATCCCTGAATAGTAAACTCGAACACCTGGAATTTCAGGGAACATCTTATATAGTCTATCTGGCACTTCTTCCTTGGGAATATTTTCCGTGCCTCCCTCATCAGAGTAATTAGCTTCAAATTCAGCACGCGTGTGCTTGTCAAATTCTACTCGGTAACTAGAAATTCCAAGCTGCAACTTGTTGGTTTCAACGATACTTTCAACCTGTTGAAAATAAGAATTCTTTTGCGCGATCGTAAAGTGCTCTGGAAAACGCACCCTCATATGAAATTCATCACGATCATCATTACGATACCCAACTACTTCGACCTTTTTAAAAGCATAAAAATACGTAGCCGAAAGAAGAACAATCAGTATAAACGCCAAGTCCAGCCTTCGATTTAAATAATATTTAAGAGCTTTATTATACCATATGTTGAACTGCTCAAATGTTCTTGTGTAGAGAAATAAAAGACTTCTTTTTATCATTCCCACAATCATTTTAAAAAAACCTACACAGTTGTATGAATCTCTTAAGGAACTGGAAGTGAAAGCTCTATTTTTAGAACCTGAACCAACAGTCAGATAAACACAAAGAGGAATAAAAATTATTGCTATACCTAATGATGCCAGTAATGCCGAGACCACCGGCAATGCTAGCTGGTATAACATGAAACGCATTTCTCCCCCGACAAGTAGCGATGGAAGAAAAACAATTATGGTGGTAAGAGTGGCGGTGGTAATTGCCAATCCTATTTCACCAACACCTTTTACACACGCATCCTTCCGAGGTAATCCTGACTGGAAATGTCGATGAATATTCTCCGCAACTACCACTGCGTTGTCGACCAGCAGCCCAACACAGATTACCAATCCCAAAATGGAGGTCATATTAAGCGTATCCCCAGCAAAATACATGACGGTCATAGAAATAAATAGAGCTAGAGGGATTCCTAAGGCAATAATTAGCGTCAGCCGGAATTGACGTAAGAAAAAGAATAAAACAACGCCCGCCATTATAGCTCCATAAAGACCATTATTTGTCAGACTATTAAGTTGTCTTTTGATGATCTCACCATAATTCTGATATAAGTATAGCTCGTACTGAGCTAACTTAGGGTTTTTGCTTATTTCATCAATAGCAGCAGCAACCTTATTACCTACCTCAACAGTGTTAGCTTCACTTTCTTTGACGACTTCCACCCGAGCTGAACGCATTTTGTTCCAGCGTTCAGTTCGTTGGTAGGTATCATCCACCTCATATTTAATAGTAGCGACATCTCTCAGATAGACCGAATCACTTAACGGAATATTACCTAAATCCTGCATAGAGTGAAAAGTGCTACTTGATTTAAGCAGATACTTCTTACCACCATCAATCACAGTACCGCTTGACAGTGTAAAATTATCCCCTCTAAGCCGCTGAGAAAGGCGACTAATACTGAGTCCATAAGCTTCAGCACGGTCCTTATCTAATTCAATTATAATCTCTTTACGATAAATCCGTATATTTACATCAGCGACACCGTCAATTCGCTGCAGAGGCCTGACAATATGTTTTTCGACATTGTTGTATAAGTCCGTGTCGTCAGTGTAACGCACAGACATACGGCAAACCGAAGAACTGGTACCACCGTATTTATAAATTCGATAATCATCCACTCCATCCGGAAACCGGAGAGAGGCACGCTCCATACGGTCGCGGACTTCCCGATAAGCAACATCCATATCGGTATCACGCTTAAACCGCAAACTAACTTCCGAAGAACTTTGAGAAGCCCGCGTGTCTATGGACTCAATACCACGAACAGTGCTGAGCTCCTCCTCCATTGGAAGACCAATTTTTTCCATCGCCTCTTCGGGAACTCCTGAGCTCCAGCCCGTACGAATTTTCATGTAATGCCCCTCTCTCCCTTTGGGGTATTTTTCCAAAGGAAGCCGACTAACGGCAATCATTCCAATAGCAAGAATTGTCAGGAACAAAACAAACACTGTGACCTTGCGATTAAGGGAAATTCGCGTGATCTCAGTCGCAATTTGACTAGTTTGCATTGCCTATGCCTCTACGGATTGAAAAAAACGTTCTCCCACCAATGCAAATAGATAATATATGGTCGGTATAACAAGTAGTGTTAGTATGGTTGAAGTTAACAAACCGCTAATTACCGCAACAGCCATTGGCGTCCGGATTTCCGCACCATCTCCCAATCCAATTGCCATTGGCAGCAGTCCTAAAACGGTAGTAGCAGTGGTCATCAAAATAGGCCTCAAACGAACACAACCGGCTTGAATAATCGCCTCCTTCAATGGAATGCCACGACCGCGGAGTGTATTCGTATAATCGACCAAAACTATCGCATTATTCACGACTATGCCTGCCAACATAATCATTCCGAGAAAAACCACCACGGATAAGTTTATCCCTAAAATCTCCAAACCCAAAACTGTGCCAACGAAGGCCATCGGAATCGTGAACATAATAATAAGAGGCTGGGTAAGAGACTCGAATTGAGAGGCCATAATCACATAAACAAGGAATAAACTCAGACCAAGGGCGAGGTAAAGACTTGTGCGGCTGCGTTCCCATTCCTTGTTTTGGCCCGTTATGAAAAAATCCATATATCCTGGCCAATCGACTTTTTCCATGAGAACACGCTTTGCCGTCTCAACAGCAGAGCCCAATGACCCTGCACCAATGTTTGCCTGCACCAATGCCACTCTCTTGCCATCTATTCTTCGGATTTCGCTTGGCCCTTCGCCCACAGTCAACTCCGCAACCGCATTGAGAGGAATAGGTGTTTCGCCACTGGGGTTAACTGTCAACTGACCAACATCAGCGACCTGTCCTCTATCCTGCTTAGCCAAACGCACAACAATTGGAACCCGGCGATCTCGTCTATTAAGCCTTGTGGCTTCTGATCCCTTAACCATATCGCGTACTTGATTCGCAATTGAATTGATATTCAGACCATGTCTAATAATTTGCTGACGATCATAGGAAATTTGAACTTCCGGAGCTCCACTTCGTAAAGTGGGCTCAACATCCGTCAGTTCAGATTCTTTTGATAACAGTGCAGTTGATTGGTCAGAGTATTCTTTAAGCTCCGGGAGCTCTTCTCCATTAATCTGTATAACAACCGGTTTTTTAGAACTGAACAACACTGGGCGAGTGACTCGAGTGGTTATATCAGGCACGTCATCAAATAACTCGCGAAGTTTTGCGATAACTAGCTCTTCAGTCGCATAAGGAGTTTCTGTTTCCTTTAAGAGCACCTTAAAACGAGCTGAATGTTCTCCTTCATCGGACCGTTTCATATTACTGGTGTCGAAACCATACATCACCAATAAGGTGTCAATTTTGCTATCTTTATTCTTTTTTGAATTCAGAATTTTTTGCTCAACTTCACCGAGTATCTTAACTGTCTGGTCAAGAGGAGTCCCAACCGGGAGAGCAACTTCAAAAGTAAACTCACTCTGGTGCACCTCGGGGAGCAATTCTGTTTCCAGTTGCCGCCCTACAGAATAAGTAATAATGAAACAAGCAATAGCTAGAGCGATCATCGAGACCGGACTATTTATCGCCCACCGGATCAGTGAATGATAAATACCCTTTTTTGTAGCTGAGTCACCATCGGATTTTCCTCCAAATATTTTGTTTAAAGCCCGCCCTAAAATAGAACCTATCATCGTTATCAATCGATAAATTACCAAACCAATAAATGCTACAGCACGGAACAGCCAAACCAATGAAAGACCAATCAATTCCAACAAAAAAGAAATGGCTAATCTTAAAGCAAAATATAAAGATGCAGGAACCCAAAGAATCTCTTTGAAAGAGAAAGTTATTTGCTTTGAGATAAATAAACCCATCCCGCTAAAACTTTTTTCGAACGCACTAAACGCTCCCCAAAGCTTTGCAAACATTCGCTCATTAGAACTATATTCACCGTATCTGTTACTTGCACTATCGCCTCTTATAAATGAGACAAAAAGCGGAACAACAATCGTAATTAACCACCATGCCGACATTCCAACATCATGCAATCGCTTTGCCCAAGCAATAATAAGTGGAATCAGACAAACCAAAGCCCAGATTCTCAAAACGGAATATGTAACACTTGTTTCGTTAATTTCTTTTTCAAATCGGGGATCATCCACAGCAGAAATCATCCAGACAGCATATCCTTCTGCTAAACCAATCATCGCGCCTAGTAAAACTACTGACGGAAGAATGAATCCGAGCCAAAAAGCACTCAAACTCAGGCGCCCTTCGATTGAGCCAAAAAAGTGCGAAGCCATTCCGGCTCCAGATTTTAGCTGAAATCCGGCTCGACTAGCCAACATTGGAATAAATAGAACAGCAACAATAAGCGAGGCAATCAGAGACGTGACGACTGTTAATCCTAAATCACTGAATACCTGCCCAGCAAGCCCTTCAACAAAAACCATTGGGAAGAACACACAGATGGAAGTAAGCGTTGAGGCAATCACTGCTCCACGAACCTCTTTTGTTCCACGAATCGCCGCATTGCGAATCGAATCGCCCTCCTCACGACAACGATAAATTGACTCGAGTACCACAATGGAGGAATCAACCAGCATACCTATCCCCATGGCTAATCCTCCCAATGACATAATGTTGAGAGAAACATCCAATATATTTAAAGGAGCAAATGTAACAAGAATCGAGATTGGAATACTTAAGGCAATGATTGCCGTTGTTCGGAGATCACGCAGGAACAACAATAAAACTATGATGGCAAGTATTCCGCCCATGTAAGCCGTTTGCTTAACTTCCGTAATACTGTTATCGATGAAAATCGAACGATCAGCTACTACTCGAAGATATGCATCCTCCTCAGCACGCAATTTGCCAGCCAATGTTGAACGAGTTGATCCTGAAACCTCTCCGACAAGTTTTTTTACGTCGTCGGCAACTTTTATCATATTAGCGTCGGCTTCTTTGTAAATATCGATCTGAACACTCTCATTACCATCGGTCTTCGTCATCATTTCCCGATCCCGTTGACCATAGACAACTTGACCTAAGTCCTTCACACGAATCTCACGACCATCGCGCCGGAAAACAATGGTGTCCGCAATTTCATCAAGATTTTGATATTCATTTACGGTTCGAATCATGTACTCCGCTCCGCCTTCTCGGATGCGGCCACCGGCGGCGTTAATATTTTCAGCACGAAGACGACTGAGCACTTGACTGATTGAAAGGTTAACCCGCTGCAGCTTCGCCTCGTCAATTAAAACATGAATTTCTTCCTCTAATCCTCCTCGCACTCTGGCAGCAGCAACCCCTTTTATCGGCTCTAAGCGTCTCTTCACTTGAAGCTCTGCAATACGACGCAACCTTCGCAATCCTTCATCTCCCTGATATTTAATACTCTTACTAGAACCAGAAATACTCAGCTCCATCACAGGATCGAGTGAAGGATCATAATGCAACAACAAGGGCTTTTCGGCTTCTCGAGGCATTCGAACTAAATCGAGTTTTTCAAGCGTATTCTGAATCGCATCCCCCATAGATGTTCCCCAAACAAATTCTAGGATAACATCGCTAACTCCTGCGCGACTGATACTACTAATTTCGTTAAGGCCTCCTACTACACCGAGAGCCTCTTCTATTCGTCGGCTGATATCATTTTCCACCTCCTCAGGAGCAGCACCTGGATATTCAGTTCTGACGGTGAGGGTAGGGTAGCTCATCTCCGGCATGAGCGTCACAGGCAGCTGATTTAAAGAGAAATAACCAAAGACAACAGCCGCGAGGAATACCATCAACACAGCGACCGGTCGGTCGGTAGTAAAATTAGGGTTGCGATTAGGAGACTGCATTCCAATTCGAAGCAAAGAATGCTACTTCGCGACTTTAACTGAAGCCTTAGTGCTTGTTGTGAGTGAAGTTGAGACGTTTGTACTAACCGTAGATGGAACGGCATTCGTCTTACCTGGGATAGGGTCACCTAGTTCGCGTATCAACGAATCCTCCTTAAGCCCGGACTGCCCAGCGATAACTATCTTTTCTCCAACATCAAAACCATTGGTAGGCTCAATATGAACCTTGTCAGCATTGAGCGGTAAAACCAATTGGCGTTTAACACTTTTGACCCCATTAGTACTGTTAATATGCATTTTAAATGCATACGTCTGATCGTTGTCATATATGATCGATTTCTTAGGAATGAGAATAGCTTCCCTTTTGGTATTCAATACCAATTCGACATCAACCCACATGCCAGGACGAAGCGCCCCAAGTTCATTTACTCCGACGGTTACTTTCACTGTACCAGCGCGTGCCTCAACGATTGGTGAAATTCGTTTTACATAGGCCGGAATAATATTATCTGCACCTAGCGTACTAGAAATCAAGCGAGCTTCCATGTTTGGCTTGAGCTCCGGCAAATACTGTTCAGGAACATGTATTACCGCTACTGTTGATTCGAAATCGATAATTTCAAAAATTGTTCCTCCACTACTCACCTGATCACCAACCTTCACGTCTCGCATTGTAATTGTGCCATCAATTGGAGCACGCACTTCTGTATACTCAAACTGACGTTGCGCTTCCTCGAAGCTAAGTTGTCTTTGAGACAAAGAAAATTTCGCATTACGATATTCCTGTTCGCTGATAAGGTTATCTTTATAAAGGTTTTCCTGCCGCAAAAAATCAATCTGTTCCTTATCCAAAAGACTTTTTGCTGAATCAAAATCATTTTTTTGCCTGTCATTCTCAAGCCTTAGAAGTATCTGACCTTTTTTTACTTTGTCCCCCTCCTCAACAAGCAAATCTACCGCTGGATTACTTGTTCGGGCATTTACCTGAACCTGCGCCTCAGCTTCCAGCGGAGCAGAACGCTCCAAAACCTTTTCTATTGGACCAACATTAACTTCAGCTAATTCAACAAGTACTGGCTTTGCTTTGCTTTGCTTTTTGGATTTATCCTTAGAGCCCTTCTCTTTCCATTCCCCAGAATCGCAACCGGCAATTACTAACGAACAAAGCAGAAGGAGCCCTTTTAATATTAATGTTTTAGACATTTTTCACTAGTAACAACGCAATTACTACACACATCAACTAGACATGGTTACGATACAGGAATAATAAACACTCTGAATCTTAAGAAAGCTCAGTTACTAGAACGATTTTGCTATAAAGCAGCTTAAGGTCAATCGTAATACCTTAAATTTTATAAGGTTTACGTAAATGTGATAATTAGCAGGATTAGCCCAATAACAATGCGGTACCATCCAAAAACTACAAATGTATTGGACTGAATGTAAGATAGTAACCACTTAACTGAAATAAAGGCAGTTACAGCAGAAACGAAGGTAGCCAAAGCAAGTTGCACCCAGTCTTCAGTAATTTCATTAGAAGAATTAAGTTCCTGTAACACCTTGTAAGCTCCAGCGGCTAATAATGTCGGCACACCTAGAAGAAAAGTAAACTCAATGGCGGGAACACGTCTTAAGCCCATTAAAAGTGCAATTAAAATTGTAGATCCAGAGCGAGAAGCTCCGGGAAAGACTGCCGCCAAGAGCTGTCCTAAGCCAATGGCAATTGCAATCTTCCATGTAACATTATCTAATCTAGAACGATTCTGTACGCGATTTTCAACGAGTACAAAAAATACGCCACCAACCAAAAGGGCCAATGCCACAGGCAGCACATTCTCTGGCAATTCAAAACCAAGTTTATCTATAAGGACTCCTCCAAAGCCAGTAATACAAAATGCCACCAACAACTTCGCTAAATAGTCGCGAGGCTCAGGTTCATGCCAACGAAATATTAGTTGCTTAACGCGATCTGTGAAATTGAAAATGACTGCAATTACTGCGCCACTTTGAATAGCAATATTAAACATATCAGATTGTTTCTCTAGCCAACCCAACTGCTGAGGGATGAGTAGATGCCCCGTTGATGATATAGGAAGAAACTCAGTGATGCCTTCGATGATTCCGAAAAGAATCGATGTTAGCCAATCTGGCATCCGGCCTTATGGCCTCATTGCTTGGGTAAGCGCAAGGCAATCCTTCAATAAACGACAACAAAAATATATTTTATATTTTTATTTACCTATCTTATCCCAAAGTTGCTTCATATCAGGATCCGACAGAGCGACCTCTCTTATCTTCTCGGTTTCACCTAACTTCTCTGCAACAAGATACCAGTCAAAAGCCAAATCAATATCTCCAAACTGACAAGCATAACAAGCAAGGTTATAAGGAATAGCTTCGTTTTTAGGAAATCGCTCAGCAACTGGCTCAAGGAGTTGATAAGCATCATGAGAACGATTTAAGTAAAATAACGAATTAGCTTGATTGATCCACCCTGCAGAACTTTTAGGATATTGCTCTACCATATATCCACCAAGTTCGGCACAACGCTCCCAGGCTTTTCTTTGTGCATGAATATGCCACTCAATATGCAGTACTTCATAATGCCCTCTGTGTTGATCAGAAATTTTGTCCAAATCCACTAGAGCCTCATCAGTATTACCTAACTGCATCCATCCGGTAGCTGCTGAGAGATGCATGCTATCAGGCGGCAGGATCTCCGTTGGACATTCACTACTCATTACTTCCAGAATCTTTAGTAAAGGCCTTAACCCCTTTAACACCCGCCAACTTAGCAGCGTCCATCACCTTAATAATTTTTCCAAAAGGGGCGTCAGTATCGGAACGAATGGAAAGCTGCTGCTCAGGATTTGACTTAACTGCTTTTTTTATTTCCTCTTCCAAATCACCTTCCTCGATTGGAACTGATCCAAGATAAAAATATGGTGATTTTTTTGCTACAGTGACGATCAATGATTGATTCGCAGTGGGCGCTTTTTGAGCTTGAGATGACTCGGGTAATGCTAATCGCACTGCAGCCTGATTTTTGAATGTTGTTGAAACAACCATAAATATCAGAACAACCATTAACACATCAATCAATGCAACCACGATAACCGCGGGCGGCTTACGATTTTTGCGTAGAATAAACCGCATGACTGTTTAGTTACCGTTACTGTTGGGATATTGACGCCTTAAAAAAACGTCAAGATGAGTTTCCATCTCTATACCATATGTCTCTATTCGCTTGTTGTATATGCTCCAAGTTATAAGAGAGGGTATAGCTATACTAAGTCCGGAAAGTGTAGCCCAAAGAGCTGTAGAAATTCCCTGAGCAAAAGCTGCAGCCTCAGTTTCTCCTGACGCCATAGTACTAAATATATCGATAAGGCCAACCACGGTTCCAACCAAGCCAAGCAACGGAGCAATTCCTGTTATAATCTCCAAAACTATTAGCCCTCGTTCCATTTTACTTACTTCATGTCTAGCTCGAGTTTGCAACGCCTCAACATTATCAGCCTTAGCCCACTCAAGATGCTCAATTGCCGTAGTTGTCAAACGAGCTAAAGGCGTATTTTGATGCTGTTGAGCAAAGCGTAAAACCGTATTTACATCTGCTCGAGTGTGACAGTGATCAAGGCTATCTAGTAAAGGTGTTGGAAGAATGATGCCACGCCTAAGAGCCCAACCTCGCTCGATAATAAAAGTCAAACTAATCACTGAAGTTAAACCCAATAAAATTAAAATAAGAGTATGCACAATATTACTTCTAAATCCCGTTATTAGCCGGGCGGGGGATTCAATCGTTAAGAAGCTCCCGCGACAAGTCGAAACCATTATTCATTCATCAAACCACTCATCCTGAGGATCGAATGCAGGGACCGGTATATTTATAATTTTCAGTTGGCCAACTGCACGATGCCTACAACCAGGCTTAATATAAACGGTCGTAAAGGGCCGGACAGGCA
Organism: Limisphaerales bacterium; assembly: GCA_004213515.1. GTDB lineage: Bacteria > Verrucomicrobiota > Verrucomicrobiia > Limisphaerales > UBA1096 > UBA1096. Next base: position 17,723 of record SHAK01000008.1, on the reverse strand, counting down.
CAAGTTCGCCGTCCAACTCCAAGAATCCCTCACCTTCAATCACAAGGTAAATCTCAGTCATCCTCTTATGATAGTGCACTCTAGAGTCCTGATTGATTTCAACCATATGCAAACTAGCAACTGCCCCCGGCTCATCGGAGAATGCTCTTTTAGCAAAACCACAAGGACACGCTTTTGAATCTAACTCATCCAATTGCTCAATTAGAAAATTCCCCATCAGAAATATAATTTTGAGCTCTAAATAATTGAGTGGCAAGGGTCAATCTATTTAAAAAACCAAATTTTCAATTCTACTCTAAAACACTACAAATTGTGCTTATTAAAACTTGTTACCACTACAAATTGTGGTAATAATAATCTTTTTAACAACCAAAACGAGATCTCAAAGGTAAATTCAACAATAAAACAACCTTTGAGCTAAATAATGGCCATACAAAACTAAAGTCCGATTATCGACAACCATCTTTCCATAACTACACCTGACTTAGGAGTTCGATCGCAATCAACAACTGACAAAAGCAGCAAGTTAGGCAGGCAAGAAATCAAAAAAAACATTAAAGAATCTGCCCCCGTTGGGGACGTCAAGGAGAAAGGGGAAACCCAAAAAAACAAGCGCAGACCTGAAAATCTAGATGTGTTCGATTGCCGTTCATACCGTTTCGTGTTGAACAAAGCATTCATTTCAAAACACTTCTTAAGAAGAAGGCTGCAGCTAAGCTGTTTATCAACAGCACGATATCCAAAACCGCACACCCCTTCTAAGGTTTGCTCGGCCGAGGATATCACAAGCGCCTATATAACAGGCGTGAAACTGGGGCTTAAAAGCGTTGCGATTTATCGAAACAGATCGAAACGGCCCCAGCTGCTCAACGCGAAAACCAGTGAGGATACTCACTGAGGTAGACGAGCAGGTTAGGAGCTGGAGGAACAGTTGGGCGATTTGCTGAAACAGATCGTCCAACTTCTCCGGCAACAACTACTTGGGGAAGTTTCTCTGCATAAAATACTTTTAAGGATCCTCAGGCCTTTTGAACTGCAACCTTTGAAGTTTAGGTTTCACATAAACTCCATCATTTTACTAAACACTCTATTTCCTTCTTGAAATGAAGAGCAAAAAGAAGATTCTTGCTTACAGGTGAATGAAACAAACGAGAATTTTTTAGAAAAATTAATCAGCAAGTTTCAAATTGTAGCTGAATTTGTTGAGGGTCATGCTTGGGTAAAAGGCCACATCAACGATACTTACATCGTAACCTGCCAACAAGGAGGAAGCCCCATAAGATATATATTGCAGCGCATCAATCACGATGTGTTTCATCAACCTGCAGTAGTCATGCAAAACGTAAAAGCTACAACAGACCATTTACGAAAAAAAATTGCAGAGGAAAGTTCGGTGGACTTAACACGTCGAACTATGACACTTGTTCCTACTCGGGGCGGAGCTCCTTATTATCAGGATATAAAAGGAAATTTTTGGAGAACATATGTTTTCATTGAACGAGTGGAGTCAAGTCACGTTGCAGAAAACCCTAACCAAGCAGAACAGGTAGGGCGAGCCTTTGGTTTATTTCAAAAAAGACTATCCGACCTTCCCTCGGAAAAAATCCAAGAGACTATCCCGCAATTCCATAACGGGGCCCTTCGTTTTCAAGCGTTAGAGCAAGCTATAAACGAAGATTTACATGGTAGAGCGAGCAAAATCCAAGATGAAATCGATTTCTGTAGAAAACACAAAGATATTGTTCATACTTTTACCTCGGCAATCAACGAAGGTAAGTTACCAGTTCGCATAACACACAATGACACTAAAATTGACAACGTGTTATTAGACAATGAATCCGGCGAAGTGATGTGTATTGTTGATCTTGATACAGTAATGCCAGGATTAGTCCACTATGACTTCGGAGATATGGTCCGCACACTAACTAGCCCTGCAGATGAAGATGATCGCAATCTTGAAAAAGTCACTATTCGCATGGAGTTCTTTAAAGCTTTAAGTAATGGCTATCTTAGCGAGGCTAAATCTTTTTTAAATGAAACAGAGAAAGATTATCTGGCTGTTTCAGGAAAGGTTATTACTTTTCAATTAGGAATACGCTTTCTCACGGATCACTTGAATGGAGATTTATATTTTCGAGCACATCGTGACGAACATAATCTCGACCGTGCCAGGGTTCAGTTCAAACTTGTTGAAAAAATGATTGAAAACGAACCAGCTATGAAATCATTAATTTCTTCGCTTAGTTAATTTGTTTTAAATTAGGCTAAAGCTTCAGGAGAAGCGCCGCGTAGGCGCTCAACAATTGCAGGTAACTTATCTAGTAAATAATCTACATCCTGCTCAGTATTTTCAATACCCAAACTGAAACGCAGCGAACCTTTCGAGCGTGCAGCCGGCACCCCCATAGCTTGTAAAACATGAGAGGGCTCTATAGATCCAGTTGTACAAGCTGATCCACTCGATGCACATATACCTTCCCTGTCTAAAAGCAAAAGAGCAGCTTCCGCTTCAATCCCTTGAAAACCAATATTGGAAGTATTTGGTAAACGAGGCTCTCCCCCATTTCGAACAGCCCCTGCAATAGATTGAAAAACCCCTTTCTCTAGCCTATCTCGAAGCGAACGTGTTTGTTTATTTTCAATTTCAATATGACTAAGGGCAAGTTCGGCAGCTTTTCCAAATGCAACAATATTTGCTACATTTTCGGTGCCTCCGCGTAAACCTCGTTCCTGTGCCCCTCCCATAATGTAAGGAGAGAATACAACCCCACTTTTTATATATAGGAGACCTATTCCTTTGGGAGCTCTGAGCTTGTGTGCAGAAAGAGAAAGATAATCTACTCCCAAACCTTGCACATCAATAGGGAGTTTACCAGCAACCTGCACAGCATCAGTATGAAATAGAACGCCATTACTTCTACAGATAGCTGCTATTTCCTCGATTGGAAATAGGACACCTGTTTCATTATTAGCCCACATTATAGAAACAATGGCAGTATCTTGTCGAATTGCTGATTGCAAATCACAAAAATCAATTGCACCGTCAAGATCTACAGGCAAAAGCGTCACTTCATATCCACACTTTTCAAGATGTCGACAAAACTTAATATTCGCTGAATGTTCAACAGCTGTAGTTACAACGTGTCGCTTCATTGGGTTAGCCGTTAAGGCTCCCTGAATGGCAGCATTATTACTTTCTGTGCCACAGCTGGTAAACACGATATTCCGTTTATCCGAACCTATTAGTCTGGCAACTCTTTCCCTGGCCTCCTCAATTAGGTTAGCAGGCTTAATTGCTAAAGAGTAAGCACTAGATGGATTTCCCCAATAATCAGTAAGGCAAGGCATCATCGACTCTACCACTTCGGGGGCAATACGAGTCGTAGCATTGTTATCCAAATATACTAATCTATTAGTGCTCATTAGCTTTAACCCCACTAATTAAACGTTAAACTTAAATAGCATAACATCACCTTCCTGAACAATGTACTCCTTGCCCTCCATGCGATACAGACCACGATCACGAGCTGTCGCAATTGAACCGCACTCAATTAAGTCATCAAAAGCAACAGTCTCGGCTTTAATAAAACCACGCTCAAAATCGCCGTGAATCACACCTGCCGCCTTAGGAGCAGTATCTCCCTTACGAATAGTCCAAGCGCGCGTTTCTTTTTCACCAGTAGTGAAATAAGTTTGAAGCCCAAGTAAAGAGTAGGATTTTTGGATTAATTGCCCAGCACCACTCTCACTAACTCCCATTTCAGATAGAAACTCTTCCGCTTCCTGCTCGGATAAATCAATGAGTTCACTTTCAATCTGGGCACTTATGACTACAGTTTCACAACCGTGATTTTTTTCTGCATATTCACATACCTTTTTATAAAAAGGATTACTATTAGCTTCTGCTAACTCGGAATCTTTTAAATTAGCAGCAAACAAAGTTGGTTTTCCGGAAAGCAAAAACAATTGCTTAGACAATTCGGCCTCTTCACGAGTTAGCTCACAGGTTATAGCTGGGTTGCCCTCTCCAAGATGTGGTTCCACCTTCTCAATGACTGCCATTAAAGCAATGGCCTCTTTATTGCCGCGCTTAGCCTCTTTATTAAGTTTATCTTTCCTGCGCTGAATAGCGTCAAGATCAGCTACAATCAACTCTGTTGAAATAGTTTCAATATCACGAATTGGATCTATACTTCCTTCGACATGATGAATATCACCGTCCTCAAAACACCTAACAACATGTACAATTGCGTCAACCTCTCGGATATGACTTAAAAATTTATTGCCTAAACCTTCACCCGCTGAAGCCCCCTTAACTAACCCTGCAATATCTACAAATTCAACTGCTGCTGATATTATCTCTTGCGAACTAGATATTGAGGATAGCAATTCCAATCGCTTGTCTGGAACATTTACAACACCTACATTAGGATCAATCGTGCAAAAAGGATAGTTTGCCGATTCCGCCTTTCTTGTGCGTGTAACTGCATTAAATAAAGTGGACTTGCCTACGTTAGGCAATCCAACTATTCCGGCTCTTAACATAGATTATTCAATTGATTGCGCAGCAACGATCTGCTGCATTTTTTTCTTTAATTCCTCGAGACCAAGATCGAATGCCGCCGATATTTCCATCACATCGATAGGTCCCAACTCCTTTTGAAATTGCTTCAAATTTTCAACAGCCACCTCCTCGTCCATTTTGTTCGCGGCTACAAGCCGAGGTCGATTAAGCAATTCGCTATTGTACTTTTCCAGCTCCGTCAAAAGCTGCCTATAGTCATCCCATGGTTCGCGGTTGTCTGCCCCAGACATGTCGATGATAAATACTAATACATGGCAACGAAGAATATGACGAAGAAACGCATGTCCAAGGCCGACGTTATTATGAGCCCCTTCAATAATACCCGGGATGTCACAAACTGTTAACCGAGTATAATCATTGAATTCAACGATTCCGATATTCGGATGCAGTGTGGTAAATGGGTAAGCAGCAATCTTGGGCATAGCAGATGAAACAGCTGAAAGAAGAGTAGATTTTCCAGCGTTTGGATAGCCAACTAAACCAATCTCGGCCAGCATGCGAAGTTCGAAACGATAAGTTCCTTCCTCTCCCTCTTCACCATCTTGGGCGAATCGAGGTGCCTGTCGAACTGAGCTAGTGAAGTGCATATTACCTTTCCCTCCTCGCCCACCGGAACAAAGTACAAATTGTTGTCCATCCTCTGTAAGGTCAGCAACAACCGTTGGCTCTAAGAGCTCTTCTTCGCATTCAATTTTCGGTTGTTCCTCAAAATTTATTTCCAGCGCCTCTACACCTGATGATTTTCTTAACTGGATTACATCGGATTCCTCTTGCAAAGGTTTAGAACTCGGAAGTTTCCAAATAAGTGTTCCACAAGGAACCTTGATTATAAGCTTTTTTCCACCTCGACCGGTTTTGCCTTTGCCTTCACCCGGCCTACCGTCCTTGGCATGCAAATGCGGAGAATAAAACTGTGCGACAAGGTTATTAATATCATGATCTGCCTCAAGAATAACATCTCCACCTTTGCCTCCATCTCCACCACAGGGTCCAGCTTTGGGCTTGAAAGGTTCATGTGAAAAAGCAAGGCAGCCATTTCCGCCCTTACCGGCCCTCGCATAAACTTTGACTGAATCAACAAACATTGATCAAAAACTAAATTAAATGGATCACTTAAAACAAAAATGGCGAGGCCAAGTGCCCCGCCATTCAAATTCGTGAATAAAATTGCTTAATTTGCGGCTGCTTGTTCCTGAATCACATTTATACGGCGACCGTTCTTATCAAACTCAACACGTCCATCTGTAAGGGCGAATAATGTCCAATCACGACCAAGTCCAACATTACGACCTGGAGAAAATTTAGTGCCACGCTGACGAACTAGTATGTTGCCAGCAATTACAGACTGGCCACCAAATTTCTTTACGCCAAGACGCTTACTTTCGCTATCGCGACCGTTGCGGGAACTTCCTTGTCCTTTCTTATGTGCCATAACTTATCCGCTAATTTTGTTTATCTTAAGTAATGAAAGATCTTGGCGGTGACCATTTTTGTTACGGTAACCTTTCCGACGTTTCATTTTCCAAATTATGAGTTTTGGGCCGCGGGTATGTTTAATAACCTCGGCCTGCACCTTAGCTCCTTCGATCGTCGGGGAGCCGATCTTAACAGAACCGTCCTGATTGAGCATTAATACATTATCGATCGTCAATGCACTACCTGCGTCAACGCTTACGCGATTGACTTCGATGGTGTCACCTTCGGCAACCTTGTATTGTTTGCCACCCGTTTGAACTACAGCATACATTTCCAAAAAGGGCGGGAAGAGGACCAGATCCCTGATGCCATGTCAACTACAGTTTAGCTAATATTGGATGGTTTTTTATAAAAAAACATTGAATTAACTAAAAATAGCGTTTCTGAGTTTATTTTTTCAAATCGCCCTAAGCGGCTTGGCCAAAGGTTTATTAGCTAGTTATAGTGCCCTCGACATGAAAATCCCACAGATTGGGGCTCTAATTCTTTTTATTTTTTCCTTTGTGGCTATAAACGCTGCCCCATCGGCTAAAACCAAAGATCAACCCAACATTATTTTCTTTCTATCCGACGATCACCGCTGGGATCGTATGGGCTGCGCAGGTCATCCGTTTTTACAAACTCCAACCATGGATCTTTTGGCTCAACAAGGCGTAAGATTCAACAATATGTTTGTGACTACCTCGATTTGTGCCGCAAGCCGAGCTACTATTTTGACTGGTCTTTACGAAAGAACACACCAATTTACTTTTCGAACAAGGCCAATCAGAAGCAAGTTTAGTCAAGCCAGCTATCCGGCGCTGCTGCGAAAAGCCGGCTACGATACAGGTTTCATAGGAAAGTTAGGTGTTAATTTAAAAAAAGAAGATCGTGAAGAGATGTTCAATTACTTTCAACCAATCGGCAGAAATCCTTATCTTAAAAAACAAAAGGACGGATCGCTGAGACACGAGTCCGAGTTGGCAGGTGACCGAGCAATCGAGTTTATTGATCAACAAAAAAATCAGGGGCCATTTTGCCTTTCAGTTAGTTTCAATTCAGCCCATGCAGAAGATGGGGATAAGCGGCCCGGCACTGGTCATTTTCCCTGGCCGAAAGCAGTCGATGGATTGTACGAAGACATATCTATAAAGGCGCCTCGCTTGTCCGATCCAAAAATTTTTGAAAGCCATCCGGAATTCATGAAAAAATCGATTAACAGGATTCGCTATTTTTGGCGATGGGATACCCCAGAAAAATATGCGACAAATCTTCGAGCTTACTACCGCATGATTACAGGCATCGATAAAGTAATGAACCGGGTGATTCAGCATCTAAAAAAATCTAATCTAAATGACAATACGATAATAATTTTTTCTGGTGACAATGGCTACTACGAAGGACAACGAGGATTTGCAGGTAAGTGGTCACATTACGATGAATCCCTTCGTGTCCCTCTGATCATTTACGACCCTAGAGCAGAAAAAAAACGTAGAGGAAAAGTCGCCGACCCAATGGTTCTCAATACTGATATAGCTCCAACAATCCTAGGATACGCAGGCGTTAAGGCGCCTCAACAATACCAAGGGCGAAGCCTGCTTCAGATTATGAATGGAGAAAAAATAACAGACTGGCGCAAAGATACGTTCTGCGAACACCTCATGGAAAACAATACTATCCCTAAATGGGAGGGAGTACGCAGCAGTCGCTATGTTTACGCTCGGTATTTCGAGCAAAAACCCCAGTACGAATATCTACATGACCTAAAAAAAGATCCCGATCAATTGGAGAACCTTGTTAACGACCCTGCTTATGCAAATCTACTTAATCAATTGCGTAAGCGTTGTAATTTTTTGCGCGATTCTTATGGCGGAGAATATGATCCTTCTCTCGTAGCTAACTACATTGCGGAGCAACAACGTAAGCGGGCAGAAAACGAAGCCAAACGAAAATCTTTAAAGCAGAAAAACCGGCTGAAATAAATTACTGATCTTTTCAAATTTAGACCTGCCAAATTCTTATTTTTTCATGGCCCCAATCAGCTCAATAAAATTCCCGTCCGGATCACGATAGACAGTTAGATAATTGTCACCACCTAATTTTGATGGTGTTGCTCCAAGCATTTTTACTCCTGCCTTCTTAGCTCTCTCGACTGCGGCAGTCATATCATTGACGAATAATGTCAGGTAACTGAATCCCAATGTCGAATGAATAAACTTTTGATCTGGCTTCTTACCAGGAGCATTCGGAAAAGCCATCAACTTTAGGCTGGAACCGTTTTTCCCATCATTTAATACAAAGCGACGAACGGTTATTGGCTGGTTATCCGTCAGGCCGAACTCCGATGTACGTTCGCCAGTCACCTTGAACCCGTCTACCTCGGTCAACCCTATCACCTCAGAATAGAATTTGGCCGCCTTATCTAGATCAGAGACAACAATCCCTAAGTCTATTGTTGCCTTTGTAAAAACCGATTTTTCATCAGCTTGAGCAGAGTAATTAAAGCCGAATAAAGCCAAAAGTGCACAGGCTGATACAGCAATCATTTTAAACGGAACAAAAAAATTAATCATAAGTCAAAAAATAAAACTCTCAAAAATTCTTTCAAGTAAAAATGATAGCTGCTTGTTACAGTTATATTGCTTATTGTAACCTAGCACTTGACTTGACCGTATAACAAGCAGCTTTTTTGTGAGATGATCTTAAGATCAAAAATAATATGTTTGATAACATTGTTGACAGTCGCTTGCTGTTGGCCGAAGGCTGCAGCAAAAGAGAAGCTAGTTATCACAGATACTAAAGGAAGAAAACATACTCCCTTTGATTCAAAAAAAAATACTGCAACTGTCTTCGTATTTCTTCTGCGCGACTGCCCGATTTCAAACGTCTACGCACCTGAATTAACACGCATACACAAAGAGTATTATAATAAAGGAATCTCATTTTTTCTTGTTCATCCCGACAAAGATACAGATATCAAATCTGCCAATTTGCATGCCAAAGAATATAAGTTAAGCCCGCCGGTGGTGCTTGATCATGGCCACAAATTAACTAGACTAGCTGAAGCAAAAGTAACGCCTGAAGCCGCAGTGTTTAATAGTAAGGGGCTCCTTGTTTACCGAGGCCGCATAGACAACCTCTACGCTGGCTTTGGCAAGAAACGTTTTAAACCAACCAAGCGTGACCTACGCGACACACTAGACGCGTTGTTAGATGGCAAGCTTTTGACAAAACAAACCACTAAAGCAGTTGGCTGCTACATCGACTTTTCAAATGATAATAAAAAAGAACAATAAGCGCTTTTGTGCTGGGCTTGCGTTAGCCCTATTAATTGTTTCACAGGCAAATGTAATTGCAAAAGCCAAGGCGAATCCGAATTTCACCGAAGACGTGGCGCAAATTGTTTTTAATAATTGCATGGAGTGTCACCGATCAGGGCAGGCAGCTCCTTTCGCCCTCACAAATTACAAGAATGTCAAAAAACGAGCCAAGCTAATAGTTGACGTAACTGAAAGCCGCTACATGCCTCCATGGCATCCAGTAGAAGGCCACGGCAAATTTCTCGATGAGAGACGCCTAACTGAAGACGAACTAGCCACTTTAAAGAATTGGTATAAAAGTGGCATGGCTGAAGGCCCGGCTGACAAAATGCCAACTCCACCTAAATTTGAAAGTGACTGGATGCTTGGGGAACCAGACTTAATCGTGACCATGCCAAAGGCCTATACCGTTGCAGCTGATGGACCTGATATTTATAGAAGTTTCGTTATCCCTCTCGATCTAAAGGAAGACAAATGGATAGCCGGATTTGAGGTGAGGCCAGGCGCACGATCAGTTTTGCATCATGTATTGATTCGATTAGATGAAACCGGCGAAGCTAGAAAAGCAGACGGCGCTCGGGGTGTACCTGGATTCAGTGGCATGCGTGGGATTGGCCGCGGAAGAGGCAGAAGTAGCGATCTTTTTTCAGGGAGCCTTGGTGGCTTGGGAGGATGGGCGGTTGGAGGAACTCCAAGAATTTTACCGCTTGGCCTAGCACGTCATCTTCCTGCCGGATCTGATCTTGTTTTAAACTCGCACTTTCACCCATCCGGGAAAGAGGAATCAGAAAAAACCACTATCGGTTTTTACTTTGCAAAGAAAAAGCCAGACCGGACTCTGATTGGATTCCAGGTGCCGCCTCTGTTCGGCAGTATTTCAGGGCTTGATATTCCAGCCGGAGAAAAGGAGTACACATTGACGAGTAGTTTTACAACTCCAGTAGATATTGATGTGATCGGGGTTGGAGCTCATATGCACTACTTAGGCCGCACTGCTAAGGCAACAGCTACTTTTCCAGACGGCACAACTAAATCTTTGTTTTACATCAATGATTGGGATTTCAATTGGCAAAATAATTATTTCTATCAAAATCCAGTCCGACTCCCAGCAGGCACAAAGATCAATGGGGTAGTAACTTTCGACAATTCGGAAAATAACCCCCACAACCCGAGTAATCCACCCCGACGCGTCAAGTGGGGGCTCGAGTCTTCAGACGAAATGGGAAGCGTTAATTTTACAGCTGTCCCAGCGAGCGAGGGAGATCTAAATCAATTTAAGGATAGTGTTCGCAATCAATTTGTAGAAGAGGCTCGCAAAATGGCCGATCGTCGGTTTAGCAGTCAGAGCGGAAGCCGGTTCCGCGATGGTGAAGCCTCAAATCCTCTTAGAGATCGCCTTCGAAGTCGCAGTGAAAATACCAGTCGTAAAAGAAGCAAACTAGGTGGTGACTGGAGAAGCAAACTAGGTTCGAGGCTCAAGGGATTAGACAAAAACAAAAATGGTGAAATTGAAGCAAACGAAATCGACGAACAGTCAAAAAGATTTATTCGTTTCATTGACACCAACAAGGATGGAAAAGTCAGCAGAGAAGAACTCAGCCGTTTGAACAATTAGCAGGGCAATCAACACCCCAACTTCTGACTAAAAAATTAGACTAAACTTTGCTGGATTTTGCCAAGTTTTATTGGCTGGTCGAATTAGTGCTGGGTAAAGAGTCTATCTTTTTAAGAATTTCCTCCTTGAGTTGATTAAAGTTTGGGTCCCTGACATCTAAAAGTAACTTTTGCGCTACTTTGGGCTCTCCAATACGAGCGTGAATTCGGGCTAAATGTATACGAACACCCTCTTTTGAGCGTATGTCGGGAGCAAGTGAAAGAGCTTTATTCCATGCATTAATAGCCTCCTTGGCTTTGAAGGGGCTAGTTGCTAAATAAATCATGGCCGTGTCAGTAGCTAAAGTGAAATTCTTTGGATCCAAAATTAATGCCTTTTCAAAAAGCAACAAAACCTTTGGCACGACCTGGGACCGGTCAATTAGATAGTAACGTGCAGCTTGATCGGGATAAGCAAAAAGCATCGCCGCCAAGTTGCGATAATAAAGCGGTTGCTTAGGCGCCAACTCCGATGCCTTGCTGAAGTGTCTAATTGCTTCTGAAATCTTTCCTTTTTGCCCATAAGCTTTGCCCATATTATTCCATGGAACCGGATTTTGCTTTTCTAAATCACGAGCCTCAGTCCATTGTCCCATAGCAGCATCATGTTTACCAAGGCCACTGTAAAAACTACCAAATGCCAACCTTGCCTCAACATGCTTTGGATACTTTGCTAAAAACGAAACGTATGCTTCCTCCACTTTTGACAGTCGAATTCGAATCTGTTCTCCTAATGATTCGACTGGAATCCCAGATTTTTTTTCTGTCAATTTGGCATTATCACGAATCCATTGGTCGACCTCGGAATGAATTTTATCGTCTAACAGGAGGACACTACGGAACTCCTTTTCAACAACAAAAGTTTGCTGGTCATCTTGCTTGTTTTCAGCTGAAACTAAAATCACAACCCATAAGAGCTGTGAAAGTAGGAATGTATTCCTGAATAAATTCACGTGGACAAAGTATCCTTTTAGAAATGGTTAGGTCCAATGCAATCGGTCAGGATATTTCTCACTTCGCTTGCTCCAAGTACTAAAAATAGCCATTCTTTCCTAATTGTTCGCACGAACTAAAATACTGTGACTTATTCCCAAGCAATTAAACATATGCAAAATTTGCGTATGTTTGGAACCAAGCTAGGGCTGGAGAATCCAAGCCGACTAGCTTCATTGGTTGAATCGCCCCACAAACAGCTTCGCTTCATTCACGTTGCAGGAACAAACGGAAAAGGATCCGTTTGCGCTATGCTGGAATCAGTTTATAGAGAAGCGGGTTATCGTACCGGCCTGTTTACATCGCCACATTTGATTTCTTTTCGTGAACGGATACAAGTAAATCGTAACTTAATACCTGAGACGACAGTCGCAAGGCTTTCGTCTGAGCTAGTTGAATTAATGGCTACATTTCCTAAAGGCCAAAAACCCACATTTTTCGAGATGGCCGTAGTCATGGCGCTATGCCATTTCAGCGAACAGAAATGCGATGTAGTTTTATGGGAAACTGGTATGGGGGGACGGCTTGATGCCACAAATATCGTTACGCCAATTGCTAGTGTAATAACCAACATCGGTCTTGATCATACCCGTTGGCTGGGCGATAGCCACACAGAGATAGCCCAAGAAAAGTCTGGAATAATTAAACACGGTATTCCCGCATTTACCGCTACCCAACAACATGAAGCACTATCAACAATCCGTTCTGTAGCAAAAACCAAAAAAGCAGAACTAATAGAGATTGATAAGTCTAATATCGACTTCAAACTTTCTTTGCTCGGCCAACATCAACAGACAAATGCAAGGTTGGTCTATAATGTGGTCAACAGACTAAAATCAATTCTGCCAGTTTCAACCGAACATATTAAAAGTGGATTAAAGACGGTGAGTTGGGCCGGAAGACTACAACTTGTAAATATTGGCTTGCAGAAATTTTTACTAGATGGCGCACATAATGCCGAAGGAGCTTTAACTCTACAGAGGTCATTAAAGGACCACTTCAATAAAAAATCACTGGTGTTTATTCTAGGTATGGTTAACGAAAAAGACGGAAGCGGATTCTGCCAAAACATTGCGCCAATAGCAGATCGCATAATTTTATCACCAGTAAAAAGTGACCGCTCTGCAAACCCATCAACTTTCGAACCGGTTTGCCAAACAGCCAATCCTAAAGCCAAAACTCTTGTAGTCGCCTCCCTTAAGCAAGCGCTAGAACAATGTGAAAAAGAACATTTCGTTATTATAACCGGCTCATTTTACCTTGTTGGAGAAGCACTGGAGCAATTGGGAATTGCTCCTCAGGCTATCAAATCAGAACGTTTGCTTAATGATTGGGGTGCTCCAAGTGGAGTTAATGAAAGTAACTTTCACACATAATTTTTTCTTAGTTTCTCAAAAATGGGTCGCAACACGTACAAGCTTGGCTAAAAATCATCCAACTGCAATATGAAGCCATTTCTTTTACCAATTCTTGGAATTATCCTAACTGGAGCTTTCCTTAAGACTAACGCCGCAAACATAGGTTCCAAAGCTCCGAAGCTACAGATTGAGCACTGGATCAAAGGCAAACCAGTAGATATTAACAAAGCAGACGAAAAAAAAATCCATGTAATTGAATTCTGGGCGACATGGTGCGGCCCCTGTCGCACGAGCATACCTCATCTAACTAAACTTCAAAAAAAATTCAAAAATAAAGGTGTAACAATTATCGGAGTTACTGATGAGAAGAAGTCAACAGTTGAACGATTTGTTCGTCGCGAGGGAGAACAAATGGAATACACTGTTGCAATCGAAAAAGGTGATAGCATGTCACAATCATACATGCGTGCCTATGGGCAAACCGGTATCCCGTCAGCATTTGTGGTAGACCAAAAGGATCGTATTGTTTGGGTAGGCCACCCTATGAATGGTCTCGAAGAAGTTATCGATCGCTTAGTAAAAGGCACATTTGATCTAGAAACAGAAATCGCAAAGGAAAAAGCGCAAATCCGCCTACAGCAACTTTCGGTGCAATACTGGGAACGCTTAGTTGAAGGCGAAAAAAATGATGAAACAAAAAAAATAGGCGACGAATTACTTTCCCTTGTAAAGGACAATGCAGAGGTATCATGCAACATAGCTTGGGCAGTACTCACAGACGATTCAGTAAAATATCGTGATTTGGAATTTGCTCTGGCAGCAGCAAAAGCCGCATTCGATGTCTCGGGCGGCAACCAGCCTCAGATCATTGACACTTATGCACTGGCACTATTTGAAAGCGGCGATATCGAGGAGGCAATAAATTTACAAAAGAAAGCCCTAAGTCTGGCTAGTGATCAGCAGGAAAAAGTACAATTAAAAAAATCACTCGACCGATTTCAGGCAGCAAAAAAACAAAAAAAATAGCAACTCCACTATCTATCCAATAATGTAGTGTTCAAGGTTATAGATATCACTTTATTTAAGAAGGAACTGAAGCCTAATCTTCAAAAGGCTTTTAAGCTGCTGGCACTATTCTGCTTTCATTTCTCATTAATCGCTCAACAAGATCCAGCCTCAAGCATAGAGGAGGACTATTCAAAAAAAATTTATCCAATACTCAAGGAATTTTGCTTCGAATGTCACATAGGTAAAGAAGCAGAAGCAGAAGTAAATTTGGAATCTTTTAAAACCATTACCGATTTTCAAAGAGATATAAAAACATGGATCAAAGTGGCGGAAATGCTTTCAAGCCAACAAATGCCTCCAAAAAAGTCTAATCAACCTAGTGAAAAGGAACTAGTAATACTTAAGAATTGGGTGAACAATCTACTAGTTGAAGAAGCTAAAAAGCTTGCTGGCGATCCAGGCCGAGTAGTTTTGCGTAGATTAAATAGCTACGAATACAATCAATCTGTCCGCGATCTGACCGGAGTGTCATCGCTTAATCCCACTCATGAGTTTCCGGTGGATGGGGCTGCAGGCGAAGGCTTTACAAACTCCGGCGATGCTCTTGGAATGTCTCCAGCATTAATCAACAAATTTCTTGATGCTGGCAAGTTCGTTGCACAGCACACCGTCTTAATCCCGGGTAATATTCGGTTCTCAGAACATATTAGCGAACGAGACAGAGCTGATGAACTCATAATCCGCATCCGTCAATTTTATGCCGAGTTCGCAAATATCAATAGGCAGGCTGGAGACACTTGGGATGACTCTGCCCAATCTAAATCTAATGTCATTAAGCGAAACGGAAGCATCCCATTAGAGGATTATTTCTTGGCTACATTAAAAGAGCGTGAAGCACTTGTGCAGAACCACAAAACCATCGCAAATATTGCTCAGAAATATCATTTGAATGAAAAATACTTTCAAGCACTATGGAAAATGTTAAACGATGATAACTACCCACAAGGATCTATATTGCTAAATCAAATACGAGAACAGTGGCGCTCGACTCAAGACACAAATCCAAAGCCATTAACACAGACTATTCACCAGTGGCAACAAGCACTATGGCGGTTTGATCCAATAGGACATATTGGCCGCAAGGACGGACCAACAGCTTGGATGAACCCTAAAACTTTTACAAAACCCTCTGAAGATTTTAGCTTAAAGCTATCGCCTTTGAATAATGACCAAAAACTTATAGTTTATCTCGCAGCAAACAACGCAGGAGGTATCGAAAGTGATAACTTTGTAAGATGGGGAAACCCTCGCTTAACCGGAGGAAACAAACCCGACCTATCGTTACGTGATATTCCCGGATTAGCTGATCGATTAGCAGACTTACAAAGCGAATCTTTATCACTAACATCTCGTTACCTTACTGCAGTTTCCAAAATAGTTTCGGATCAAACTGATTTAGACACGTTGGCAAATGAATATAAATTGGATCCAGAAATTCTTTCTTCTTGGCTAGATTACATCGGAGCTGCCCCAAGACGACCGGTTATTATTGAAGGGTTATTAACCAAAAAATTAATCCACCTGGGAGGCTCAGAGTATGTAAACGGTTGGGGACTTCCAGAAACCCCTAGCGTAATAGCCAACTCGTCGAACTCAGAGTATAGAATTCCCGGCATAGCCCGACCGAGAAGCGTTGAGGTTCACCCATCCCCAACACATTTTGTTGCAGTTGGATGGAAAAGTCCAACTAGTGGGGAACTTGTTATCTCAGCAAAAATAGCGGATGCACATGTGAACTGTGGTAATGGGGGTGAATGGTGGGTTCAACATCATACCAGCCGTAAATTAGTAAATATTGGATATGGTGAATATAATACAGGCGGCTCAGGGGAACTAAACCCTTTTAAATTAAATGTAAATGTCGGCGATGTTATTAGACTGGCAATCGGCCCTAGGAACGGGAGTCACGCCTGCGATCTAACTCACGTTGACATGACCCTTACTGAAACCGGTGGGACCAAAAATACTTGGGACATATCTAAAGATATATCTGGCAGGATACTTGATGGAAACCCACTGAAAGACCGGTACGGCAACAGTGCAGTTTGGCACTTTTATAGTGGCAATATAGAGGATGTGGCGAAAGTTCCTCATAAAGTATTACAAGCACCAGAGGGGTCACTAATTACAAAATGGCTTGATGAAAAGGATGTAACAAAACGTAAAGATCTAGCTGCTCGCATACAGTCTCTGGCCGACGGTAATATTAAGCCACAACCAAATTCACCTGATGCAATTCTGTTGGAACACTTGTATAAAATCACTATTCCTAAACGATTAAAGAGTCTTATAAAAACCATCAAACCAGACCCACGCTTTGGCAAACATCCGCTAGGACATTCAGTAGAATCATCTGACTTAATTGTTAGGGCCCCGAACATTATAGAATTACATATACCTTCAAAATTAGCGGAAGGCCGTAAATTTGTTGTCTCTGGAGATCTAGAACCGGAATATGGCAAAGCCGGCAGCGTTCAAATTTCTGTAGGATTAGAGAAACCCAGTCCGAATCAACTTTCACCAAATAGACCCATCATCACAACCCCAAACAGCGACACAGAGAAAAGAATAATCTCCAGTCTAAATGATTTCCGCAACCTGTTTCCAGCATCGATCTGTTATCCGCAAATTGTCCCGGTCGACGAAGTGGTTACCATGTCACTTTATTTCCGTGAAGATGAAACACTTCAACGACTAATGCTCAATGACCCGCAAAAAAGAGAACTAGACCATCTTTGGGATGAGCTATTTTACATCACTAAGGAGCCACTAAAGAAAGAAATTGCTTATGAACAAATCGTTGAGTTTTCAACTCAAGACCGCCCCGACCTTGTAATCGCTTGGAAGCCATATAAACCAATACTAATGAAAGAAGTAGCCGCGTTTCATGCAAGGCTTCTTGAAGATGAACAGAGGCATTTAGATGCCGTAATCGAATGGGCTGGGCTCGCTTGGAGCCGACCCCTAAATAAAGCAGAAAAGTCTAGCCTTCAAAATCTATATAATAATCTTCGTAATCGTGAAATTAATCACGAGGAAGCCATCAGGCTAACTATTACCAGAATACTAACATCTCCTGCTTTTTTATACCGACGCGAAAAAGCTGGTAAGGGGCATGATCCCGTTCCTGTCAGTTCTAACGAGCTAGCTAAACGCCTGAGCTATTTCCTATGGTCCTCTATACCAGACGCATCCTTGAGAGAAGTTGGGAATAACGGCAAACTCACAAATAACGATATTCTGATCAATCAAACTCGTCGAATGTTGAGGGACACACGCATCCGCAGATTA
>SHAK01000079.1 GCA_004213515.1 Limisphaerales bacterium | reverse complement strand
CATTACTTACTGCGGAAGCAATTGCTATTGGAATGGCTGCTGGAATGGCCGTAGCAGTTTATCTGCTAGGATTAGATCCTGTTTTTCTTTGGACAAATATGATTTTTTACACGTGGTCGGAGGATGTGCTGATGGGATTGATTAAAGCCTTTATATTTGCAGGTATCATTGGAACTGTCTCATGCTACAAGGGTATGAATTGCGGTCAAGGTGCAGAGGGAGTTGGCAGAGCCACAACAGAAGCAGTAGTAACCTCATCAATTATTATACTAATAAGTAATTTCTTTGTTACTCTAATATTGAATAAAATCCTCATTTTTTCAGATTGATTGAAGTAAGCCAACTACGAAAAAGTTTCGGAACTCAAGAAGTTCTAAGAGGTGTGAACTTGTCCATTAGTCGTGGAGAGTCTGCTGTTATAATTGGAGGAAGTGGCTGTGGCAAAAGCGTTCTATTGCGACATATAATCGGTCTAATTCAACCAGATTCAGGAGACGTAAGAATTGAGGGTGAGAGTATAGTTAATTTAAATGAAAGAGAACTTATCAAGGTACGTAGAAAATTCGGTATGCTTTTTCAAAGTGCCGCATTGTTTGATTCATTAACAGTTGCAGAAAATGTGGGGTTCCTTCTTGATCGAGAAGAAATTATGAGTCGAGAGGCAATACGAAAGACTGTTGCAGAAGCACTAGAACTTGTCGACTTGGGTGGCACTGAAAACAAAAAGCCAGCTGAACTTTCTGGCGGCATGCGAAAGCGAGTTGGGCTTGCTCGAGCTATCATTTACAAACCAGAAATAATCGTTTATGACGAACCAACAACAGGCCTCGACCCTGTTGTATCTGATAGTATCGACCAGCTCGTTATTAAAATGCGTGACCAGCTAAATTGTACAACAATCGTTGTTACTCATGATACTCGTAGTATGCGACGTGTTGGAAACCATGTAATGATGCTCCATCATGGATTAATTCATGCTAATGGGAAACCGGATGAAATTTTCAAATCCACCGACCCAATAGTTCACAAGTTTGTTAATGGCATAGCCGACCCAAAAGATTTGGAGTTCTAATATGAAAACAAAAACAGAATGGAAAGTCGGCTTGTTTATTGCCATTTCACTGGCAATAGCAGTCGGGCTCGTCCTAAATTTCGCAAAGGGTATCAGCCCCTTAACCAAAACCTACTCCCTAAACTTAATAACCAAAAATGTTGATGGCATTGTCAAAAATGCAGTAGTCATGATGGCCGGTGTTCCTATAGGGAAGGTTACACAGATTAATCTTAATACGGACAGGTCGGAAGTAAGTATGAAGGTACAGATTGAAGAAACATACAGAATTCGCAAAGGATCCAAATTTCAAATAGAAACTTCAGGGTTTCTAGGCGACAAATATATTGGTATCATTCCAACATCCGACAATCAAAGCCCAGAACTGCAAGACGCAGATACAGTTCAGTGTGAAGAATCATTCGATATTATGAGGGTCGCACGCTCAACATCAGGTGTCGTAAATCAATTGAATTCTGCCACTTCACAAATTACCAATATCATTAACCGCATAGACAGCAAGCTGCTTGATGAACAGACTCTTACTGATCTCTCGGCCGGCCTAAGGAATTTACGTGATATTTCAGAGAACGCGTCCAAAACGATTGCCAAAGTGGATCTGTTAATATCTACCAACTCCGAACCAATTCAGCTTGCAATTGGTAATGTGGTAAAATTTTCTCAGGAATTAAAAACTGCTGGCGGAGAGCTAAGAGGAATTATTAAGACAAATCGAGTAATCGTAAACGATTCAATGGATAATATCAAAGACACTACTGAGTCCTTAAAAAATCTTATTAAAGCGGCCGAAAGAGGCGAAGGATTGGCTGGTAAATTGTTCGCTGACAAAGAACTTGCACAAAATATCATTACTCTTTCAAGCAATCTAAATGAAGTCAGTGCAAAGCTTAATCGTAAGGGAATTTGGGGTGTGCTTTGGGAGGATAAAAATAAAAAAGAAGCTGAAAACACAAAAAAATAAAAAAGGCGTTAATGGCAAAGCACACCGACATTCGGATCATCGCTTCAAAACTCTTTTTTCTTCCAATTGAAACAAGAGTACCTCTCAAGTTTGGGACAGAGACATTGACACATGTAACTTGTGCTAGAACTCAATTAACAGTTCGATTATCGAACGGAAATATTGCTAAAGGCTGGGGAGAGACCCCTCTTAGTGTTCAATGGGTATGGCCTAGTGCATCTTCATATAATGCACGACATAAAGCACTAAAAGACTTCTGCGTTTACTTGTCCAAGGCATGGGTAGAATTCGATAGTGTTGGTCATCCTATTGAAATTAGTTATGACTTCCAACAAAACGAACTACCTAGTTTGCTTAATGAATTTAATAGATCACAAACTTCAGGAGAATCCATGCCATGGCTTGCTGCACTAGTTTGTTGTTCTCTCTTCGATATTGCCTTACACGACGCTTTTGGTAATGCACTTAATTTACCCGTTTATGAAACATACTCCTCCGAATATATTAATCGCGATCTTGAATATTTCCTTGAGCCATCAATTAAGTCTAACATCAAATTTTCGGATAAATTCCCAAATGACTTTCTAGTAAAAACCCCAAAGACATCTATGAAGGCATGGCATCTTGTTGGCGGGCTAGACTTGCTTGAAGAAGATGAATTAATTGGAGACGAACCAGACGACGGACATCCAATAATTCTTTCAGATTGGATTCAATCCGATGGTTTGTACTGCCTAAAAATCAAACTACGTGGTAACGATTCAATTTGGGATTACAATCGAATAATTAAAGTTGGAGATATCGCCATAAATAATGGAGTTCATTGGCTTTCTGCAGATTTCAACTGTACAGTCAATGAACCTGAATACGTTAATGAAATTCTTGATAAGTTAATTTTAGATAAACCAAGAATTTACGGAATGATACTTTATGTTGAGCAACCTTTTCCCTATGAATTGGAATCTAATAGTATTGATGTTCACAGTGTTTCCGCCCGTAAACCCCTTTTTCTGGATGAAAGCGCGCACAACTGGGAATTAGTTCGTCTAGGTCTTGAACTTGGATGGACAGGCGTCGCATTAAAAACCTGCAAAACTCAAACTGGAGCCATTCTCAGCGCTTGCTGGGCTAAAGCCCACGGAATGACATTGATGGTGCAAGATTTGACTAATCCCATGTTAGCACAAATTCCTCACATGCACTTAGCTGCACAAACTGGAACCATAATGGGAATTGAAACTAACAGCATGCAATTTTACCCTGATGCATCTTCAATAGAAGAAAAGGTACATCCTGGAATTTATAAACGCCGTAATGGGAAGGTAAACATTGAGACGCTAAAGGGTCCTGGATTTGGTTATCGTATAGAAGAAATTAATCGCACACTCCCTAAACCCATCGAGGTTTTTGGAAACTCCGAATGAAAAAACTCCCGAAAACTATTTTTCTAATAGCGGGTGAAACTAGTGGCGATACATTAGGGGCTGAACTGATTAATTCAATTCGCAATCAAACCTACGGAAAAAATATAGAATTTATTGGAGCTGGTGGTCAAAAAATGAAGATTGCAGGCTTAAATCCATTATTTGATCTCACTGAGCATGCAGTAGTAGGATTTTGGGAAGTACTTAAAAACTATTTTAAGTTCCGGAACCTTTTTGAGCGTTTGATCAAACTGGCTATAAAAAATGAGCCAGATGCTATCGTATTAATTGACTACCCTGGGTTTAATCTTCGCTTTGCAAGCGCCATTCGCAACCATCAAAGAAAAGGCAATGGAGCATTTAAAAAATGGCAACCGAAAATTATAGCATTTGTTTCCCCTCAAATCTGGGCTTGGAAAGAAAACAGATTAAAACAAATCACTACTGATTTTGATTTAATGCTATCAATTTTTCCGTTTGAAAAATCATGGTATGCAAAACGAGCGCCTAAGTTCCCTGTTGAATTTGTAGGCCATCCATTAGTTGATCGCTTTTCGATAGAAAAAAAAGAAAACAATAGAATTTCATCTAATCCGGATCTTTTCAGTGATGAACCTGAAGTCCTGCTTCTACCAGGCAGTAGGCAGCGAGAGATTGAAAGGCATTTGCCTGTGATGCTTGATGCAGTCAAAATAATAGCCAATAAAATTAAAATTAAAGTTCTAATAGTATTACCTAACGAAAAAATGCATAATTTGGCTAAATACATTATTCCAACTGGAACTGAAATTCTCATTCAAATTGGAAGTCTAGAAAAAGCTCTAGAGCATGCAAACCTCACTATTGCCTCATCTGGAACAGTAACTATGGAATGTGCATGGTTTAGGGTTCCTACAGTCGTTTTATATAAAACAAGCTTCTTAACTTATTCAATCGGCAAATTACTAGTTAAAGTTCGATATTTTGCTATGCCAAATATTCTAGCGGAAAATGAAGTTTTCCCTGAATTCATTCAAAATAAAGCTACACCTGAAAACATAGCTAAAGCTTGTTTACAAATTCTCCAAAATAAAGGCGAGCGTCAAAAAATCCTATCCGAGCTTGAGATTGTTTCTAGACAGCTAGGAGAGCCTGGTGCCACAAATCGAGCCGCAAAAGCTATTCTGGAGACAATCGAATAAATCCTTATTCTTTTCTCTACTCTCGACCCACTGATAAGATTTCTGTAGATTCCTTAGCCAGATATGGTTCAATATCTTGATCTTTTGCGATTGGTTTTAGAAAATGGAAAAACCAAAGACGACCGAACTGGGACCGGAACAATCTCCGTTTTCGGAGCACAGGCTCGCTTTCCAGTTGGCGAATTTTTCCCTGCACTCACTACAAAGAAACTTCATCTTAGATCTATTATTCACGAATTACTTTGGTTTCTTAAAGGCGAAACTAATATTAAGTACCTCAATGATAATGGCGTAACTATTTGGGATGAATGGGCTGATGACAATGGCGACCTAGGCCGAGTTTATGGCGCTCAATGGTGTGACTGGAAAAAGCCTGATGGAACCTCTGTAAATCAAGTTAATCGATTAATTAGTGAATTAAAAAACAATCCTAATAGCCGTCGCCATATAATCAGCGCATGGAATGCTGGAGAACTCAATGAAATGGCTCTTACGCCCTGCCACGCCATGGTACAGTTCTACATTCATGACGGTGAATTAAGTTGTCAACTTTATCAACGGAGTGCCGACTTATTTCTCGGAGTACCTTTCAATATTGCCTCTTATTCATTGTTACTGATGATGGTAGCTCAGGTGTGCAATCTAAAAACGGGGGAATTCATTCATACTTTTGGAGACTTACATCTATATTCAAACCATATCGATCAAGCAAAACTACAACTGGAGAGAGAACCAAAAGCTCTTCCAAAGATGAAAATCAATTCAGAAATAAAAGATATTTACGGATTTCATTACGAGGACTTTAAATTAGAAAATTACGATCCTCATCCTTCTATCAAGGCTCCAATTGCAGTCTAAGTAATGTCCGCTTCTACATTTCAAGCAATTGCCGCAATGTCACTAAACCGAGTGATCGGTAATAAAAATAATATTCCATGGCATTTACCTGAGGACTTTAAGTGGTTCAAGAAAACTACTATGGGGCACGTGCTGTTAATGGGTCGAAAGACATTTAATTCCATTGGTCGCCCCCTACCGGGTCGTGACACTGTAGTTTTAACCCGCAATACAGAATCTATCATTGGAATTCCTACATTTAGTAGTATTGAAGCATTTGAACAAGCGGACGAATTCCAAAAACGTAAGATTTTTATTTGCGGAGGGGCAGAGATTTATCGTCAAACACTAGTAAAATGTTCTGATTTATTTTTAACATTAGTTAAACAAAAAATCGACGGTGACACCTTCTTTCCTGATTACGAATCACTTTTTGATACCGGGACAATCCTTCATAAAACAGAAGAGTTTGAAATAATTCATTATCGTCAACTAAATCGAGCACACCTTCCTTCAAGCTGCGATTGACTTGATACCAACCGATGAGTAATTTTTCTGATATGATTGTAGCTGGAACCAAAGCAACACCGCTTTCGGAACATCATATAAATCAGAAAACCGATGTAGAATTATCGGAAATTTTCCTATCAATCGCACCTTTTCTCGATGGAGTGCAACATCAATTATCCAGCCAATTTTCTGCATTTGACACTGAAATATCTCCTTACGCTAAATATGCTCTTTCTCGGCAAGGTAAACAATTAAGAGCTGCCTTGACAGGGTTAGCAGCCAATTGTGTTGGTGGCTGTAATGACTCTGTAACAAGGGCGGCGGTAATCGTTGAAATGGTGCACCTTGCAACGCTCGTACACGATGATATTATAGATAAAGCCGAAGTTCGACGCGGGCTACCCACCCTCGCAAACAAATGGGGTAACTCTGTTGCTGTTCTTACAGGAGACTGCCTTTTTGCTCACTCACTAAAACTTGCAGCCGAATTTCCCTCATCAGATGTTTGCAAAGCCGTCGCTACTGCCACACGCACTGTTTGTTCTGGTGAAATCATTCAAAGCCACAGGAAGGGTCAATTCAAACTAGATCAGTCAGATTACCTAAACATTATAAGAATGAAAACTGGAGAACTCTTTTCACTATCTTGCGAATTAGGAGGATCCCTCGCCGGTGCAAACACAAGTGAAACACAGGCTCTACGTCGTTATGGCATGGCATTAGGTACAGCTTATCAGATTTACGACGACTGCCTTGATCTATTTGGAACAGAATTAGAATCCGGAAAATCTCTTGGCACCGATATTGTCGGAGGTAAAGCAACACTACCAATTCTTTTACTACTGGAACAGTCTGGGCCAGAACTATTTAATAAATTTGAACAAATGGTAACGCGATGGGATTCAGAAAAATTGAACATTTTACAGGGTTGGTTGTCAGAGTTTAATATTCTAGAACAGTCCAGGTCTTGTCTGAGTGTATTTCTTGACGAAGCATGTGAGTCTCTAAAAGCCATCAATGACTCAGATGATCGTAATGTCTTGGAATTGTTACCCAAATTTTTGGCGCAACAATTTGACAAGCTGGGTGTTTCCTGAATTACCGGGACTACTTTAATGTTGGAAACTATTTCCAAAAAAAACCCGGCAAAAGGTGTTGAAGCCATGCCGGAATGGAATGAGAAAAATGTCGTCAATCGTGCTCAAAACGGAGACATGGAGGCGTGCGATGAACTTATACGGCATTATCAAGAGCGCATTTATTCAACAATTTACCATATGATTTCGAATCATGAAGATGCTTCCGACCTAGCCCAAATAACTTTCATTAAAGCAATTCAAAAAATTAATAATTTTAAAGGGCAATCTTCATTTTTCACCTGGCTTTACCGTATTGCAGTTAATAATACCATCAACTTTATTCGTACCAAGCGTAAACGTGTAATACTAAGTATTAACCAAATGCAGGAAGATTTTGACCGAGGTGAAGAATTACTTGGACTCATCTCAAAAGAAACACCTCAAAGAAATATAAATCGCCTCGAGCTTCAGGGAATTTTGAACACAGCTATGCTAAAATTATCTCCAAATCACAGACTAGTCGTTACACTGCATGATGTACAAGGCATGCCGCATGAACAAATTGGAGAAATCATGGACTGCAATACAAATACCGTACGCACAAGACTCCATTATGCACGAAAACAATTACAAGCTCACCTTTCTGATTATCTAAAAAAGTAATGGAATCTGACACTCATAAGAAGAAACCTATTCAGGAATTACTTGCTTCCAAGAAGAAGGAGAAACCTGGCCAAGAGTTTTTTAAAACATTTTCTGATCAAGTACTTACTCGCTTGGAAGAACCAACACCCAAACCAACAATTTGGGAACGACTGAACGAAAAAGTGGATCCTATTAGAGCTATAGCAGCTATATTTGCAGTTGCAATTGGTAGCACCTTAATTTTTGCCTTGGATGAAGGATCCAGTATTGTAGAAACTGAAAACAACCCACTTGATCAAGTCGATAGCCGTATAATGATTGACATCACAAAATCAAACTTAGATCTTTTACCTATAGTGCCATTGAGTAAGTCTAAGAATAATGATTTAGCCGAATTTGGAATATCAAATAAAATTAAATCAAAGGCTAAACCGCCTCGTATTCTAATGAATCCTGGAGCCAACTTGAAACCCAAAATAGTTCAAGGAAGAAACCTCTTAAGAAATAACTCTTCATCAAACAAAGTTAATTCATCAAAATAATTTCAGCTTCAAATGAAGCTGTGGCTGAA
>SHAK01000078.1 GCA_004213515.1 Limisphaerales bacterium | reverse complement strand
AAAATTTCGCCTGGCAGTAGGGAATAAAACTGACGCAAACTATCAATGAAGTCGTGGCCGTTTTCCATCAATCCGTACAGCTTTGAAAACTTTCGAGCATACGGCACCCCTCCAACTGCTCCAGAGCCAAGCTGACAAAACAACTGCTTGGGATCCTTGTCTGTAGCTGCAGCAAGCTCGTTCAACTCCACCACCATGTTGGCACAATCGATCCTCCGAAAAGGAGCACTCAACACAAAATAAGCAAGGGCTCCAAACCCAATTACAATGATCAGGCTTATCAGCCAAAAGAATATTAAAGTTGTTAAAATAGTAAGGTTTATGACGATAAAAATAATTACATTCCCAATTGTTCAATCATATTTAATAGATCTGTTAAGATCGCCAAGTGAGGAAGACAAAATCCTAAAAGCAGAATACCAATCAGAAGTATATTAATTGGAAGGAAACAGTGGAGGAATGCCTGTATTTTATTTTCCGCACGGCCAGAGTAGATAGAACGGGCGTGGCTAAAACCAGTCGCTACATCCTCCCCTCCCTGCGAGACAATCCAATTAAAAAAACCTGGAATGGTCTTACATCCCCTTGATGCCGCTTCATAACTCGCCTGTCCCTCTGAAAGCCTTTGTTCAATCTTCTTCAAATCCGCCTCCATTTCTGAGCCGTTTTCAAGTTTACTTACCATTTTCATCACCTCCGGAAGCGGTGCTCCTGAGCTTAAAAGAACCTCTGTTAAGGAAGCATATTGAGCGAGTGCAACATCACGCAGCATCGGGATTTTCCAGCTAAAATACTTCCGCATTTTTTGACTGCGCAAAATGAAACTATATACGCCCAAGCCCGCTGCAAACACAAACATTGGAAACACTGAAAACCATACGCTGCCATAAATTGAAAACCATGGCGCGCGGCCAGTATCTCCCTCTGCTGTCTGGGTGATGCTTACTAAGTCATTTTTGAGCACTACAGAAAGATAGGCCATCAGTCCCGACACTATTATGCCACAAATCAAAATAAGCATTGGATAGACAGCCAGTCCTCTCAGCCGTGTTGCCAATGTGCCAATTCTTTCATAGTAGTCGGCCACACAAATTAAGACCTTGGGCATGCTTTGGCTTGCTTGACCAAGTGCTAACAATCGCTTGTACGTTTCTGGCAAATCAAGGTCTACAACTGCCTTATCAACTAACTGTCCTTTCTCTAAACGGCTTCCTAGTTGATTGAGCTGAGCTTTAAGCTTCGAGTCGGTCATTGACTCTGTAATTTTTTTGAGACCGGACTCCATAGGGATTCCAGCTTTAAGCATTCCAGCCAACTGCCGGTTCACAAAGGCTAATTCATCAGTATTCATTAAGCGGTATGGCGATTAATTTCGGTTTCTTTAGTAAGCATCTCGCTAAGCAGGTATTTGCGGGATTGTTCAAAGGAAAATGATGGCTCAAGCTTAGCCAGATTTTTCAATTCCATCGATTCGTGATCCAACTTGCTAAGCTGCAACATTTCAAGGTAAGGCACGCGCCCCTTTAACCCAGAGCCTAAACATTTCTGACACCCTTTACTTGAACAGTCAGAACAAACTCGCCTGACAAGGCGCTGATTTAAAATCAGCCTAATTTGGCCAGCAACCAAGTTGGGGTCATCCGTTAAAGCATTAAGTCTCTCGACCACCCCGCGGCATGAACCTGCATGAAGTGTGGCTATAACAAGATGCCCCGTCATTGAAGCCCGTAAAGCCATGGCAGCAGTTTCTTCATCTCTAATTTCTCCAATCACCAAAACCTGAGGATCCTGCCTCAACAGGTGTTTTAATGCCTTGGCAAATGTCAAACCGCGCTCGAGATCAATCTCAGTTTGCATGATCCCAGAAAGAACGCGTTCAACCGGATCCTCCACCGTAATAATATGACAGGGGTCCTTATCAAGAAGCCTCTGCAACAGAGCATAAATAGTAGTCGTCTTTCCACTCCCAGCCGGTCCTGTTAAAAGAATCATCCCGGAACGAATGCCCAACTGATTCTCAAGGACATTTTGCACTTCAGGAGGAAACCCAAGCTGGTCAAAAGCTAATTGGTCTCCCTCATAAAAAAGTCTCATGACCAGTTTTTCTCCTGTCACAGCAGGATAAGTAGAAACCCGAACATCACTAGCTAGCCCAACATCTCCCCCCGCAATCCTTCCATCCTGAGGCAATGACTCTACGTATGTCTTGAGTTTTGCTAGATACTTTACGCGACCCAGAATTAACTTGGCGGCCTCATCCGGAAGTGTGCCGATCTGTGTAAGCACACCATCCAACCGAAGCTGCACCCTACAAGCCTTACTCTCCATTTGTAAATGAATGTCACTCGCTCGATGACTGGCGGCAAACTTTAACAACCATTCAACTGCCGCTGTGGCATCATTACTTTCTAGAGGGGGCGCCCATCCTTGGGTAAAAATATTAGGGTCAGATTGCACTTACATAAAATCTTGCTAAATCATCAAGAAGTGTCAATTACTTAATATTAATGAAACTATCACCCAGAAACCTCTTCAGCTAGATCCTCCGCTGGGTAAGTCCAGATCTCTGCAAGGGTCGGATGATAGTGAGGGATCGCCGCTAACTCAGCAACGGTCATACGCTTAGCCATAGCAATTACTATCTCATGTATAAGCTCTCCTCCCATTGGCCCAATACATGCTCCCCCTAAAATCTCCCCAGACTTTGGATCACACAATAGCTTAACAAAACCATGCATGGCCTCCATTATAATTGATTTACCATGGTCGTTGAACGGATAGCTCGCAGCTTTATAAGAGATTCCCTGTTCTTTGGCCTGCTTTTCTGTAAGGCCTACAACGGCAGCATGAGGATCAGTAAAAACAACACTGGTGAGTAATCGATAATCCATCGCCTTGGGTGAGTCCGGATTTAAAATATTATGCGCCGCTACCTCTCCCTGCTGAACAGCTATATGAACAATTTCGTGAGGACCAGTGCAATCTCCACCAGCAAAAATATGTGGCATACTTGTTTGCATTTGCGGGCTGCTAATAATTCGTCCTCGCTCCGTTTCAACCCCGGCATTCTCAAGAGAAAGAGTTTCCGTATTTGAGGAACGCCCCAAACCATGAAATACCATTTCGGCCTGAACTTCTAAAATTTTTTTAGCTTGTTCGAAAACAACGACTTTGGTTTCTCCTTCGTTTCGAGCAGCACTAATTTTACAACCTGTGTGCACAGTAATTCCTTCGTTTCGTAAAGCAGCTTCAATTTCGATTCCTGAGTCTTCATCGAAGTCACTTAAGACATGAGGGCTTCGCTGTAGCACTGTCACTTCAACATCAAATCGAGCAAAAAACTGGGCAAACTCCAAAGCAACGGCTCCTCCTCCTAATACAATAATTGATTTAGGTAGGCTTTTAAGTTCAAGCGCATCATCGCTGGTTATACAGCCAAGATTTGACAATTCGGGTAATGGTAAATCTGCTACACGCGAACCACTAGAAATCATTATCTTCTTGGCAGTGATCGATTGGCCATTACTAATATCCAACATATATGGATCACGAAATTGAGCCGTCCCACGAATTAATTCAAACCTCCCATCCTGAAGCTGATCACGCCGATAACTTGCGAACTCTTCCACCATATCAGCTTTCCTTTGCATAACTTTACCAAAATCAAATCCAATCTCACCGGAATCGATGCCCCATATGTTAGATCTTTTAGACTGAAACCTGACATCTGCAGCGTGCAACAAAGCTTTAGTTGGCATACAACCACGTAAAATACAAAGACCGCCGAGGGCCTCACTTCCATCGATTACAACCGTCCGTTTGCCCGCTGCTGATGTAGTTCGAGCAGTTGCATATCCAGCACTACCTCCACCTATAATAGCTACATCAAAATCAAACTTTTCCATAAGTACTTGGACAAGTTTTGCAGAAGTTAAGCAAAGGCGGAAGGATTGACTTTTAATGATGCATCAAGTACACAATGTGTAGATTAGAAAGTGTATAAATAATGGCAGCTAAAGCATCTCAAAAAAACCCCTCCACCGGGCTCGATAAACGCTCATCAGACTTAGAAGCGGCAATTGCATCTATTACTAAAAGTTTTGGTGAAGGTTCAATTATGCGACTTGGGGATGAAGGAGCCAACATTAAGATTGAGTCAATATCTACAGGGTCTCTTGGCTTAGACATGGCGCTCGGTGTAGGCGGAGTACCACGTGGTCGTATCATTGAAATATACGGGCCAGAAGCATCTGGTAAAACAACCGTTATGCTTCACATCGTTGCAAACGCCCAAAAGGCAGGAGGAACAGCTGCCTTCATTGATGCCGAGCACGCGCTTGACCCCTCCTACGCTGCCAAACTTGGTGTAAACCTTGACGAACTATTAATCTCCCAACCAGATAGTGGGGAAGAAGCTTTAACAATTTGCGAAACCCTAGCCCGATCGGGCGCGCTTGACGTTATTGTGGTCGATTCGGTAGCAGCACTCGTGCCTAAAGCAGAACTAGAAGGCGACATGGGAATGGCAACCATGGGAATGCAAGCTCGGCTTATGAGCCAAGCATTACGAAAATTAACTGCCATACTTGGCAAGTCGAAAACAATGTGTCTATTCACTAACCAAATGCGTGAAAAAGTAGGTGTTATGTTTGGCAGCCCAGAAACTACCCCTGGAGGCAAGGCTCTAAAATTTTACTGCAGTGTTAGAATTGATATTCGTCGCCGTGAACAGCTAAAGGATAATACCGGTAAAGTTATTGGTAATCATGTGCGAGCAAAGGTGGTCAAAAATAAAGTGTCCCCACCTTTCACGGAAGCTGAATTTGATATCATGTATGGTCTAGGAATTAACTGGGAGGGAGACCTTATTGCAGTAGGATTATCCCGGGAAGTGATTCAAAAGAAAGGTGCCTGGCTTCAATACGATGGTGAAATGATAGGCCAAGGCAAAGAGGCTGCTCGTCGAGCCTTGGAGGCAGATAAAGAACTCGCCGCTCGAATTTACGCAGATATTACAGGTGAAAGTGCAGATGTTAAAAAGGATTCAAAAGCTGCAGAACCTAAGAAGTCAGCGGATGATTTAGACACCGTCGAGAAGTAAATTATCAGTCAATAATTATAAAATACTACTTGACGCATGTTAAGAGGGACGATAGTTATCCGCCTTCTTATGGCCAATATAGTCGTAAAAGCAGTGATTGTAGGACTGGTCGTGCAAGTTATCGACCGGTCGAGGGCTACTTGCGAATAAGATCAAATTTCCAAAAAGCCCACGACCGAATAGGTCGTGGGTTTTTTTTTACCCTAGAAAAGTTCAAAATGAACAAAACAACAGATACACCTAGAAATAAGCAAACGGAAACCAAAGGCAAATTGGGAGATAGTATGCTAGGCAGTGAAATTCTAGTCAAAGCCCTTGAGAAAGAAGGCGTAGACACAATTTTTGCCTATCCCGGTGGAGCAAGCATGGAGTTGCATCAAGCCCTTACCCATTCGAAACAGATTCGCACCATACTCCCTCGTCACGAGCAAGGAGGATCGTTTGCTGCCGAAGGTTATGCTCGCGCAACTGGGAAAGTTGGAGTCTGTATGGCTACTAGCGGACCTGGAGCTACTAATCTTGTAACTGGTATTGCCGACGCATATATGGACTCGATTCCGCTCGTGACAGTCACAGGACAGGTCCCTCAAGCAATGATCGGAAAAGGTGGGTTTCAAGAAACTGATTTTTACGGAATGACACTGCCTGTTGTTAAACACAGTTTTCTAGTCACAGATGTTACCGAAATACCAACAATAATAAGCCAAGCATTCAAAATAGCTAACAGTGGTCGCCCAGGGCCAGTGGTAGTTGATATACCAAAAAATATTCAACAAACTCGTGCTCAGGCTTTTTTCCCTGATGACGTTAATATTGAAGGCTTTGATCCTGAGAGTAAGAAGATCAGTGATCTTGAATTAAACGAGATCATTGGGCTCATAGAAAAAAGCAAGCGCCCACTACTATACGTAGGAGGGGGCATAATTAGTGCCGATGCTAGTGATGCTTTGCGGAAATTCGTAGACGCTACTGGTATTCCTGTAACCACTACGATTATGGGATTAGGGGCTTTTCCTGAAACACACGAACTATCTTTACGCTGGCTTGGTATGCACGGCTCAGCCTATGCCAATTGGGCTGTCAGCGGTGAATTTGAGAAAGATAAAGAGGGAAATTCAGTAAAAGTAACCGACGGATCTGATCTACTGCTCGCGTTAGGTGTACGATTCGATGATCGTGTAACCGGCAAAGTAGAAAAATTTTGTGAAAACGGGACAATCGTTCACATTGATATTGACCCGTCTGAAATTAACAAAAACCGAAAGGTCACTCTTCCAATTGTCAGCGATGTGAAGTACGCGCTCGAACGCCTTGCAGAGATGGTTAGCGAACGACCATTGCAAACCAAATTTGATTCGTGGCAAAACCAGGTTAGAGATTGGAAAGAAAAAGCCCCTTTTGGCTATCATGTTACTGAGGAAGTAATGAAGTCACAGCATATGAAGGATCATCTATCAGGGTCTGAGAATGAAGTCATTCTTCCACAGATGGTTATAGATGAGCTGTACAAGTTAACTGAAGGAGATGCAATTTTGACTACTGGTGTAGGCCAACATCAAATGTGGAGTTGCCAATACTTTTTATCTGAAAACCCCCGCCAGGTACTAACAAGTGCAGGCTTGGGAGCAATGGGATTTGGTTATCCGGCTGCACTAGGGGCCAAAGTGGCCCGCCCTGATAAACAAGTTATAGATATTGACGGAGATGGATCGTTCCTAATGAACGTTCAAGAGTTAGCTACAGCAAAAATTGAGAAAATAGCTGCAAAAGCAATAATACTTAACAACCAACATCTTGGCATGGTGGTACAGTGGGAAGATCGCTTCTACGCGGGTAATCGCGGGCACACCTATCTCGGAAATCCAGATGACATGAAACAGATATATCCAGATTATGTCGAAATGATTAAAGGCTTTGGCCTGCCTGTCGAACGAGTAATGTTTAAGCGCGATCTAAAGGCAGCTTTACAGAGAATGCTAGATTCTGATGAAGCTTATGTACTAGATGTCGTTGTGCCTTACACCGAGCATGTACTACCATTTATTCCAGCAGGACACACTGTTGCCGACATGATTTGGAAAGAGTAATTAGAAGCATAAATATACATCACTTTTAACCGGGTCGCGCTTGCGGCCCGTTTTTCTTTTGGTAACATTATCTCTATAATGTTCCGTTTAATTTCGATCTTTCTTGCTGTAACGATTTGGTTTCCAGAAATTAAAGCAGATGAGATCCGTCTAGATTTCACACAAAAAAAACTAGGAGAGTTACCAGAGATTTTTTCAACATCTCTACTCGGAAAAGGTGATCCTGCAAATTGGGAAATTATTGAGAAGCCAGCTCCTTCATCAGTCGCCAGAGCCAATTCAGGAAATAAAAACCTAGCCGCTAGCCGCATACTTTCTCAAACGTCCAGCAGTCATCTTAGGAATGGTTCCCCTATTTGCCTTTTTAAAAGTAATGAATTTGGGGACTTCACATATTCTGTTCGGGTTAGAATCGATAGTGGCGCTTTCAGGCAGATTGCAGGTATTGTTTTTCGTGCAAAAGATGAAAAAAATTTCTATGCATTGCTAATCAACTCCATAGATAAAAAAATTATGTTGATCAAAGTTGTTGACGGCAAACAAGTTCCTTCATGGAGTAGCCTTGGCGAATTAAATCTCCCAAAAAATCATTGGCACACGCTTAGCGTTGTCTGCAAATCAGATCGCATTTCATGCTATCACAATGGCGTGATGATTAATAATGGCAACCCATTCTCAGACAGTGAGCAATTAAAGGGTAAAATTGGCTTCATTACTTTCCGTGATACTACGGCCAGTTTTGCACATCCAAAAATAATCTACAAACCACGGATTGTCCTTGCGCAACGCTTGATTGAAACAATAAAAACGAAGTGGGGACGAATCGAGGATGTACAAATTTATGCACGGCATAAATCAAACGAAGCTTTAAAGGTAGCGGGCAGTATAGATCCCAAAAGTCTTAATATGCCAGCTAGCGAAGTTATCATAGGCGTTGTTAAAACCGCACAGTTTGGTTATGCCCGAAAGGACAAATCAGTAATAGTAACTGCTCCTTTAAAAGATAGAAATGGAGAACCTGTTGCAGCCGTTAAGGTCAAGATGCGTCGCTTTAGAGGGCAAACAAAAAAGGCTTCTATCGTTCGAATCATGCCTATCGTTAAACTCATCGAGTC
>SHAK01000077.1 GCA_004213515.1 Limisphaerales bacterium | reverse complement strand
AATATCCCATCTGGATTCATGGGGTAGTTGGATTTGGAGATGCATTATTTGAATTAGGAGCGATTTTTACAGTCCCATCACTTTTTATCTCAACATTTAAATCTGCTTTATTATTAATTTCTTTTTTTGGTTTTCTTTGGCTCATGTTCATTAGTTTGGATCCTCCTTTTTTTCTGGCGCTACCATAAAGGCCCCGACGTATCCATTCTAACTTTTTGGAGGCCATAAGCTCTCCTTGTAATTTTAAAACCTTTTGTCGTAATACTGCTATATCTTGGAATTGTTTTTCAAGTTCGGCTTTTTCAGCAATTAGTTTGTCGCGTTGTTTAAGTAAGTATTCTCTATCTGCCTCACTTTCTTCAAGTTTACGTTCGATTGAATTTATTTCTTGGTCTTTGGAGACAATTTGCGTGTTAAGGTTTTTAATTTGAGAGTCGTAATCCTTATTCTTATTTTGTGCGGATTCTAAATTCTTATTTAATGCCATAATTTTTTCATCTTTTTCGGCAAGTGCTTCGGCTGCTTGTTTTTGAAAAGATGCGTACTCTGTTAAATTTAGGTTTAATTCTTTTTCCACTTTTAGAAGCCGATCTTGAGTGGTTGCTACTGTAGTGTTAGCAGTATTCAGTTTCTTAGTTAAATCTTGGCTCTTTGTTACTAAACTAGATTTCTCAGCTGTTAGTTTTGTTATTTGTTGCTCTTTGTCTTTAATTGTTATGTTTTTTTCATTTATATTCTGGGTGAGTAGAATTACGGACGAAGCGCCCAAAACAACTGCAATCACTGCGAAAATAAGTAAACCGTTTCCCTTCATAGTTAGAGAAAATTAAATTGAGCTAGCTTTGGAGGCAATAATAAATTCCTTTATTTTAAACAGGAAGATTAACTTATTATTTTGTTCATATAATTTATTGTTCATCAAATTAATTGTGATGAGTTAAATTAACAACAATATATATTAAAATTGAACAGTACGAATTGTACCGATATTTGAATCTGATTCTAGTTCCTTTATGCA
Organism: Limisphaerales bacterium; assembly: GCA_004213515.1. GTDB lineage: Bacteria > Verrucomicrobiota > Verrucomicrobiia > Limisphaerales > UBA1096 > UBA1096. The sequence continues at coordinate 7,671 of SHAK01000077.1, read as the reverse complement.
CTCAGGATTTGGAATACTATCAATATTGAGAGCTGTTAATGCTTCTCCTCCTTTTTGATCTCGGCATAAGCTCATATTAGCTATATTGATGCCATATTTTCCTAGAACAGTTCCTAAATGTCCTACTATTCCAGGTTTGTCTTTGTTCTCCATCATAAAGAGAACTCCATCTGGAATTATTTCTACAGGTTGACTGTTTAGTCGAACGATTCTTGGGTGTTGAGCAAGTCCAAAAAATGAACCTGCAACAGATATTTTTTTGTCACCTGCCCAAGCTTGGATTTGCAGCCATTCTCGAAAGTCAACTTTTTCATTAGATTTAACCTCTTCAATAATTAGTCCTCTTTCCTTAGCTACAGAATGTACGTTTACAAGATTAATCTCTTCTCCCTCTGCGGCCCCAAGAAAACCTTTTATGATGGAACGGACTATTGGGTCACCTGGAAGTTCTGTTGCTAATCCGCCGTATGTTATTACTAGCCGTTCTGTGCCAACTTGACCTAGTTTTGCAAGTAACATACCAAGCTTTTCTCCAAGTTTAAGATACGGTTGAACTTTAGTTGATGTTTGTGCATCAAGGCTTGGCATGTTGATAGAGTTCATAAGACTTCCATGAACCAAGTAATCAGTAATACCTTGGGCTACTTCCAGACCAACATTATCCTGAGCTTCTTTTGTGCTTGCGCCAAGATGAGGTGTTAAAATTAAATTAGGAGCTTTTCGAAGCACTGAATTTTTTTCAAGTGGCTCTGATTCATATACGTCTAGTGCTGCGCCTGCGATTAACCCCTCTTTTAAAGCTTTAAATAAATCATTCTCATTTATTATGCCACCGCGGGCACAATTTAGTAATCGAACGCTCGGTTTCATTTTGACGAATGTATTCATATTGATCATTCCTCGAGTTTCCTCCGTCATAGGCATATGTACTGTAATAAAATCAGAATTCTCATAGATCTCATCTAAAGAGGCTAATTCTACTTGCAATGCTTTAGCTCTAGATGGAGTTATATATGGGTCAAATGCAATAACTCGCATTCCGAATGCAACAGCTCGCCTGGCTACTTCGCCTCCAATGCGACCCATACCAAGAACACCTAATGTTTTGTTATAAAGTTCAACCCCTTTAAATGATTTTCGATTCCATTCTCCAGAAATCATAGAACCATGTGCTTGTGGGATATTTCGAGCGAGTCCCATCATCATTGAGAATGTTAGCTCGCATGTTGCAATTGTATTACCTCCTGGTGTGTTCATTACAACGACGCCATTTTGGGTTGCGGCTTCAATATCAATATTGTCAACACCTACGCCAGCACGACCAACAATTTTTAATTGCTTTGCTGATTCGATGATGGTTTTAGTGATCTTAGTTTCAGAGCGTACTGCAATCGCTGATATATCATTAATAATTTGTAGTAATTCATCTTCTGAATGGGTTCTTTCAAGAATGATTGTTTCTACATTATTTTGATTTTTTAAGTGTTCAATTCCAATTTTAGATATTGGGTCGCAGACAAGTACTTTCATATATTAGAAATATTTTTTATTTAGAGTTAGCCTTCACGCGTTTGAATACGCTCAAGTAATGTGCTGATCACTTCTTCTTTTGGCTTACTACCAAGATCTCCTTTGCCGTGTTCTCGTACAGCAAGGCTATTTGATTCTTGTTCACGTTTTCCAATTAGAAGAATGGTATGCACTTTCTCTGTTTCGGCGCGGCGAATACGAGCGCCGATTTTATCGGAAGTGGTATCTATGCTTGTTCTTACTCCGTTTTTACGAAGGTGAGATACTGTTTGTTTAGCAAAATTGATTTGATCTTCTCCGAATGGCAATACGCGAACTTGTTCAGGAGCAAGCCAGAGTGGGAAGTTTCCTGCATAATGCTCAATTAAAAAAGCAATAAAACGTTCATGAGTGCCTAGTGGAGCACGATGAATACACAATGGGATTTCAGGTTTATTATCCCGTGTTTTATATTCAAGACCGAAACGTTTAGGTACTGCGAAATCTACTTGGTTAGTGGCAATAGTGAATTCTCTACCTGATATACTGTATACTTGTACGTCAATTTTTGGTCCGTAAAACGCTGCTTCATCTGGAACCTCTGCGAAATCGACACCAGATTCAACCAGAACTTTCCTTACCATATCTTCTGTTTGTTTCCAGAGATCGGGCTCGTTTACGTATTTGTCACCTAGCCTCTCTGAGCTGTGAGTGCTAAATCGCATATTGAATTTATCAAATCCAAATATTTTGAAATATTTCAAGTACATTTCATTTACAGCTCGGAACTCATCGGCAAATTGATCTGCTGTGCAATATATGTGAGCATCGTTCATTTGCATTGATCGAACTCGCATCAATCCCATGAGTTCTCCTGAGCGTTCGTAGCGATAACATGTTCCGTATTCGGCAAGACGAAGTGGCAATTCGCGGTAGCTGCGCGGGACTGCTGAAAAAATCTTATGATGATGGGGGCAGTTCATTGCCTTTAGGTAAATTTTTTCAGATGGTTTGTCGGAGTCTTCTTCCTTTAATTCCATTGGAGGAAACATACTTTCTGCATAATAGGGAAGATGCCCAGAGGTTTTGTACATGCTCTCTCTAGCAAGGTGAGGAGTTCTTACCCGTTCGTAACCAGCTTCGAATTCTGTTTCTTTAGCTAGTTTTTCTAATTCCTCAATTAATACAGTGCCTTTTGGAAGCCAAAGAGGAAGTCCGGGGCCAACATCATCATCAAAGGCAAACAACTGCATTTCACGTCCTATTTTTCTGTGGTCACGTTTGCGAGCTTCCTCTTGAGCTTCCAGCCAGGAATTAAGCTCAGTTTTGTTTTTAAATGCTGTTCCGTAAATTCTTTGAAGTTGTGGGTTTTTTTCATTCCCTCTGTAATAAGCTGCTGCAACACGTAAAAGTTTATATGCTTTAATGTTGCCTGTTCTCATTACATGTGGCCCGGCGCATAGATCTATGAATTCTCCGTTTTGGTAAAAAGTTATTTCTTCATCCACCGGAATATCTCCGACTCTTTCTACTTTGTATTTCTGATCTTGTTTATCGAATAGAGCGATTGCTTCTTCTCGCGTTTTGATAGATCGCTCAAACTTTTGATTTTCCTTTATTACTTTCTTCATCTCAGACTCTATGGCAATGAAGTCTTCCGGTGAAAAACGATGTTTAAGATCGAAATCATAATAAAACCCTTCTTCTGTCGGAGGGCCAATGTCGAGCTTGGTATCAGGCCAAAGGCGAAGTACAGCTGTTGCTAACACGTGGGCGCATGAATGTCGTAAGCGATCAAGATCGCTCATTTGATTACGCTGTTCTAGCGTCTTTCGCTGAGTATTATGTTTGGCTGATTCCATCTTTTTAGGCATTATTTAGCCTTAACAGCGATGGGATAATGATTAATTACTTTTTAGCACGCAGAATAATCGCTTTATCGTGAGTTCCATCAACCTCAACGCTGTGCGTTTCTACATCAGGATCATCCTTAAGAGCATTATGAATTGTTCTGCGGTCATAAGAATTCATTGGGTCCAATTCAACTATATCCCCCCAACGGCGAACTTGGTCAGCAGATTTCAAAGCTTTTTCCACTAATTTATCTTGTTCGCTGAATCGATAACCAGCTACATCAATCATTACCTTTTCAGCATTTTCATCCATTTGAAATAAAATTCGATTGATAATATATTGCAGGTCGAAAAGTGTTTGGCCTTTTCGGCCAATAAGTCGCCCAGAGTCATCTGGAGCTTGTATATCTAGCACTTTACTTCCATCTCTGTCTTTTTCTTCAATAGTGAATTCGAATCCAAGATTTTTTAGAATTGATTCGAGTAGGTCTTTAGGATCTTTAGTAGGTTTATTCATCATTAAAATTATTAATTATTTTTTACGTTTGTTTTTAACTTTAATTGGTTTGGCTAAAGCTGAATTCGCTGGCGTTGCGTTTGGAATTTCAAATTTGATATCTCTTACCATTTTAGTCTGAAAAATTCCAAGGATGTTTGAAGCAGTCCAGTAAAGCGCAAGTCCAGATGGAAAATTATAGCACATAACTAATATCATTAGAGGCATAAATTGCATCATTTTTTGTGCCATCTGGTCCATAGATGGGCTGGTTGGATTCATTCTCATTTGCAGCCACATAGTAATGGACATTAGGATGGGGAGTGGATTGATTGGTATTCCTGCAATTGTTGCAATTGTGTCAGCTTGTGAAAGATCGCATGCCCAAAGAAATTCAGCGCCTCGTAATTCAATTGCACTTTGAAGCATGAAAAAATAACCAAGAAATATAGGCATCTGTATGACCACAGGTAAACAGCTGCCCACAGGGTTTATTTTATTTTCCTTCATGAACTCCATGGTTTTTTTGTTCATTTTTTGAGGGTCAGCTTTATATTTTTCCCTTATTTCTTTCATTTGGGGTTGAAATGCCGACATTCTTTTCATTGAAAGAGTGCTGTTTTTTGTTAAAGGGTAAAATATCAACTTAATGATAATAGTAATTGCGATTATGCTTAATGCATAAGAAAGCCCCCAGCTGTTTAATCCGTTCATTGACCTTAAAAGTATCCTTGAAAAGAATCCAAAAAAACCATCAAGATCCATAATAGAATGAAGAGAGTTGTTATAAGATATACCAATCTGAACTAATGATCGGTACTCTTTTGGACCAGCATAGGTTGTAAATTCTTGCTCTATTGATTCTCCTGATTTGAGCTCTATTGAAGCTAATCTAAAACTAGCTGAGATTCCTGTGCTGTGAACGTATTGCCCGTCAAGTAGATCTGCTTTTTCTGTGCTGGTTTGTTGAGATTGAGCTGCTGCCCCTTTCAGTTCCTGCATTGGCATAGTCACAACAGAAAAAAAGCGATTATGAATGCCTATCCAATTATTAGATTGAATTCCTGTCAAAGGATTCGATGTGAAAAAGCTACGAGGCGTTCCAGGAAAACATCCTAAAGTTTTGTTAGAGAACCATGCTTCGTCTATTTCTTGCATTGACTCACCATCAAAGAATTGAACGCCCCAAATTGATCTTAAGTTTGGTTCATTAAGAGGAGTAGAGGTTCCAAGGTTTAAAGTTCTAGAATTCAAACTAATAGTCTTATCGGTTGTGTTTTCTAGTTTTATGGAAGTTTGAAGTAAATGATTTGTTAATGGAGTAAATTTTTTTGTTATTAGAATTCCAGCCTGGTTGGTTGAACTCATTGTTAACCAATTGTCATCATTCTGTATAAAGAACTCACTATCGTCTATACCGTCTAATGCAAATAAGGGAAGTTTAGAGGCATGATTTAATTGGATAGTAGTATTATTATTAGTGCTGCTACATGGCTCTAGTTTGTGATTGTTAAGCCCTATTGATTTTAGTCCCCCTGCAGAAGTGAACGTGTATGTTGAGTTTTCTGTTTTTAGAGAAATTAATTTTTCAGACTCAAGCTTAACAGGGGTTCTAGAAGTGTTAGAGGATTGTAAATTGATATTTGTGGGAGATGTTACCTTATTTGTTGAATTAACAATTAAGGGAGAATCAATGGAATTAGTTCTACCAACTCTTTCTTGACTTGGCGATTGAGGATTTGGCCAAGTTAGGTAAAGTAGTATAACGCAGATTGTAACGACAAAGAAAGCAGTGCGATCCATATAAGTTTTTTAAAATTTAATTTTGGTTTGGCTGAAAGGTGTCATTTTTTCTGGGAACAGGATCGTGTCCATATTTTCCCCAAGGGTTACAGCGCAAAATTCTTTTTAACCCAAGTAAGGAGCCTTTAATTGCCCCATGTAATTTAATTGCTTCAAGTGTATACACCGAACAGCACGGAGAAAAACGGCATGAACCTGTTGGTCCTAAAAAAGCATTTTTAATAGGAGATAAAATCACACGATATAGTCTAATAAATAGCATGAGCAATTTCTGTAATATATTCATTGCAATATTTCGGGAAATATTTATTTATTTATTCTGAAAGCAGATTGCATTTTTTCAGGAGAGCGATGAAATCTTTTTCTACATCAAAAAAGTTTTTTTTTGCTATCGATTTACGTGCAACTAGAATTAGATCAACCTCACTTAGAAATTCTTTTTTATGTAATCTAAAGCATTCTCTCATAAGCCTTCTTGCTCGGTTCCTAATCACAGCTTTGCCTAAGTGCCTGCTAGTCACTACGCCTAGTCTAGAGAATGAGTCTGAGGGTAATAATTGCCAATTTGCCAATAAACAACCTTTGGCTAATCGTTCACCTTTTTCTTTGTGGTTCCGAAAATCCGAACTGGCTTGAATACGGGCTGATTTTGGAAAACTGGCAATGTGGCCGGAGGCCGTCATGACTGCCGATTTGTCTTAGACTACTGTTAGCTTTGCTCGACCGCGTGCTCGACGCCCAGCTAGAATCTTTCGACCTGCTTTAGTAGCCATTTTGGCTCGGAAACCGTGTTTGCGCTTGCGTCGAATGTTTGACGGTTGAAATGTTTGTTTCATCTAAATATAAAAAATTTCTATTAATGGACAAGCTATGGCTCAAAAATCATCATTTTAACCACAAAATTTTACCTTTTTTTCCTCCATCTAATTGAAAAAGGGGATGAAAAATAGCAGTAAAGACAAGCCTGTCAAGCATCTGCATAGGTAAATGATAAATATTGATTTACTTGTTCTGGTTAAAAAAAAATAATTTTGGCATGCTTTTTGTTCTTTTGAACGATATTAACTTATTCAGATGTTAATGCTTAGAGCAAAGCCGCCGGAAACTTGGCATATTAAAGTGATGGATAATTTGGACCAAGTTCTCGTTGATCATGCTCATTTGGAGCGAAAAGCAGCACAATCGGCTTTGAAACTTCAGAGGTATGTTGAGCTTACAAATTCACTTAATATTTTGACTGATATTGCTATTGAAGAGCTAGAACATTTTAATCTTGTACTTAAGTTATTAAAGCAACGAGGAATTTTTTTCGGTAAAGCTATTTCTAGTCCTTGGATATCTGGAATGATGAGTGCTGTTCGAAAAGGACTTAATGAGCAAGTAATAGATCATTTAATTTGTGCTGCAATGATTGAGGGTAGAAGTTGTGAAAAATTTAAAATTCTCTCTAATTTATTAAGAAATGTTGATGATTGTTTATCGAGTTTTTATGGGGATCTTGTTGAGTCTGAAGGGAATCATTACGCCTCTTATTTGCTAATGGCTAAAAAAATAGATGAGGCTGAGACTGAAAGACGACTAGACTTTTTTTTAGATCTTGATGCTGAACTTGTAGTAAAGGCTAATGATTTAGCTATTCTTCATTGAAATAGTTTTCAACAAAGATAGTTTTTCAGCTTGCATATAAACTGAATCATAAGAAAATTTTTCTAATCCTATGTCTTTCAAGTATACCGCATTATTTGGGCGGAATTTCATTCTGATGTTTGCATTGGGGTTTTTCATATTTGGTATATCGCAAGCAATTGCTAAAATCGAAATTATTGCCCCAACCTGGGGAGGGAAGAGTTTAAATCATATTGTCTTGGACGGTTCGGATTCGCGTCAGCAGTTGTTGATCAATTATAATCAAGCTGATGGATTCTTATTTGATAAAACTCGAAGTGTTCAACTATTTGCAGATCCTCAGGGATTAATTAGTATTACTAATGGTTTAGTTGAGCCTCTTTC
>SHAK01000076.1 GCA_004213515.1 Limisphaerales bacterium | reverse complement strand
CACACGGAGATTGCCCAGAGCAGGCAAGCCTTTAATGCCAAAATACACGTCCTTGAAGTCGGCATCGCCACCAGCAAAATCGTACTGCATTTTAAAATCATAACGCTCTTGAATCTGGCCTGAGACATACAGACGTGCACGACGGAAAGTGTCGCCGTCAGTCATATAGTCGTCGTCAGAGGAGAAGGCGTTATCCCAGTGTATTCGGCCGCCTATACGGAGCTTGTTTTTTCCGTCAGCTGTTTCAAGGCGAAGACTGTCTTTCCAAGTAACCTTGATGTCGTTATCAGCTGACTGGGCGGTAACGCCCATCGCTGCCGTCATAGCAATCGCAATTGCCGTATTACTCTTGAAGTTAGATGGTGTTTTTTTCATTTTATAACATTAAGTTTGCAAAGTGTTACAAACACGTGAACGAGCGATAAATAACGAAAACTTAACTTACTAAAAAGTACTTTATTGTTACGATTAGGTTACGATTTTACAGTTCTAAATTTTTAACAATCAAAAAACCAAAAAAAATCATATTCGTGACAAACAGTATACATTTTCTTCGGCATTTTGTGACAATTCTACTGTAGAAATAAAACTGTTCGCTGAATAAAACAGTGGACAAAAATTAAATCTGCAATGAAAAAAAGCATGAGAACAATGGCGCTGGCTTTGGGCCTGACGGTTATGATTACTACCCAAGCGGGCGATATTGATGTAAAACTACCTGCATATAAGAAGGTATCCGGTGTTTCAGGAACACTTAATTCAGTTGGTTCAGACACTTTAAATAACATGATGGCTCTTTGGGCTGAGAGTTTTCAATCAGTTTACCCAAACGTTAAAATCCAAATCGAAGGTAAAGGTTCATCCACTGCGCCTCCGGCATTAATTGAAGGTGCTAGCCAAATCGGGCCTATGAGTCGTCCGATGAAGTCTACGGAAATTGATGCCTTTGAGAAGAAGTTTGGCTACAAGCCGTCTTCTGTAGGTGTCGCTATCGACGCACTCGCCGTATTTGTTCACAAGGACAATCCAATTAAGGGTCTTTCACTAAAGCAAATTGATAGCGCCTTCTCTAGCACTTACAAATTAGGTGGCAAGCCAGCTAAGAATTGGGCTGATTTAGGACTAAGCGGTGCTTGGAGTAATCGCGCGCTCAGCCTTTATGGTCGCAACAGTGCATCTGGTACATACGGCGTGTTTAAAGATATCGCTCTTTCTAAGGGGGATTACGCTTCTAATGTAAAAGAGCAACCTGGATCTTCGGCTGTAGTGCAAGGTATAGGTAGCGATCTTGGAGGGTTAGGTTATTCTGGCTATGGTTACAAGACATCTTCTGTTCGTGCTGTTCCTGTGAATGGTTATGAGCCTAGTGCAGACAATGCCCTAACCGGTAAGTACCCGCTTGGCCGTGTTCTCTACGTTTACTATAACCATAAACCCGGAACAAAACTCGACTCGACAACTCGTGAATTTCTAAAGTTCACCTTGAGTAAGCTCGGGCAGGAGGTTGTAGTTAAAGACGGATACTTTCCACTTAACGCTGGAGCGGCTAATAGATTTCGCTCTAAGCTAAAGTAAAAATCTCAAGCTGGGGTGCTATCTATCTTGGGAATGCTCAGTGATGTGTGGGGTGGGCTATTTGCTTGCCCCACCATCCTGTCTAATCCCCCCAACGGATAGCCCCTTTAAAATACTGAGTACAATCTAAATAGCACCCTAATTATTCATGGCAAATAACAGCCATATCTCTCCACTTGGTCCGGAACGATTTCAAGTCTCAAAAAAAGTACTTTGGATCGATCGGTTTATGAATAGCTTTATCAAGGTAGGTGGGTTCGGAGTCATAGCCGCAATTTTTTGCATTTTTCTTTTCATTCTTTGGCAAATCATCCCTCTATTTCAAGGTGCCAAAAGTAGCTTGGCTGGTACGGTTGATTTTGCACAAAATGATTTAAACATTTTTGGTATTGATGAATGGGGTGAATTACCGTTTGTAGCCGGTACGGATGGAGTTTTTCATTTTGCCGACCTGGAACGTGAGTCGACAGTTGAGAATAAACAGGCCACGCGTCAATATAATGTTGAATCGGGAAAAATAGTCTTGGGAGACCGAGGCATATTCCGAAAAGAAATCTTCTCTGGAGAAAGCTACCAATCATTAAAATTTGATCCCCGGCCAGGATTAGCAATATACTCTAATACCAACGGTCAAATTCGCTTAGCTAAAGTCAAATTCGCACCTGTGTTTGACGATGAGGGGGATCGTAAGATCGACGTTCAGATTGAGTCAGAATCACCATTTCAAATGGGTCAAATTGGACAGGAAATCTTAAGTGTAGATGTCCTGGAAACTGCCGACAAACGAATTATTGCAACAGTCCAAAAGACAGATAAAAGTTTAAATGAAATAAACCTGCTTTTCTTTAAGGCCGCAGGCGGCTTGTTCGATGATGGAGGACTTTCACCCCAGGGCTACGTTTATCTGAGGGATGATAAAATAGGAAACCCAGTTCAAATTCTGATCAACGGCGCAGGTGATTCAGTAATTGTTGTTGATGACGAAGATCGTTTGCATTACCTGAGACTAGAATCTGATGAAACTGTTAAAAACGAATCAAGTGCCAGTGGATTACTAACCGGCCTAGGCGATGATTTGGAAGGCGAAGAAGCGTTGGGAAAAGCGCCTTATAAATTTACACATATGCAAACCTTTTCCCCTCTAAGCAAGGAGATCGGTTCCAGAATTATCTCGTTACAATGGCTGTTTGGTCGTGGATCATTAATGCTAGCCGGAAGTAATGGAGAACAACATATCTTAAGTAGTTACAGTAAGGCTGGGGGAGGTTTAGAATATGATCGAATTAACGAGTTTCCACCCCTTACAGGAAGTGTTGATCTTTATGACTATAGTCGAAGAAATCGTGCATTTTTAGTTACACATGGTACAGAGGTAATCTTGCAATTTGCCACCACGGGAACAACGCGTTGGCAAACTGATCTTGGATATAAACCAGCGTTGGCAGCATTCGGGCCAAAGTATGACTTGATGATGTTTGCAAACAATCAAGGGGTTTTAGAGATTAGACACTTACAAGATCCCCATCCAGAAGCTGGCTGGAAAGCGTTTTTCGGAAAGATTTGGTATGAAGGTCAACCTGAACCAAAGTATACATGGCAATCAACTGGTGGTGAATCGTCATTTGAACCTAAACTATCAATGGTGCCGTTAATCACTGGGTCTTTAAAAGGCACGCTATATGCTCTAATTTTTGCGGTTCCTATCTCAATATTCGCAGCCCTTTATTCATCACAATTCCTGTCCAGACGATTAAGCAAGATCATCAAGCCCACAATGGAAATCATGGCATCTCTTCCATCTGTGGTTTTAGGTTTTCTTGCCGCTCTATGGCTTGCTCCAATACTAGAAACAAGAGTGCCATCGATAATATTAATCATTACTTTGGTTCCAGTAACCTCACTTTTTTTTGGTTACTTTTGGAGCCGGTTACCAAAAAATATACGAGCCGTATTACCAGAAGGGAGCGAATTTTGGGTTCTTATCCCGGTAATGGCTATTGCTACTTGGCTGGGCTGGATAGCCGGCCCTGCCATGGAGCAAGTCTTTTTCGGTGGTGACTTTCGGCAGTGGTGGCCAAGGATTACCGGAACACCATTCGAGCAACGCAACTCACTGGTGGTTGGTTTCATGATGGGGTTTGCTGTTATTCCAATCATTTTCACCATTGCTGAAGATGCGATGAGTAACGTCCCAATTTATCTCAGAAGTGCTTCTCTTGCTCTAGGTGCCAGCCGATGGCAGACCGCTTGGCGAATTGTTTTACCCACTGCTGCTGCGGGGATATTTGCTGCAGTCATGATTGGGTTCGGTCGAGCAGTTGGGGAAACAATGATTGTTGTAATGGCAACAGGGAATACTCCCATTATGGAGTGGAACATATTCTCTGGAATGAGAACTCTCGCTGCGAATATTGCCGTGGAACTTCCAGAAGCACCCCAACATAGCACCTTGTATCGTGCTTTGTTCCTTGGGGCGATGTTACTTTTTCTCCTAACATTCACAGTTAATACAGTCGCGGAAGTTATTCGTCAGCACCTCCGCAATAAATTTAAAGCCGTAAGCGACTAAGCATGAAAATCGAAGAACTCAAACAACGTCCCGCAGGAGAACCCATGGTCTGGTTGACAGGCATGGGGCTCGCCTTGGGAACCGTCATGGTAGTTTTCCTGCTTTCGGTCATTATTGCCAATGGGATTACGGTGTTTTGGCCTAAGCAAGTTCATCTGATTCAACTCAAGGAAGACAGTTCATTTAAAATAGGTCAAACAAACATGATCGCAGGAGCTGTTTCCATGGATCGAGAAATCCCAGGGCAAGAAGAAGGTAAACGCGAATACCAATTCTTTGTTGGCAACAAGGATTCCTATGGTTTCATGTATAAATTTATACCGCAAAATGATATTGAGTCTATGACTTTTGCAAAAGAAATTATGGTTGCTGAACGTCTCGAGTACGGGAATGCTATATTCTTCCCAGTTCAATTAAACCTTGGAACAAATCAAGTTGTGAAGGCGGATGAAAAAAACTTTATTAGCGAACTTCATCGAGTTCTAAATGAGTGCAATAACCGCCGCGATCAATACACCAATCTTGAAAAGAAAGATATTGGACGAATCAACAATGCAATTCGCAAAATAGATATACGCGAAAAAGCAATTGTATCTTCTAACACACGAAGTGAAATTGACTTAGATCCATTACTTACAGAGGAATTGGAGAGTTTAGACAGAGAGAAGAATGACTGGATTAAAGAGTACGAAGTTCTGGCAACTCAGGCTGAAAATCTTCGGATGGCCCAAAAAACTAATACACTTACCTATCGATTGATTACCGGTGAATTAAAAACGCAGGCTATAGGTGATTTCGTTCATATTTACAAACCCAATGAATTTGAATTTTGGGATAAAACCGGATTCTTTTTTAGTCAGTTTTGGGGGTTTCTTACTGAAAACCCTCGAGAAGCCAACACAGAAGGTGGTGTGTTTCCGGCAATATTCGGAACGTTTGTAATGACCTTGCTTATGAGTATTGCAGTAATGCCTTTCGGGGTCCTTGCTGCTATCTACTTACGAGAGTATGCTAAAGACGGTATCTTTGTTCGTGGTGTTCGTATAGCCGTAAACAATCTAGCTGGAGTGCCTTCAATCGTATTTGGCGCGTTTGGAGTTGGTTTTTTTATATACTTTGCAGGCGGCACAATCGACCGGCTATTTTTTCCTGATTACGTCGCTAGCAAAGTGCCCTTCTTTGGAACAGGCGGTATCCTATGGGCTTCACTTACGTTAGCATTAATGACTGTACCAGTTGTTGTGGTAGCCACGGAGGAGGCGCTTGCGTCTGTGCCTCGAGCAGTTCGAGAAGGGTCATTAGCTTGTGGTGCCTCGAAATGGCAAACTATTCAACGGATTGTAATCCCTGCTAGCGCGCCTGGTTTGTTAACTGGATTGATCTTGGCCATGGCACGTGGTGCGGGAGAAGTAGCCCCTCTAATGCTAGTTGGGGTTGTGAAATTAGCACCCGAACTTCCAATTGATATGGTTCCGCCATTTATTCATCTCGACTACAAGTTCATGCACCTAGGCTTTCACATTTACGATGTTGGTTTTCAGTCACCTGACTCTGAAGCAGCTAAACCAATGGTATTCGCTACAACATTCCTTCTTATACTTCTCGTGGTGATCATGAATTTAGCCGCTATTTTAATACGCAATCACGTTAAGAAAAAATATTCCACAAGTGCATTTTAAAAAATACCGAGCATGTCAAAAATAATAGAAAAACAAGCACTAACTCAACAAGCTGAACCTTCTGGGAAAATGATTGAACAAATTGGTGTAAACGGTAACTCGATTGAAAATCCGCTCATTCGAGTATCAAATGATTTCTCTTTTTGGTATGGCAAAGCGCAAGTGCTATTTGATCTCAATCTAGATATTCCTAACAGAAAAGTAACAGCTCTGATAGGTCCCTCAGGTTGCGGCAAGAGCACATTGCTCCGTTGCTTTAATCGGATGAATGACCTGATTGAAGGCATACATCACACCGGCGATATTAGCATTAACAATCAAAGTATTTTTGATACTTCTTTGGAGATAATATCTTTACGCAAGAAAGTCGGAATGGTATTTCAGAAATATAATCCCTTTCCTAAGAGTATCTATGAAAATGTAGTTTTCAGCCTTCGGGTTTCTGGAAGAAATAAAAAATCACTACTTGATGAAACAGTTGAACGAAGTCTAAAGCGTGCTGCTCTTTGGGACGAAGTGAAGGATCGCTTGCATGATAGTGCATTAAGTCTATCCGGAGGCCAAATGCAAAGGCTTTGTATTGCCCGGGCAGTTGCAAATGATCCAGAGGTTATTTTAATGGATGAACCATGCTCAGCGCTGGACCCGATTGCCACCGGAAAAATTGAAGAACTGATAGTTGAGTTAAAAGAAAACTATACGATCGTGATTGTGACTCACAACATGCAACAAGCCACTCGGATATCAGATCGCACCGCTTTTTTCTATCTGGGTAAATTAATCGAATACAATGACACCAAGACTCTTTTTACAAACCCAGAAGAGCAACAAACTGAAGACTACGTAACAGGACGATTTGGATGAACAAAATTAAACAAATGAGCCATTTAGAGGCCGAGTACTCCGAGTTCAAGAATAAGCTACTTCTAATGGCTAGCCATGCTGAAACCATGATGGTCTCAGCTATTAATTCGGTTATCAAAAGAGACGAAGACCTAGCGGAAGAAACCAAGAAAATGGATTCGAATATTGACCGGTTAGAAATGGAATTGGATAACCTTGGCGTAAACATCCTATCCCAGGCACCTTTAGCTCGTGATCTGAGGCTAATAACTTCAGGGATGAAGATTTCCAGCGATCTTGAGAGAATTGGAGATGAATCAACAACTATTGCTCGTCGATCAAGTAAACTAGCTGCTGATCCTCGTGCAATCATTCCAGTAAATATTGAGAGAATGGGAAAAATAGTAGGTAAAATGTTAGCTAAGTCACTATCTGCGTTTGTTTCTGGCGACACAGACTCCGCCAAAAATATCATCACAAAGGACAAGGAAGTTGACGCTTTAAACAAAGAAATAAGAACTGACTTAATTTTAGCTATAAAACAGAATCCAAATAGCACGGAATCCAATCTAAATATAATTTTTATCGCTAAATCCCTCGAGCGTATTGGCGATCACTCGAAAAATATTGCTAGAGATGCTGTTTTTCTCTTTGAAGCAAAAGATATTCGTCACCCCAATCTTTCTAAATAAAATGAAAAAAAATATTCTCATAGTTGAAGACGAACCTGACGCAGTAGAATTATTGGAGTTACATTTAAAAAATGCCGGTTATGATGTGACTGTTGCAGAAGATGGAGAAGAGGCTCTAAGAAAAGTCCACAAGTCGATCCCAGACATGGTTATTCTTGACCTGATGATTCCGGAAATTAACGGATTGGAAGTTTGTAAAGTCATCCGAAAAGATCCAGCGACTGAGTCAATACCTGTCGTGATGTGTACAGCCAAGGCAAGTGAGATTGATAAGGTTCTTGGTTTGGAACTTGGTGCAGACGATTACATTACAAAACCATTCAGTCCTCGAGAATTAGTATTAAGAGTAAAGAACCTACTAAAGCGTAATAACAAAACCCAACAGCCTGAAAAAAATAAGATTAGAATTGGAAACATAACAGTTGATAAGAGCAGTCACGACGTGCTCGTCGGGGATTCGATTATAGATTTGACAGCAACAGAGTATAAACTTCTTATACTTTTTTTGGACCGAATTGGACGTGTTCAATCCAGAGAAGTGTTGTTAAGAGACGTTTGGGGGTATCAATCTGATATCGACACTAGGACAGTAGACACACATGTGCAAAGGCTACGCACAAAATTACTTAGTTCATCAAACTATATAGTCACAGTTCGAGGTTTCGGCTATAAATTTTTGGCTGAGACTTCATAGAATACATGTTTTTGATGGGTTTCGCACAAGCCAATGTACTTGCTCTCCCATTGAAACTGAGTGAGATTCATTGAGAAAAAGGGAGACACAGTGGGATTTGCACAGTCGTAAACCATTTATCATTGGAGTTTTGAATGTTAAGAGGGTTCGATTCCCTTCACCCGCTCCACTTCTCCACCCTTCATTCTGAACGGTTTACAGCTTTGATAGAACAGTGGGAATTCGGATTCTCACAACGGATTCAATTTCAGTTCTTCCGTACATCCTTCAATTATCGATGCTCCGAAGGGGATGGCCACTGTTATTTCATGATTGGCATTTAAAATAACTCGAAAATCTCTATTGGATAATTAATCAAAAAATAATTTGAACATATGACGAGAATTGTCGTCATAAAGGTTGACATGACGAATTAAATCGTCAAATTGTTCCCCGACATGGCTAGGGAATCAACAGTGCCAAATCCTACTAACGCTGAATTTAAGATACTCAGTGTAATCTGGGATCGGCAGTCAGCCACTGTGCGTGAAGTGCTTAACCACTTAAAACAGTTTGAAGATATTGGCTACACTACTGTTCTGAAAGTCATGCAAATCATGACTGAAAAGGGGCTGCTAAAGCGAAATGCCAAGGTTAAGCCACAACTCTACACTGCGGCGGTTCCTCAAGAGAAAACTCAGGGAGTTCTGCTGAATGATTTACTTGATC
>SHAK01000075.1 GCA_004213515.1 Limisphaerales bacterium | reverse complement strand
TTGATGTCCTCCTTCGTAATGAGGGCCGTTATCGCTTGTGAACAATACGAGAGTGTTTTCAGCAATATCGAGTTCATTTAATAGGTCAAGAATTTGACCTATTCCGCGGTCCATACGGGTCATCATACCGGCAAATGCTGCGACAGGATTTCGAATTATAGAGCCATGACTGTATTTACCGATTTTGTTCTCAAATTGAGAAAACTTTTTTCTAAATGGAGCTACATCCTCTTCAGGGCATTGCATAGCTGCATGAGGAATTGTGAGTGGAAGGTATGCGAAAAAAGATTTTTTTTCATTATCTCGAATGAATTGTAGAGCTTTTTCTTGAATTAGATCGTGAGAATAAGTTTTACCGTCAAGCATCACTTTTTCAGAATTATGCCAAAGGTGTTTTGGATAAAAAGTATGAGCTTGGCGTTGGCAGTTGTAGCCAAAAAATTCATCCCATCCTTGATTCATTGGATCGCCACTAGACTTAGGTGCTCCTAACCCCCATTTACCGAACATTCCAGTAACATAGCCTGCTTTTCTCAGAAGCTTTGGAATAGTAATCATATCAGAAGGAATAGGGGCTTGGCCTTCAGGCTGTACTTCTCTATTTCCTCTAACAAATGCATGACCAGTGTGTACCCCGTTCATTATACTACAACGAGTCGGAGCGCAAACGGTGCTCCCTGAATAGTGCTGAGTAAAAAGCATCCCGCTTGCAGCCATCCGATCGATATTCGGTGTTGTAAAAAGTTTTTGACCGTAGCATCCGAAGTCGCCGTATCCGGCGTCATCTACCATTATAAGAATAATATTGGTTTTTTTTGTATCTGCATTAGCAGATAAACAAAAAAGAAATGCAAGAGCTACGAGGAGTATTTTTTTCATATAAAAAATTATTTTTGCGAATTATGTTCGCGTTTAAGAACTAATTTAAATTCTTCGACTAATTTACTTTGTGTTGCTGCCAAATTAGTTGTTTCGGCAATGTCATTTTTTAAATTATATATTTCTATAGGGGTGTTTGGATTTTTATTAATGTTGAGCCGAACTCCCTTCCAATTTCCTTTTAATATTGCCCTTGATCCGCCTCGTTCTTCAAATTCCCAATAAAGATAATTGTGTTGTTTCTGGCCGTTTTTGTCCAGTAGCGTTGGCACCATAGAAATGCCATCAATCTTATGTTTGGGCTCGATTTGTGCTAATTCAAGTATTGTTGGGAAAATATCCTGAAAACCGCTAATCTGATTACTAACTTTCTTAGCTGGAACTTTTCCAGGCCAACGAACTAGAAAAGGGACTCGCAGTCCTCCTTCGTACAAGTCACGTTTCATTCCTCGTAAAGGGCCATTACTGTTAAAAAATTCCATCTTGTGTCCTCCTTCTTGATGAGGTCCATTATCGCTCGAAAACATAACAATTGTGTTGTCCTCAATATTCAACTCATTAAGAACTGATAATATACGGCCTACATCCTTATCAATATAATCGATCATGCGGGCAAAGCCTTTTTCTTGATCAGGAATATCAAGATTTGCATAGCTTCCCCAGTCCGGTACACGCATCCCGTCGTTACCAATCCGCTTTTCTTTTACGGCTTCATTGTTTGCATGCGGAATATTAAGAGCATAATAGACAAAAAAAGGCTTGGATTTATTACTTGCTGCTTTGTGGATATAGCTAATTAATCGATCAGCGATTAGCTTTGGAGCATAGTCTTTAGTGATTTTGGCAACGCCAGAACCTTCATATTGTAATCCAGTTCGCTCTTTTCTCCAATTATTGAACAGTTCATTTCGTAGCTTCACTTTATTTCCGTTGTGTATAAGGAATTCTGGATAGTAATTGTGCGCATGATACATATTGATATAACCAAAGAACTCCTCGAACCCATGAATATAAGGATCGTTTAGTGGGGGAGGGTTGCCGATTCCCCATTTCCCAAAACAGCCTGTTTGGTATCCATGTTGCTGTAATAGCTTGGCAAAGGTTATATCATTACTCTGAAGTTGGCTGCGTCCATTCCCTCTGATTCTGGCATGACCAGTATGTAAGCCAGTCATTAGAACGCAACGTGAAGGAGCACAAACTGTACTTCCCGCATAGTGCCTAGTGAAGCGCATACCTTCTTTTGCTAGGCGATCAAGGTTAGGTGTTTTCAATGTTTTTTGCCCATAGCAACTGAGATCGCCCCATCCAAGATCATCCGCTAAAATATAAATAATATTCGGCTGGTCAGCTTTAGTTTGGAAAAAAGCCAATAGCATGCAAATTAGCATGAAGTTTTTTTGAAGTAAAAAACCATTTCGATAGAGAATTTAGTATGACCAGATCGGATGCAAGTCTGACATTTGTACTATTATAATAATAACAGATTGATTATTTGTAATTATGTAATCAGAGTTCGTTCGATGACAAGCTTACAAAAAATTATATGTGCTGCATGGCTGTCTTTTAGTTTTGTCGCTTGTTCTAATCCAGAGGCAGATCGAGCATTAATCGATGCATCGAAGTCTGGAAATATTGAAATTTTAAATTTAGCCATTTCAGATTGGGGTAATGTAGATGCTAAAGGAGGCAAGTTAATGGCGACACCGTTGCATTATTCAATCGTGCACGGGCACACCCCAATTGTTGAACGACTTTTAGATAAAGGTGCGGATGTAAAGGCAACAGATGCAAATGGGGAAACGCCGCTTCATGACGCTGCTACATTTGGGAGAATCGAGGTTGTAACTATGCTTTTGGCTCACAAAGCAGACGTAAATGCATTGACCCCAGATGAGAAAACTTCATTGGATTATGCAATAGACGCAAATGTAGAAAAAGTTATTGAATTACTCCAACAAAACGGTGGTAAGACTGGAGCAGAATTATCGATTCATGTTGCTGCGAGACGAAGTGATAAAAAAGCAATTCAGCGGCATTTAGATAATCGTGTAGATATTAATCTTTTAGATGAATCTGGTTCTACTCCTGTCGATTATGCCAACAAATTGGATTACAAAGATACTGCAGAGTTTCTTCGTAAGCGTGGTGGTAAAACATCGTCAGAGCTCAATTTATCTAAAAATAAAAATTGATTCATTTGAAGTTGAATTGACTTATCGCACCTCAAGGCAGGCGAGTTGGTTTTTGCTTCGGACATAAAGAAATCCGTCGGCAAGTGCGGGTTGACAGCGTGCACCTGATCCAACTACTTGCGCTCGGCTTAGTTCTTTCCATCCTTTAGGGTTGATCTGTCCTAATACAAGCTCGCCATTCTCCATTAAAGCTAAAAGTTTGTCGCCACAAAGGATCATTTGGCAGTCTCCAAACTCGTCTTCACTCCACTTAACCTTTCCGGTAGATAATTCAATGCATCGTAGAGCCGGTGTTGGGGGAATATCTGCTCGACCATGGGTTCCATATAAGAAGCCGTCCTTATGCATTACGCTAGCGTATTGGCTTGAGAGACTTGTGTCGTTTGACCAAATTTTATTATAGCCTTCTCCAGTAGCCTTAATGACAAGAGCACCTGTATTGTAACTTGATGTAATAAATATTTGATTATCAACTGCTAATGGTGCAGCAGCATTAACGGACGCGTGAATACGTGCTCGCCATTTATATTGATAGTCGATATTGCCATTGTCTGGATTTATGATTGCCAAGCCAGAACGCGTAAAAAAAACTGCTCTTCGTTCTTTCCGAAGTGTTGTCATTACAGGTGATGAATAACTTGCTTCGTCATTCAATGTTTTCCAAATTAATTTTCCATTATTTTTGTTGAGCGCTATGATGCCAGTTCCATTTGTTCCTCCTATATTTAAAAGTACCGCATTACCTTCTATCAAAGGGGAGCAAGCCATGCCAAAAAAACCATTAGGAGCACTGAAAGCTTTTTGAGAATCGACTTTCCAGAGTGTTTTTCCAGAAGTCATATCAGTACAGACTACAATGCCTTGTGCTCCCATAGTATAGACTTTATTATTTACAATTGCTGGAGTTGAACGAGGTCCACCACCAGAACCAAAGCTATCAGTAAAATTTGTTATATACTGATTTGACCATATTGATTTTCCGGTTTTTGTATTCAGACATTCGATTACATCTCGTCTTTCGATTTCGTGAAAAAGAATCGCTTTTTCTCCGCTTATCACCAGACCGCATAAACCCTCTCCAATATCCTTTTTTTTCCAAATAACTTTTGGGCCATTAGCAGGCCAAGTTTTGGTTAATGCTTTGTCAGGATAAATAGCATTTCGGTTAGGGCCAAGATACTGAGGCCAATCAGCCGCAACACACGCATTCTCAAAATTCGGAGAAACAAAGGCAAAAATGCAAATAATTAACCGTAAATTGCTAATCAAAGCAGTTTTAAAGGGCAAAAACATCAACGGAATTAGACCCTTCAATCGCCCGTATAAAAAGAAAAAATAATGACTGTTTTGAGGCGTATAAAAAAATAAATATGAACCAGTAAAGATTCTGGATGACTCTAGATGGTTTGTTAAGCTGCTGACGCAGATTTTACAAATGAAAAACCAATTCATCTTCCTTTCAATATTAATCGGTTTTTTTGTGTTTACGACTTGCTTCAGTGTTCAAGCAGCGGATTCATTGTTGCCGCTCAAAAAGGTGCCGCAGAATGTGCAAGAGCTTTGGGAGGGGTATGATCCGCGAACGGAGTCGTTGCGAACGGAGGTGGTTCGGGAGTGGAAAGATGATGGATTGATTGTGCGATACGTGCGGTACTTCATCGGATCGTTCAAGGGCAAATCGGCATGGATGGCTGCGTTTTATGCTTTTCCGAAAGGGGCAAAAGATTTGCCGGGTGTCTTACATATGCATGGGGGAGGGCAGCGGGCAAATTTGCATTTAGTAAAATACCACGCGAAGCGTGGTTATGCAGCCTTGTCGGTAAATTGGGGAGGGAGAACAATGGAGGAGTCTGAGGAGGGCGAGGTGAACACAGACTGGGGTGCGGTGGATCCGACCCAGAAAAATGTACCCGGGTATTTTAATCTAGAGCCGGGTGAGAAGTTTTTGGATGCGCAGGACTCACCGAGAAATTGTAACTGGTTTTTGCTCACTCTGGGGTGTCGCCGTGGATTGACATTTTTGGAGCAGCAGCAGGAAGTGAATGGAAAAATGCTGGGGATTCGAGGTCATTCTATGGGAGGAAATCTTACTATGTATGTGGCCGGTTCGGATGAGCGTGTAAAGGTGGCGTCTCCTTCGGTTGGGGGTACGGGGTTTCGGCTCGACCCGTATTATCATGTGCCACCACAAATTCGTCAGGTGCAGGGTGATCGCGAGTTATTCCGCCGTACAATGAGCTATCAGTTTTACGCACCGCGCATCAATGTCCCACTCCTGCACTTAGGTGCTAGCAACGATTTCCACGGGCAGATGGATGCAACCTATATGACGGGAGCGCTCGTGCCTGAAGATGTGCCTCAGCGTTTTGTGTTTGCGCCGCATTTCAATCATCGCTTCAACCTTGAGCAACAAGTGGCGCGCATTTTGTGGCTAGACCAGTATTTGAAGGGCGGCGTTAAATTGCCGACTACGCCGAAGAGCGAATTAGTACTTGGAAAAACCGCAGCGCTTAAGGTGACGCCGTCACGTGAACTGCCAGTTAAGGATGTGAAGATTTATTACTCAGTGGATCCCGACCCGCGTTCACGTTTTTGGCGCAGTACCGATACTATTAATCTCGGTAGCCATTGGCAGGCGAGGTTAGAATTGGAAGAATTGAATCGACCATTGTTCGCATTCGCAAATGTATTTTATGAGTTACCAAAGCCGGTAACGATGCCGCATCGAGGGGATGTTAAGGAGGTTTGCATCAGTTCGATGTTTCATGAACTTAAGTCAGAGGAGTTGAAGGAAACTAGACTACAAAGCTCTGGCAAAACGGAGCAGGTAATCGATAATTTCCAGTTTGCATTTCGCGATTGGTACACGATTAATGGTAGTCACAATTCGCTTTGGCAGCATTGGACTCGTAAGGTGACAGATCCCAAATGGAGAGGTCAGGAGGGCGATCAATTGGCGCTGACGATTCAGAGCAAGCAACCAAATGTGCTTGGTATTGTGCTGCATGAAAATATGTGGCGGACCTACCGCGGTAAGAGACGGACCTATGTGGCTGAGGTAAAGCTGAAAGGCAACGAGGCTGAAACGGTGGCTATAGGTTTATCAGATTTCAAAAATATAACGGACGGTGAGCCGTTGAAAAGTTGGTTAGAGTTGGATCAACTTGGTCTAGTGGCTAAAGCCACAATTCGAGGTGCTAAAACTGTTGAAGTGGCCATCGATCCTTGGCAGGGGGAACAGCCGGAATTCAAACGGCTAGAGTGGGTGAAGCTAAATTAAAAGCTGAATAAAAATAAAGCGCCGAAAGCTCTTGTCTCTCCCGTCGCTAATAAAACTCTAAACAGCGCAGCCATCTTTTTTTATTCATAAATTTATAAAATATTTTCAGCTAAGAATATCTGTCTAATAAATTATGATTTATTAGATAAAACAAAAATTTAAGAATTAAAGAGGTCTTGGCTAACGTGTACAATTGCGTGACTTGCGGGTTACTGCGGCCAATCAGCCGCAACACACGCATTCTCAAAATTCGGAGAAACAAAGGCAAAAATGCAAATAATTAACCGTAAATTGCTAATCAAAGCAGTTTTAAAGGGCAAAAACATCCAGGGAATTAGACTCTTCAATCACCCGCAAAAAAAGAAAAATTATGACTGTTTTGAGGCGTATAAAAAAAATAAATATGAACCAGTAAAGATTCTGGATGACTCTAGATGGTTTGCTAAGCTGCTGACGCAGATTTTACAAATGAAAAACCAATTCATCTTCCTTTCAATATTAATCGGTTTTTTTGTGTTTACGACTTGCTTCAGTGTTCAAGCAGCGGATTCATTGTTGCCGCTCAAAAAGGTGCCGCAGAATGTGCAAGAGCTTTGGGAGGGGTATGATCCGCGAACGGAGTCGTTGCGAACGGAGGTGGTTCGGGAGTGGAAAGATGATGGATTGATTGTGCGATACGTGCGGT
The DNA here is from genome assembly GCA_004213515.1 of Limisphaerales bacterium. Classification (GTDB taxonomy): domain Bacteria; phylum Verrucomicrobiota; class Verrucomicrobiia; order Limisphaerales; family UBA1096; genus UBA1096. The sequence goes on along the minus strand of SHAK01000075.1, from coordinate 1,935 downwards.
ACTTCATCGGATCGTTCAAGGGCAAATCGGCATGGATGGCTGCGTTTTATGCTTTTCCGAAAGGGGCAAAAGATTTGCCGGGTGTCTTACATATGCATGGGGGAGGGCAGCGGGCAAATTTGCATTTAGTAAAATACCACGCGAAGCGTGGTTATGCAGCCTTGTCGGTAAATTGGGGAGGGAGAACAATGGAGGAGTCTGAGGAGGGCGAGGTGAACACAGACTGGGGTGCGGTGGATCCGACCCAGAAAAATGTACCCGGGTATTTTAATCTAGAGCCGGGTGAGAAGTTTTTGGATGCGCAGGACTCACCGAGAAATTGTAACTGGTTTTTGCTCACTCTGGGGTGTCGCCGTGGATTGACATTTTTGGAGCAGCAGCAGGAAGTGAATGGAAAAATGCTGGGGATTCGAGGTCATTCTATGGGAGGAAATCTTACTATGTATGTGGCCGGTTCGGATGAGCGTGTAAAGGTGGCGTCTCCTTCGGTTGGGGGTACGGGGTTTCGGCTCGACCCGTATTATCATGTGCCACCACAAATTCGTCAGGTGCAGGGTGATCGCGAGTTATTCCGCCGTACAATGAGCTATCAGTTTTACGCACCGCGCATCAATGTCCCACTCCTGCACTTAGGTGCTAGCAACGATTTCCACGGGCAGATGGATGCAACCTATATGACGGGAGCGCTCGTGCCTGAAGATGTGCCTCAGCGTTTTGTGTTTGCGCCGCATTTCAATCATCGCTTCAACCTTGAGCAACAAGTGGCGCGCATTTTGTGGCTAGACCAGTATTTGAAGGGCGGCGTTAAATTGCCGACTACGCCGAAGAGCGAATTAGTACTTGGAAAAACCGCAGCGCTTAAGGTGACGCCGTCACGTGAACTGCCAGTTAAGGATGTGAAGATTTATTACTCAGTGGATCCCGACCCGCGTTCACGTTTTTGGCGCAGTACCGATACTATTAATCTCGGTAGCCATTGGCAGGCGAGGTTAGAATTGGAAGAATTGAATCGACCATTGTTCGCATTCGCAAATGTATTTTATGAGTTACCAAAGCCGGTAACGATGCCGCATCGAGGGGATGTTAAGGAGGTTTGCATCAGTTCGATGTTTCATGAACTTAAGTCAGAGGAGTTGAAGGAAACTAGACTACAAAGCTCTGGCAAAACGGAGCAGGTAATCGATAATTTCCAGTTTGCATTTCGCGATTGGTACACGATTAATGGTAGTCACAATTCGCTTTGGCAGCATTGGACTCGTAAGGTGACAGATCCCAAATGGAGAGGTCAGGAGGGCGATCAATTGGCGCTGACGATTCAGAGCAAGCAACCAAATGTGCTTGGTATTGTGCTGCATGAAAATATGTGGCGGACCTACCGCGGTAAGAGACGGACCTATGTGGCTGAGGTAAAGCTGAAAGGCAACGAGGCTGAAACGGTGGCTATAGGTTTATCAGATTTCAAAAATATAACGGACGGTGAGCCGTTGAAAAGTTGGTTAGAGTTGGATCAACTTGGTCTAGTGGCTAAAGCCACAATTCGAGGTGCTAAAACTGTTGAAGTGGCCATCGATCCTTGGCAGGGGGAACAGCCGGAATTCAAACGGCTAGAGTGGGTGAAGCTAAATTAAAAGCTGAATAAAAATAAAGCGCCGAAAGCTCTTGTCTCTCCCGTCGCTAATAAAACTCTAAACAGCGCAGCCATCTTTTTTTATTCATAAATTTATAAAATATTTTCAGCTAAGAATATCTGTCTAATAAATTATGATTTATTAGATAAAACAAAAATTTAAGAATTAAAGAGGTCTTGGCTAACGTGTACAATTGCGTGACTTGCGGGTTACTGCGGCCAATCAGCCGCAACACACGCATTCTCAAAATTCGGAGAAACAAAGGCAAAAATGCAAATAATTAACCGTAAATTACTAATCAAAGCAG
>SHAK01000074.1 GCA_004213515.1 Limisphaerales bacterium | reverse complement strand
ACATGATTTTAGTGCATTTGCGGTGAAGCGTGAATATGAAATGAGATCTACAGTTCGTGTTGTGACTAATTGTAAATTTTATAAGAAAGATTCTATGCTTACATGTGTTATTGAGGGTGAAGGCTTTTTATATAAGATGTGTCGTGGTATTGTTGGTACATTGATTGAAGTTGGCACGGGTAAGCTGAACCCGATTGATATACAGAATATTCTTAAGTCTTGCGATCGGTCTAAAGCTGGTATGACTGCTCCTGCGCACGGTTTGATATTGTGGAAAGTCAAATATAGCAAAAATAAAGTCAAATAATGAGCCTGTTAGGTTGTCAATTGAATATTGTTTTAGTTGAACCGGAAATTCCGCCTAACACTGGCAATGTTGCTCGTCTTTGTGCGGCAACTAATTCAAAACTCCACTTAATCGAGCCTTTAGGATTTGAATTAACAGATAAGCATTTAAAAAGGGCAGGGATGGACTATTGGCAGCATGTAGAATGGCGGAAGTGGTCAAGTTGGCTTGATTTTAGCCAGAATATTGAAAAAAAAAATCGATTGTGGCTTGTCGAGTCCATTGGAAAGGTGAGGTATTCTGATGCTAAGTTCGCCAAGGGTGATTATCTTGTGTTCGGAAGAGAAACACTTGGATTGCCTGAGAGTTTATGTGTTGAAGCTGGTGATCGCTGTTTACGAATCCCAATGTTAAATGCTGATGCGCGATCTCTGAATCTGTCAAATTGTGTTTCTATTGTGCTTTATGAGGCTTTGAGTCAGCTAGGTTTTGATGGCGAAGTATAAAGTCTTGTTAATGTAAAAGATTTTGGTGCTGGTGTCACTTGCTTCGAGACTATAGAAGTTAACCCCTTTGAGGTTTTAATTTTACCTATTTAATGAAAAATTTTGTGGAAATATATGACACTACCCTGCGTGACGGAACGCAAGGGGAGGGAGTGAGTTTTTCTGTTGCTGATAAAATACGTGTTGCTGAGAAGCTTGATTCATTTGGTGTTCACTATATCGAAGGCGGCTGGCCAGGTAGTAATCCTAAAGATATTGAATTTTTTAAAGAAGCATCTAAGCGGAAATGGAAAAATTCTCAGATTGCAGCATTCGGTTCGACAAGAAGAAAAAAAGTTGCAGCTAAAGATGATCCCCAAGTTAAGTTACTTTTAGATGCAAAGACACCAGTAGTAACAATCTTTGGTAAGACCTGGTTGCTGCATGTCAAAGAAGTGCTTCGCACAAGTCCAAAAGAAAATATTGCAATGATTGCAGATACGATATCGTTTTTAAAAAAGAACGGGCGTAAAGTAATATACGATGCTGAACATGCTTTGGATGGGTATAAAGATGATTCAGAATACGCTATGGCTACTTGGATTGCTGCTGAACAAGCTGGAGCAGATTTTGTTGTTTTGTGTGATACTAATGGGGGCTCTTTACCATCAGAGGTTTCGCATATAACATCTGAAGCATTGAAAAAACTTTCCTGTAAGGTAGGAATTCATACTCATAACGATATAGGATTAGGAGTTGCTAATGCCATTGCTGCTGTAGAGCAAGGGGCTTCACAGGTCCAAGGAACAGTTAATGGATACGGTGAGCGAACAGGTAATTGCAATCTTACAAGTGCTATTCCTAATATTTCACTAAAGATGTCTCGCCGTTGTATGCCTAAGGCACGCATTAAAAAGCTTCGAGATCTTTCTAGTTTTGTTGATGAAGTGGCTAACCTTATTCCTGATAATCGTCAACCTTGGGTTGGGGGGACGGCATTTGCACATAAGGGAGGTATGCATGTTAATGCAGTTCAGAAGATTGCTCATAGTTTTGAACATGCTAGCCCTGAGGTTGTTGGGAATAAAAGGCGGATTCTTGTTAGTGATCTTGCAGGTAGAAGTAATATTGTTATGAAAGCTCAGGAAATGGGTATAAGAATTAATAATGATACACCTGAATTAAAAGAAATCCTCTCAAAAGTTAAGGAGCAGGAGCATTTGGGATATGATTATGAAGGAGCTGAAGGATCGTTAGCCCTTCTTATTCGCAAGGCAATAGGACGGGTTGAACCAGCTTTTTATTTAGATGCATATCATGTTTCAATGCGGGGTGATTCACATGATCATGTTTGTGAAGCTACTGTAAAGATTCGTGTTGGAGATAAGACTGCTCATACAGTGGCTGATGGAGATGGTCCGGTTAACGCTTTGGATCAAGCTTTGCGAAATGCACTGCGTGGTTTTTATCCAATTTTGAAAAAGGTTAAATTAACTGACTATAAAGTGCGGATTTTAAACTCGTCACGTGCTTTTGGCACAGCTGCTAAAACTCGAGTTTTAATTGAGTCTACTGACGGCAAGGATCGGTGGTATACAGTTGGTGTAAATGAGAATATTATAGAAGCTAGTCTTCAGGCATTGTTAGATAGTATAGAGCTACGACTTTTAAAAAAATAATTTTAAAGTCACTACTTAAGATTAATTTAATGGAGGAAATTTCCAAGGCTTACGAACCGCAGGCTGTTGAAACGAAATGGTATTCGTTCTGGCAGCAGAACGATTGTTTTACAGCTGACCCAGATAGGGTCAGTGATGATCGACCAGCTTATTCGATCGTTATACCGCCACCAAATGTGACTGGTGTTCTTCATATGGGCCATGTGCTCAACAATACTATTCAAGACATTCTTGCTCGTAAGGCGCGCATGGATGGAAAGGAGGTTCTTTGGTTGCCGGGAACAGATCATGCTGGAATTGCGACGCAGAGCGTAGTTGAGCGTAAGCTTATTAAGGATAAAGTGATGCGGCATCGCGATGACCTAGGGAGGGAAGTGTTATTGAAACACATTTGGGAGTGGAAAGAGAAGCACGGGGGCATAATTATTGATCAGCTCAAAAAACTTGGGGCAAGTTGTGATTGGTCTCGTTTACGTTTTACGATGGATGAGGAATACACCAAGTGTGTTCAGCAGATTTTTGTAGATCTTTATAACAAAGGGCTAATATACAGAGGCAAGCGAATGGTGAATTGGTGTCCTAAATCTCTGACTGCGCTTTCAGATGAGGAAGTCATCATGAAGGAGCAAAGGAGCAAGCTTTACTATTTCAAAGTCCAGGTTGTTGAAGAGTCAAGCACATGGTTAGAGATAGCTACTACTCGCCCAGAAACTATTCCGGGCGATACTGCGATTGCTGTTAATCCCAAAGATCCTCGCTATGGTCACTTGGTCGGCAAGCATGCAGTGCGTCCTTTGCCGGTTGAAAACCAAGCGCATTTGCCAATTGTTGCTGATGAGCATATTGATATTGAATTTGGTACTGGGGTTCTCAAGGTAACACCAGCTCACGATAAAGTTGATTTTGATATTGGCCAACGTAATGGAGTTGATGTCATTGAAGTAATTTCAGCCGATGGTAAGATGAATGAATTGGCTGGAGTAGAACTCTCTGGAATGGATCGTTTTGAGGCTCGTAAATCTGCTTCCGCAAAGCTCGACGAGCTTGGAGTTCTTACTAAAGTTGAAGATTACAATAATAATGTTGGATTTAGTGAGAGAGCTGATGTGCCTATTGAACCTCGTCTTTCTAAGCAGTGGTTTCTCAAATATCCAAGTCAAGACGAAGCCAGAAATTGTGTTTCAAATGGGGCAATGAAATTTTATCCTGAACGATGGTCAAAGACTTATGACTATTGGATGGGAGGGCTGCAGGACTGGTGTATTAGTCGCCAATTATGGTGGGGCCATCGTATTCCTGTTTGGTATCGAGGTGAAGATGAGGTTTATTGTGGGTTGGATACTCCTAAAGGCGATGGCTGGATTCAAGACTCTGATGTTCTTGATACGTGGTGTAGTTCTTGGCTTTGGCCGTTTGCGACAATGGGATGGCCGGATGAGACGCAGACACTCAAGAAATTTTATCCCACTACAGATCTTGTAACTGGTCCGGACATTATTTTCTTCTGGGTTGCTCGTATGATTATGGCTGGCTATGAATGGAAGGGTGATTTGCCATTTAGAAATGTTTATTTTACTGGAATTATCCGAGATAAGAAGGGCCGTAAAATGTCAAAAAGCCTTGGTAATTCACCTGATCCGCTTGAATTAATCTCCAAGTATGGCGCGGATGCATTACGGTTTGGAACAATGAGAAGTGCCCCTCTTGGCCAAGACGTGTTGTTTGATGAAAAAGATGTCGAACTAGGCCGCAACTTTTGTAACAAACTATGGAATGCGTGCCGCTTCAGGCAGATGCAGGGAGGTGCGACAGAAGATGAGATTCGTCCTGAGTTGTTGACTAGTGATGATCGGTGGATTTTATTGAGACTTGGACAGGCTATTGATGAGGTAACTGCTGCTTTTCAGGCCTACCGGTTTACAGATGCCACTGCAACACTATATCGTTTTTTCTGGAGTGAATATTGTGATTGGTACATTGAGTCATGTAAGGCAGTGTTTTTTGGTGAGGATCAAGAAAGAAAGAAGAATGTACTTGCAGTTGTTGACTTTGTAATGGGTAACATGCTTAGGCTATTTCATCCATTTATTCCATTTATCACAGAAGAACTTTGGCATGGCCTAGGTTTTTCTAATGATATGCCTCATGATCAAGGAGGTAGTACAATTATGACTGCTCGATGGCCCAAGCGTTTAGATAAAAACTTTATTGAATTGTATGGACTTGATGATTCTATTGATCGGTTAATTGATGCAAAGCACGAGTTGGTGACTCAGGGTAGAAATTTACGTGCTGTATACAATATTCCTTTTAATAAAAAAGTTATCTATTATTTAAATCCGTCAGGTCAATTGGATGAACTTGAAGTGGCCGTTATTAAGGTTTTGCTTAATGCTGAATCGATTTCTAATGGTAATGACCTGCCAAAAGGAACGCCTCGTATTAGTTCAGTATTGGGGGATCTGTACTTGCCGCTTGAAGGTTTAATTGATTTTGAAGCAGAAAAATCAAGACTGACAAAAGAAGTGAACAAAATCGAAAAAGAAATCGAAAAAGTTCAGGTTAAATTGGAAAATACAAATTTTACAGAACGCGCTCCGATTGAAGTGCTAGATGAACAGCGTGCGCGTTTGGAGGAGTGGAAGACAAAACAAGTTCAATTGACTGATGCTCTAATCAGTCTGTCAGCGTAATATGAAGATTTTAGAAAAAAAGAATTTCCTGAACACAGCTGTTAAAGCTGCTCAAATAGCTGGTGAAATAATGGCTAATAATCTTTTTTCTTTCAAAAAAATAAATTCATCAACTCAGCGCGATATTAAGTTAGAGTTAGATGTAAAGTGTCAGAAAAAAATTGAGATGATCTTAAATAAAGCTCATCCGGAAGTTGCTATTCTTGGGGAAGAGGGGAATGCAGGGGATATTGATACAGAGCTTCGTTGGGTCGTGGATCCCATTGATGGTACGGTTAATTATACGTACGGAATACCTCATGCGTGCGTGTCGATTGCACTTCAAAAACGCAAAGCTCATCATTCAGCCGTAAGAAGTGATTTTGAGACTATTATTGGAGTAGTATTTGATCCTTTTACCAATGAATTGTGGACGGCCGTTAAAGGACAAGCAGCTAAACTTAATGGTAAGAAAATTAGTGTTAATGATGGGGCCTTAAAGGAGGCTATGATTGCGATTGGTTTTGCCAAGGATAAAGCAACTATGGATTATATGATGCCATATTTCACTAAACTTGCACCCAAAATTCGAAAGCCTAGGATGATGGGGTCAGCTGCACTTGCTATGGTATATGTAGCATGTGGTAGATTTCATGGATATATTGAATCTAAAATTCAGATTTGGGATGTAGCTGCAGGCGGTCTAATATTAGAATGTTCAGGCGGAGAATTTTGGCGTATTCCTCGAAAAAAAGGCAAACATAGATATGCTGTAATTGCTAGTAATGGGAAGATACGTAAACCAATTGAACGAGTTTGCGGTCAACTCGATCCTGACGGGCTGTTATAGTGTCTTCGTTTTTTTATCCGTTTAACTTTCTTGCAATTTGTTTATCTGAATCAAGTAACTGGATGTAGTCCTGAAGAATATGAAGTGTTTCACGCAGATGCGGATCTAGTTTAGGACCTTCTTCTTCCTCATCGTTTTCTTCTTCCTCATCGTTTTCTTCTTTGAGGCGTATTGGTTTTTCCTCTTCTTCTAAATCTTCACCTAGAGCTATATTTTTTTGAATCATTTTTATTGTGACATCATATATAGTTTCTTCTGTTGAGCCCCTAGTCTTGCGTTCTTTTTTTCGATTGTCGCGCTTGGCTTTATCTTCGTCTTTTTCCTTTAGCCTTTTAAACTCATTCAAGGATAATGATTTATCTTTAAGTCTTTTTTTAAGTGTTTCAATATCCTCTAGAATATAAGAGAAATCCTGATCCTTTTTGATGCGATCAGTTGATTTAGAAGATAATGTTTCAACATAGTCTTTGACTAGATTTAGGCGTCGATAATTGAGTGGGTCTGTATGGTCTGCCGCTAGGCTATTTGGAAGTTTTGCTTCTCCAATATCCATATAGTCATATGGATTTGGTAATATTAAATCTGGTTTGACCCCTTGCTTTTGAGTCGTTCCGCCTGCAATACGGTAGAATTTAGAAATGGTTAACTTTAGTTTACCTGGGTCTTTTATTCTAACCCAGTTAGTTAATGGCATTACGGTTTGAACTGTTCCTTTTCCATGAGTCGATTGGCTGCCTACAACTACAGCGCGTCCATAATCCTGAAGAGCTGCTGCTACGATTTCTGATGCTGAGGCGCTAAGTTTTCCTACAAGCACAATCATTGGTCCGTTATATCCGATTTTAGCATCATTATCTTTAAGGATCTGCTTTCGTTGTCTGCTGTCTATGACTTGGACCATAGGGCCTTCTTCAATGAATAGACCTGCAAGTTTTACAGCTTCTGGCAATAGTCCGCCCCCGTTTCTACGAAGATCTAGAACTATGCCATTGACCTTTTCCTTTTTGAAACGATCTAAGATTATACTGACATCTCTAGCGCAGTTTTCATAAAATTGAGGAAGGTCGATAACACCAAGGCGTGACATATCGGGATAATCTACGACCTGACCTTTTGCTAAGCTATCTGTAAGTTTAATCTTATCTCTAATTAAGCTTACTTCTTTAGTCTCACTATCGTCAGCCGCATCAGCAGGTATTATAGTGAGACGAACAATTGTTCCCTTTTCCCCACGAATTTTATCCACAACTTTATCAAGTTCCATTTCGAAGACGTCTACAGGCTCTCCTTTATCTCCTTGAGCGACGGCAGTAATACGATCACCCGGTTTAAGCTTTTTACTTTTTATAGCAGGGCCACCTGGAACTAATTCGATTAATTTTGTATATCCATCATCCCACTGAAGACGAGCTCCAATTCCAGTGAGTGATAATTTGATATTGTTAATTTCAAAGTTTTCAGCTTCTCGTGGGCTAAAATAATCGGAATGTGGATCATATCCATTAGAAAGGGCAGTAAGGTAGTATTGTAAAACGTCACCAGAGTCCATATCAGTTCGAACGCGAAGAAAACGTTCATAACGACGAAGAATTTTCTCTTTTTCTTCTTTAATATTATAGAGTTTTACTGGGGTGCCATCAGTTTTTTTTATTTCTTCATTGCCATCGGTTTTAGCTTTTAGAGCTTCAACACTTCGCCTTTTACTGAGCCTATTTCCTAAAACTTCATATTTGACGCGTTTTCCCCATAGATTTTTGGCGTCTTCTTCATCTTTAGGCCAGTTGGACTTTGTTCTATCCGGTGTAAATGTTTCATCAAGGCTGAAATTGAATTCTTTATTAATAATTTCTTCTAGCCAGCTATGAGATGTTTTTAGTCTCGTAATATATCTTTTATGAATTTCAAAAGCCGGAGAAACATTGCCCCTCTTTGTTAAGTTATCTAATAATGTGCCATATTTTTTTGAAAACTCATCAAAATCTGACTTAAGAAAAACCATTCGACTATAGTCGAGAGATTCCATGTACTTTCGAAGGAATTGTTTTGATATTTCATCATCTAATGCAGCTCGTTTGAAGTGAGTTTGAGAAAGAAGAAATCCAACAACTCGAGCAATTTGACCACTATCCTTATCGGATAGCTGCACTGCTTGGCTGAATGGGATGCCAAGGCAAATTATAGCGCAGATAATCGGAAATAATTTATTTATCCTCATATAGTTAAGACAGATCTTGTCTAAATATGGTTCAAAATGCAATCGAGAATTGACCTAACAAATTGTCTAGTCAAAATCAAATCGATTAAATTATGTCCAATTCAAAGGCTTCTAATCTAAAGAAAAAAAACGATGGATTGCTTGGGTGGATTGAAAGGGTAGGCAATAGACTGCCTGATCCAGCAACTCTTTTCCTTATTGGTACAGTTTTGGTGATGATCGCTTCAGCTGTTGCTGCTGAATCTGGTTGGATTGTTGAAGAGAGGCTTCCAGATCATTCCGTATTAAATGAACAGAGTGGTGATAATTCAAAAGTGAAATGGGTTGAAACGGGCCGAACTTTTGAAGCGAATAATATTCTAACTAGAGATGGTGTTTTTTGGGCTATCTCTAGTATGGTTGAAAATTTTATCAATTTTGCCCCGTTAGGAATTGTATTGGTTGGTATGCTTGGGATTGGGATTGCTGAGCGAACTGGGTTCATAGGATCTGCATTGAAAGCAATGCTGATGGTAGTTCCAAAAAGATTGCTCACTCCTTCTATGGTTTTTTTGGGAATCATGTCTTCCATGACATCTGATGCTGGATACATTATTTTGCCTCCATTGGCGGCAGCTCTTTACAAGGCAATTGGTCGCGCTCCATTAGCCGGTTTAGCTGCTGTTTTTGCAGGTGTAGCAGCTGGTTTTAATGCTAATCTAGCTATTACGAGCTTAGAACCAATGTTGTCGGAGTTAGCTTCAAAAGGAGCACAAGTTATTGATCCCTCTTACGAAGTTAATCCGGCATGTAATTGGTGGTTCATGATTGCTTCGACCATTGTCATGACTGGTCTTGGCTGGTTTGTAGCTGATGTGATTGTTGAAAAGAGATTAGCTAATAA
>SHAK01000073.1 GCA_004213515.1 Limisphaerales bacterium | reverse complement strand
GTTCTTCTTTATAATCGCTCATAGTTTGTAGGAATGGCCAAGCGTATAAAAATTGCAAATAATGGTGGAGTCGCCTTGAGCGAAAAAGGTTGTAGTGAGACGCTTCATGCAAAACAGCTTCGGCAAGAGAAAACTGGATTAGCCCGATAACCCATACGCAGACCAGCCAAGCTAACCAATGATTCAAATTTATGGATATCGAAACGCATCCGAAAATAAATAACCAGTCACGAAAGACTGCCCATAAACCGATGAATGTATTGCGCTCAATGTAACTCTTTGGGCTAGCTACTTGAAGAGACATATCATTTTTTTTAGGTGTTTTCATTAAACACTAATTCTTCGTAACAAAAACAAGGAAAATTTACTTATCAAGAACCTCCCAAAGAATCAACGCTTTCGAACTAAATGAACTTCCTTTAGTTCTATAACTTCACTCTTTGGAATTTTAAGAGCTTTCAACTTTAATTTTGTGAATCCCTGACTTAGCGATACTACCCCCAAGTCCATAGTGCCCCAAAGATGCTCATATACCTCTTTTCTATTTATACGGTCTGCGCTTGGCAACATCTTACTTTCAAATGGTTTTGTAACATCAAATTTTATAAATGAATTAGACACCTCGAGCTGGAGTCTGCTTCCAATATTTTCTTTTTTACACGAATACTTAAGTAATATGTTATATTCTCCTTTGCGAATCACATTTAAGTTCCAATATGGATAAGCACTAGTACTTGTCCAATTATCAATCCAATCATTCGCCCAACCAGCAGGACCATTATAACTTATTCCATGCTGCAGAGCGCTGGGGCGAACTTTTTCTGCTGGAAACAAATGTGCATAGTGCCCTTCAAGAATTACCTTATCCCTTTCTTTGTGACCAACTTGAATTGGAGTTGAATCAAACCCTTCTAATGTCGCTTCACGAAACCAATCAATATAAGTTTTTTTCAAATTTGATAATAGATCAACTTCAATATTCGCAAGATCCTTTTTTTGATCAGGATCTTTATTCATATCATACAATTCCCAACCTCCTCTCTCATCTACAGCCCGCCATCGTTTTGTGCGAATTGCTTTCTTTGTACCTTTCAGGCTAGTCCCCCCCCATGCAGTAAACAACATTCGCTCCTTCCATTCTCTATTATTGCCATCTATCAAAGGAACTAAACTCTTACCATCTAACGGCTTGGTTTTATATTTTTTGATTCCGCATAAATCCATGATGGTAGGAAGCAAATCAATATGTGCGGCTATTGTATCAACATTAGTATTAGGTTTAATTCTAGACGGATATCTTATAAACAAAGGAACTCTAACACCTCCTTCATGAGCACTACCCTTACGCCCTTTCATATTTGAGTTGTAACGCAAACCGTTAGGCCCATTATCCGTCAAAAATACAAAGATAGTATCATCATCTATATTTAACTTCTCAAGTTTAGCTAAAACCCTACCCATATTATAATCAACGTTTTCAACCATTGCATATGCGCATGCTATCTTAGGGTCTTTTATACCTTTGTTTATATACTTCTTAAAATATTTATCTGGCACCTGCCATGGTGTATGCGGAGTATTATAGGGCAAATAGCAAAGAAATGGCTTAGATTTATTTTGCTCTATAAAGTTTATTGCAGCATCTGTTAAGGCATCAACCATGTAGCCCTTTGACTGAACTAGCTTTCCATTATGATCAAGGGTCGTATCAAAGTAATTATTCCAGTGCCCTGCACAAAAACCCAAAAATTCTTCAAATCCCTGTCCATTTGGATGGTGAGGATATTGTGAACCATTGTGCCATTTACCAAAAGCTCCAGTTACATATCCATTTGATTTCAGTAATTCAGCTATAGTTACTTCATCATCACGCATAATCTCGTATCCTCGAGTTACACCGTGGACTCCTGTTTTAAGGTGATATCTACCAGTTAAAAGACTTGCTCTAGTTGGAGCGCAAACAGGGCTAACATAAAAGCGATCAAAACGAACTCCTTCATTAGCTATTCGATCGTGAACTGGGGTATCTATAAATTCATTCCCATGAGATCTAACATCTCCAAAACCTTGATCATCAGTCATCACAATCACAACATTAGGCTGTTTAACGTTTGCAAAACATGTAACGGCTACGCCAATCAAAATAATAGAGACACTTAAAAGTCGAATGAGATAATCCACTAAAGGAAACAATGAATAATTACCTGAAATTAGACCAGAAAAATGGATGATTAATAATGTTATAAATTTAACATTTAAGTGAATATATAATAGGACTACAAAATGCCTTGTGAAAACTCGATATGTAAGGATAACGTCTCGAGGCCGAAAAGGCTTTAGATCATGAGTATAAAAATAAAATGGGGCATTCTTGGCACAGGGATGATTGCGAAAAAATTCGCTAAAGATCTTAACGCGACAGAATTAGGAGAACTTCACGCAACAGCATCAAGAGCCCAAGAAACTGCAAATTTATTTGCTTCTGAATATGGAGGAAAAGGGTTTAGCTCCTACGAATCACTAATTAACAACTCAGAAATTGATGCGATATACAATCCCCTTCCAAACGGCCTTCATGCCGAATGGTCTATAAAAGCAATGAACGCAGGAAAACATGTCCTTTGCGAAAAACCAATGGCAAGAAACATTTCTGAAGTGGAAGAAATGTTCAAAGTATCTGAACACACTGGAAAAGTACTTGTTGAAGGATTTATGTACAGAGCTCATCCTGGAATTCAAAAACTAATTGAAACAGTCCGCAATGGGGCATTGGGAAAAATAAAATTAATAAGATCCAATTTTTCATTTACACGGGAAGTAATGGATAGCGATGCTCGTTATAAGATTGAACATGCAGGAGGGGGCTTAATGGATGTAGGTTGCTATTGTGTTAACTTAGCTAGAGCTATCGTGGGCAGTGAGCCAACCGAAACTTCGTGCATTGCTCACATACATGAAAAAGGCGTTGATGATTATGCTGCAGGGCTTTTAAATTTCAATAATGAGACATTAATGACTTTTACATGTGGAATGACTGTCATGAACAACTGGACAACATACATTTCAGGAGATGAAGGTGAAATTCAAATCGATGCACCATGGTTTTGCGATGGTACTTTTAAGCTAACTAAAGGTGATGAATTCGAAGTGATAGAGGCAAAAACAGATAAGCCAATGTATGCTCTTGAAGCTGAATCGTTCGCGAAAGCTGTCGCTGGCGAAGATCCTTGGATAACAAAAGAAGATACATTGGGAAACATGCGAGTTTTGGATAAACTTCGCAAACAATCTGGAGTCCCTGTTCCATTTTAATCAAGTGAAGAGCCATCCAAACATTCTCTGGATTTGTACAGATCAACAGCGTTACGACACTATTAATGCTCTTGGAAATCCTTTTATTAATACTCCTTGGTTAGATTCACTTGTAGAGTCTGGAGTTGCTTTTGAGCAAGCTTATTCCCAGAGCCCAGTTTGCACTCCAAGCCGTGCTGCATTTTTGACCGGGAGATACCCCAGAACAACAAAATGCCGGCAGAACGGGCAAGCTATGCCTCCCAATGAAAAGTTAATTAGCAGGCTATTTGCTGATGCGGGTTACACTTGTGGTTTAGCAGGGAAACTTCACCTTGCAACATGTGCAAACGGAATTGTCGAAACACGAATTGATGATGGCTATAAAGTTTTCCATTGGTCCCACCATCCTCAACCAGATTGGCCAGAAAATGCTTACTCTCAATGGCTAAGGTCAAAAGGCACGTCTTGGGAAGAACTTTATAGTGGACCATCAACAAATTATATAAAGCATGGTGTACCAGAAGAATTTAACCAAACAACCTGGTGCGCAGAAAAAACAATTGAATTTATCCACGAAAAAAAAAATCAACCATGGTTTTTTAGTTTCAACTGCTTTGCTCCACATCATCCGTTTGATCCTCCTGCTAATTTTTTAGAAAAATATAATCCGGACGAAATGCCTTTGCCAAAGGCCAAGCCGAACGAGCTTGAGTCAAAAACTACTTACCAACAACTAGATGCTCAATTTGCCCATAATGATCCGAACTCTTACGATATTAAAGAAATGACTGATCGCGATAAGCGTGAAATAACAGCTGCATACTATGCAATGATTGAGCTTATTGACAAACAGGTTGGTCGAATGATTAACGCACTTAAAGAGACTGAGCAGCTCGAAAATACTATCATTATTTTCATGTCTGACCATGGAGAAATGCTTGGAGACCATGGGTTTTATCTTAAAGGGCCTCACTTTTATGATGAAGCCGTAAGGGTGCCGCTAATCTTTTCATGCAAAGATCTCATTAAAACTAATCTTCGTGCAAACTGTTTAGTGGAACTAATTGATATCGCTCCTACGTTACTAGATGCTACCGGGCTTGATATCCCAAATTATATTCAGGGCAAGTCACTACTTCCTATATTAAACGGTAAAAAAACAGCTGATCATCATCGAGATTATGTCTTTAGTGAATATTACAATTCATGGACACATAATCACGCTTATGGATCGATGTTGCGAACTGTAAATGAAAAGATCATAGTTTATCACGGCACAAATCAAGGTGAACTATATAATTTGAAATGTGATCCTAATGAATATGAGAACCTCTGGGATGACCCTTCTCATACAAACAATAAATTACGCTTAATGAAAGCTTGCTTCGATGCCAGCGTTTTCACTATGGATCCCTCTCCTCCTAGACTTGGGCCATTTTAAAAAAATGAAATTCTGTTTAAATACAAGCACCATAAAACCACAACCGCTGATTAAGAAAATTGAGTTAGCAGGTCAATCCGGTTATGACGGCATAGAGCTGTGGATAAATGATATTTATGAATACATAGGTCGCGGTGGCGAAGTTCGAGATATTGAGCAAGCTCTAAGCGATAATGGGCTCATTGTGCCAAGCATGATTGCAATACGACAATGGGGAGATATGGATGGATGGGAATATGAACTTGTCAAAGACGAAGCCAAAAGGAGATTCTCTTTATGCGCTCGTCTTGGCTCACCATATATTGTTGCAACTCCTCCATTAGAAAAAACAGATACGGAGAAACTTCCCGAGCGCTATAGTGACTTATTGAAAATAGGAAGAACAGAAGGTGTTAAACCAACATTTGAGTACATCAGTTTTTTTAAGTCTGTTTATTGTTTGGCAGATGCTTGGGAAATAGTAAAAAAAACAGACGATCCCGATTCAAGCATTATACTGGATGCTTTCCATAACTGGAACAGTAATTCAACACTAGATGACTTACGCAAGGTCCCCCTTGAAAAAATAAGTCACTATCATATTGATGATGCTGCTCTTGGAAAACCGGCTACAACACAAAAAGATCCAGACAGAGTGATGATTGGAGAGGGTCAAATCGACTTGAAAGCAGAAATTGAAGTTTTGAAAGATCTCGGCTACGACAAAACTGTAAGCTTGGAATTGTTCAACTACGAACTCTGGAATCAGGACCCAATGGAAGTAATTTCGATTGGATTAAAGAGAATGAAGAAGTTATTTCAATAAACAAAATCATTTAAAGTAAAAGAGCATAAATACTGCGCACGCAGCTAATAACCCCCCCCAAACACGATCGTTTTTGATTAGGCTACAATTCTGTTCTCCACTAACAGACTTCATTGCCGAAGTTATAAACATTACCCAAGTCCATAAAGCGCCTAAACTAGCGAGGACAGCCGGAGTGCTAATTCCCTTCCACAAGCAATAACCAAGTATTGCGAGAAAAGACAAAGTTGTAAAAAGTTTAAAGCCGAAAGCTTTAAATGATTTCTCGGTAAATACACCTAGACCAACCCATGTAAATGATTGATTATTTGCAACCTCACTTCCATCTTTTGTTAAAAAGCTAACAATCACATATAAAATTGAAGATAAAATAGCAGCCAGAAAGACACTGTGCATAAAATTTAAATCTTTTCCAAAAATTTCTATTAATTCATCACTGGAAACAAACTTATAAATCCAAGGAATTCCATAAGAAAAAGCGACCCCTGATAATATGGAAATAAAACCGGCTGTGGCAGTGCCTCCTTTCCACAAGAGCCCAAAAAAGAATGCAACAACAACACCAGCTATTAATTTTGACTGATGATTAGCAATCTGCAAAAAGAAACTATCTTGAGAATTAGGGTCCATGATAAAAACAGTAACTAATGCAGCTAAAACCAAAAAGAAAAGAACCCAAAAACGCCCAACTTTTACGAGTTTCTTGTCATCTGCATTTGGATTTAAGTATCTTTTGTATATATCAAATGTAACTAAAGTCGCACCTGAATTTAACATTGAATCTATACTGGAAAGAATTGCGCCAAAAACACCAGCCGCAATTAAACCTACCAACCCAAATCCGACTGGCGCGACCAAGTCCCCTAAAAGCTCTAAAAACACGGCATCTTGAGCAACAATTTGCCCTTTACCAGCATAGTAATACCAAGCAGCAATACCGCAACCTATTGAAAAAAAAGGGATTAATAATTTAAAAAACCCAGCACTAATAATTCCCATTCGAGCTTCCTTATCCGTTCTAGCTGCGAGGGTTCTTTGAACTATGAATTGATTGGCTCCCCAATAATAAAAATGCAAAACCATTAGTCCAGTTACAACCCCACTCCAAGGTAATGCCGGGTGATTAGAGGGGTTGTATAAATGCAGACGTTCAAGACCTCCGTTTTGTGCCGCATCAGCTGCTACCATCCCGCCCCAACCTCCTATTTCTGAATACATAAATGCAGCTAGAAGCAATCCCCCAACAAGCATTAATAATGATTGAATAACATCCGTAATTATTACGGCACACAAACCGCCTACCACAGTATAAGTACCAGTAATTAATGCCATAGCTAAAATACCCAAAAAATAGTAAAAAGAATCAATATCTCCTGGGGCTAAACCTTCCTTAGGGCTTCCACCTACAATACCAACAGATGGCTGACTTTTATAACCGTCCCCAGGATTTAAAATTTCAATTTTTCTAACTCCTTTTTTTGACACTGAAACAAAAGCTTCAGCAGTTACTCCATCAATAGGAGGAGAAATATTTATCTTTGGAGGAAGTTTTGAGTCATAACCTTCACCACCATCTACAATCTCCACCCCAACAACTTTCCCGTTTTTTACAATTGCATTAAAAATTGCGCCTCCAGATTCAACCTTAACCTTTGGAAGATTTTCATCACTATAACCTGAACCACTAGACTTAATATTAACAGCAGAAACCACACCTTCTCCAATGACGACAGTCCCTTCTGCAGGATTATTATTTCCAGATGGTGAAATCTTTAAACTCGGAACGCCATAATAACCTCTCCCTGCGTTTACTATAGAAATAGATTTAACACTCTCATTTTCTAATTTGGCAATAACTAAAGCCTTCTGCCCCGTATCACCTTGCAATAAATAGTTAATGGATCGTGAGCCAATATAAAAAGCAGGTACTGTCATTACAAATACGATTATTGCAATCATGATTACAGAGTAAGATAACCTTGCCCGATCGTCATAACGTTTACCCAAGAACTCGCTTAAAGTGTAAATCTTTAATTTCCTATATACCGGAAGAAGCAAATAACAAAGCATGAGTAATCCAGCTATAGCTGTGATTTCAAAATGGCTTTGAGCAAATCCAACTGCAAAACCAACGCCCATCATTCCCATCATATGGTTTGCAGAAACATTAGATCCAAATATCGAACCTGCAACACCCCACCATCGAGCATCACCTCCAGCCAGAAAATAATCTTTAGATGATTTCTCACTCCGCCCAACCCATAAACCGACTGCCATTATTGCAAGAAGTGCGCCGAAAAATACGATAAAATCGAAAGTCCCTAATAATGTGCTTAATGTTGCCATGCTTGAGTTTGATTAATTAATGTGAAAAAGAGAATAGGAGTAGCAATGACAAGTTGCAACTCCACGCAAACTTATAAAAAAAGGAGTCGACGCATGCCGACTCATTTTAATTACCAAATAAAATAATTATAGAGCTGAAGCTACTAAGTCCCCAACTTCAGTTGTTGAGTAACCCATGCGGCCAGCACCAAGATCTTTAATTTTTTCACGTGTAATATTAATCACAGTATTTTCAATTGCTTTAGCCGCTTCATCCTCGCCTAAGTGTTCAAGCATTAATCCGCCAGAACAAATTGCAGCCAATGGATTGATAACATTTTGCCCTGTATATTTCGGTGCACTTCCACCTATAGGTTCAAACATACTTGTACCTTCAGGGTTAATATTCCCGCCAGCTGCAATGCCCATTCCACCCTGCACCATAGCTCCTAAGTCGGTAATTATATCGCCAAACATGTTGTCAGTAACAATCACATCAAACCATTCTGGATTTTTTACAAACCACATTGTAGTTGCGTCAACATGTGCATACTCACGTTTTATGTCAGTATAATCACTTTCTCCAATTTCATTAAAAGCTCTATCCCATAAATCAAAAGCATAAGTTAAAACATTAGTTTTACCACATAGTGTCAACTGCTTTTCCTTATTTCTTTTACGCGTATAATCAAAAGCATATCGAAGACAACGTTCTACTCCACGCCGAGTGTTAACGCTTTCCTGTATAGCAATCTCATTTGGTGTGCCTTTAAAAACAAAGCCTCCTGAACCAGTATAAAGACCTTCATTGTTTTCACGAACAACTACAAAGTCGACATCTTCCGGTTTCTTATCTTTTAAGGGGCAAAAGCGCTCATCAAATAGTTTAACTGGTCGTAAATTAATATACTGCTCCAATTCAAACCTAAGGCGTAAAAGGATTCCCTTTTCTAAAATTCCTGGGGCCACATCAGGATGTCCTATTGCACCAAGAATAACTGCTGGAAAATTCCTTAAATCATCAGAAGCGCTATTTGGTAATGCTTCTTTCGTACGAAGATAACGCTCTCCACCAAAATCAAATTCAGTATAGTTAAGTTTAAAGCCAAATTTTTGACCTGCAGCATCAAGCACCTTGATGTTTTCAGCAGTTACCTCAGGGCCGGTGCCGTCGCCTCCAATTACTGCAATATCGTAGCTTTTCATCGATTGGGAAATCTCACGAAACGTGAGGAGCGCGGGAGACTACGTGTTAAAAGACCTAT
>SHAK01000072.1 GCA_004213515.1 Limisphaerales bacterium | reverse complement strand
TTTTAGTAAGAATATAACGGTATAGGAAAGATCGATAAAAAACTTCTTCTAGAAATGGGACAACTAAAGTTGATCCAATAATCCTTGTAGTTGCGAAAAGCCAAAACATAATTGATCCATGACCAAACTGTTTAGTAAGATTCCAAGTATCTTCATAAGCTGTTAGTTTTGGATATTTAAAGTCTAAGTTAATCCAAAGTACAAAAACTAGTATGCCTCCTCCAAGTGCTTCAAGGCTAATATTTAAGCGCATTTCTCCGACTAGAGGCCATGTTATCCAAATCATCCAAATCCCTATTAATGTTTTGATTAGATAAATCCAATAGTGGGACTCTGGACCGAAACTGCCTTGGGAAGATGTTAATACAATAAAAATTAAAAAAGGTAATATTCTAGCAAGTAAGGGAGAGGCTTTAAGTTTTTTATGCAGCGCATTCATCGCTGTTTATGATTTTCAACTATAGCTTTTGTAGATAATAAGAATTTATCCATCTCTCTTTCTGTTCCAATAGTTATTCTTAACCAGCTTCGGCAAGCTTTTGTGTCAAACCAGCGTGTTAAAATTTTCTTTTCACGCAATTTCGTGAATAACTCTTTGGCTTGTAGACCCTTTGGTTTTACAAAAATGAAATTAGTTTGAGATGGTATCACATCGAATCCAATCGATTCTAAGATTTTTGATGTCTGATTACGCGTTTTGATAATGCGCTTGAAATGTCTTTTATAATATTTGAGATCGTCAAGTGTTGCCAGTGCGGCCGCTTGTCCTAATTCATTGGTGTTATAACTGTCTCGAATTTTATCAAGCGCAGTAATAATTTTAGGATGAGCAATGAAATAACCTATTCTCTGGGAGCAAAGCGAATAAGCCTTACTAAAAGTGCGTGAGATAATTACATTCGGGAAGCGGAATGCTAATTCTAATGCAGTTTCTTCCGCAAAGTCTGCATAGGCTTCATCAAGTATGACGATGCCATCTTGAATTTTGCAAAGTTTTGCTAATTTACTTGTTTTATATCCAGCTCCACTTGGGGCATTAGGTGTTGTGATGTAAGTAAGAGCCGCTTGAAAATCCCAATTGCCTTTACTTAGTAACTTTTTATCGGGCAGCCCATAGCCTTTAATCAATTTAAATTCTTTTTTTCGGGCGCCATGAATATTGGCTAAAATTGGGTAAAGTGAATAGCTTGGAGTAAAGTATTGTATCGTTTGTTTTGATATTTTTTTTTGTGTTTTGGTGTTAGCTGTTCTTGGCTCTACAAAGCAACGTGTAGCTAACGCAAGAAGTTCATCAGAACCATTTCCAATAATTATATTTTCAGGTTTGCAGCGATGTAATTTAGCTAAAGCTTGGCGCAATTTTTTTGCATTCGGGTTCGGGTATAGACGAAGTCGATAGTCTGTTGCTTTTTTTATTGCTTGCAAAACTTTAGGAGACGGAGGAGTAGGATTTTCATTAGTATTAAGTTTAATTACCCTGCTTTCTTGTGGTTGTTCTCCTGGGATATACCCTTTTATATTTCGGATTAATGGCCGAATAAATTTCTCAGGTGATTTAAGTTTGCTTCTTGCCTGCATCGTTAACTTTTTAAACGAATTTCTGCAGAATTCCCGTGGCCATCTAGTCCTTCTAATTCAGAGAATGTTTGAATTGTTTGCAAAGAGCGGGTTAATGATAGTTTATTATATTTTACTATGCTAGTGCGCCTTTGAAACATATCAACCGTGAGGCCTGAAAAAGATACTCCAGCTCCTCCCGTTGGTAGAGTATGGCTTGGGCCAGCTAAGTAATCGCCAAGGACGGTGGGAGTCCATGGGCCAATGAAAAGAGCTCCGGCAGTAGTGATTTCGTTGATGGCAGATTTAGTTGATTTTAGCATTAGTTCGCAGTGCTCAGGAGCAAGTTTATTTGCTAGTGCTATTCCTTCAGGGATTGTTTTAAGATGAATTATCCATCCGTTATTCTTGAGGGTTTTTTTGATAAGTGCAGCTCTAGATAGTGATAAAAGCTGTTTATTGATTTCCTGTTGCACTTTGATGACCAACCTTTTTGATGTTGTTGCTAGCCAAACGCGTTCATGTCCTGAGCCATGTTCTGCTTGGGCAAGTAGATCGGCGGCTACGTATTTGGGATTGGCACTAGTATCTGCAAGAATAAATAATTCACTTGGGCCAGGTAGTAAGTCTATAGAAACATGGCCAAAGAGTAATCGCTTGGCTGCTACAACGTAAGCATTACCTGGCCCAAATATTTTTTGTACAGGCTTGATTGTTTCAGTGCCGTAACCCATTGCGGCGATAGCTTGAGCTCCCCCAACACGATATACTTCTGTGGCTCCGGCATTTCCAATTGAAGCTAGGAGGTCTAAGTTAACTTCTCCATTTTTATCACATGGAGTGCAGGCAACTATCTCTGAACATCCGGCTGCTTTGGCAAGTGTAATAGTCATTATAGAAGTAGATGCCAATGGCGCAGTTCCTCCAGGAATATAAACTCCAATTCGGTGAAAAGGATCAAATTTTTCTCCAACTATACCTCCTTGGCGATTTTGCATTTTCCAGTTTTTGCGCATTGAATTTAATGCGAAAGATTTCACATTGGCTTTTGCTAGCCTAACGGCTTTTTTAGTTTTAGATGACGCATTTGCCCAACCTTTTAACAATTCTTTAGATTGGACTGCTAGATCAGATCTTTTTAAACATGCGTTGTCAAATTTTCGAGTTAAACCAATAAGTGCATTGTCACCATTCAATTCTACTTCCCGGATAATATCTGTAGTCCGTTTTTCAATACTCGAGTCAAAAAGGCTTGAACTTTTAGTAAGCCTGTCCAATTTATTTTTATAATTAGTATCCGTGTGTCGGATTAAATTCATCGCAAAGAAAGATACTGGATGGATATTACTAATGTCAAAGCACAGGTTTGTAATAATCCATTATATTGAATCTGGTTTAATTAATGTGTTTTTAAGTTTGACGTACACCTCTTTATTATGTCGTTATGATGAGTCTGTTATATTGATATCCGATGCCGAGAGCAGTTAAAAAGAAAAAAAACACAATTAGTTCAGCTAAAGCTTCTAAGTATGATGCTCATCACAAAGTGATCGATAATACTTATGGTGATTTTGCCGATTTGAGGCATCAGCTTTCAGAATCAAAAGAGGATGTTGCTGAGCGTTCGAGTTTATTAAAAATGTTTGCTGATTGCCCAGATTCGCAAAGATCTTGGTTATTGTTAGAGGATTATTTTGATAAGCTTACTCTAGCGCGTAAAGATTTTAGTCTTGATGATTGGTGGGGTGGGGTAACTCAGTTGAAGGGAGATGCCCGTTTGGAACAATTGGCCTTGGTATTTATGAAATCAGGTCGTTCTGTTCCGAATGAATTGATGCCATATGCAGATTTCAGTCGTTTTGCAGAAGTCGAAGAAGAGGAGAAGGATTTTAAATTATTCAAAGGGCTTGAGGAATGGATGTTTCCTCCTACACCTGTGCATCTTGATGCCCCTAGGGCGACTTTAAAAGTTATTGCTAAGATTGTTGAAAACAAAGAAATACTTGGATTAAGCCAATTGGGAATTGAAATCCATATTATTCGCCCTAGAACAGGTGATCGAATTAAGTCTTTGGAGGATATGGCTGATTTGACTATGCGGGCGGCGCACGAGCAGGAGTTGTTTTCTGCAGAACACTGGAATTTTATTCGTTGGGCCTCTGATATTAGGCATGATTATGATGTTGAGGCTGAATTAATTCTTCTTGAAGGGGCTGATATTTTAAGATGGATGGTGCAGTGGGGTAAGTCAGGAATTATAGGAATAGATGGAGCTGATGATTCTATGAAGTTTATGGGGCAAATTATTGAAATGGAGCCTAGCTTAGATAATGAGAAATCTAATCTTTATTTTACCCATTTAATCAAAATGCCTGATGGAAAGACTTGCAAGATGTCAGATGTTTCTTTTTTTTCCGGTGAGCCTGCTCTTGCATATATTAATTCAGAAATATTTTTACTTCGCAATTCTCCTGCTTCTGAGATTTTAGGAAGTTGGGCGTCTAAGGAAAAAGCGCCGGTTAGTAAGCTTACCCATAGGCTTTTAACAAATCTTCGAAAAATAAAGTCTACTAAAGGCCTAAATTGGGAGCAGCTTTGTGATACTCACAAAGCAACGCCAAAATTTGTTTTTGAGATGGCTGATGAAACTGTTAATTTGAAATTAAAAGCCATAAGTGAGACTGATAAATCCATCTGGGAGTGGAGTGGTCATGAATGGATGAGAGAAAAGGAGAAAAAGAAAAATTCAAAAAAGCCAGAGGTGTTAGATGATTTAAGGCTTGAAGCAGCTGTTGAATGGCTTAAACGCTTGGATTGGTTTACTCCTGAGCCCGGTTTGTGGGTTGGTGATGCTAATCCATTGTTTTTAGAGAGTTTGCATTCAGCTTGGCCTGACAGACCTGAAGCTGAGTATGTTGGTGATTCTGAATTCAAGCGTCTATTCCTCCAACCAAAACGTTTAAAACCAAAACTGATAGTTAAGGGTAGCGGGATTGATTGGTTGTCTGTTTCAGCTGAGTGGGAAGAAGAAGGTCTTAGCTTAACAGATCGAGACCTTCAGCAATTAGCAGGGGCAAGTGGCAGTTTTGTTAAGCTTCCTGACGCTGGCTGGGTTCAGCTTGACCAGCAAGCTGTCACTGATGCTCAGGAGGCAATGGCTGATTTAGGTGTTGATGGGTTGACCCCAATCGAGCAGAAGATCGGCTTAGAACAAGCAGCACATCTTGATGAAGAAGGCTTGTCTAATTTTGTTCCATCAAATGAATTAGAACAATTACGAGGAAGGTTAGATGAGTTTGAGGGAATCGATGCAACCGAGCTTCCTGAAAATGTTTGTGCTGAATTGCGGCCTTATCAAAAAGATGGTTTTAATTTTCTTTGTCACATATCTAAGCTTAAGTTGGGAGGAATTCTCGCGGATGATATGGGTTTGGGAAAAACTCTTCAGACTTTAACTTGGTTATTATGGCTAAAGGTTAGTAGAAGAAAGAATGCGAAGGCTAAACCCGCTTTGGTTATTTGTCCTGCTTCTGTATTGCATAACTGGAGAAGAGAGTCTGAAAAATTCACCCCAGATATGAAAGTGCTTGTTCTAGAAAGTGGGCAGGCTAGGCATAACTTAAGAAAATTTATTCCGGAAAACGATATAGTTGTAACAAATTACTCGATTTTGCGTCGAGATCTTGAAGAACTTTCAAAATTTGCATTTCGTGCAGTAGTGTTGGATGAAGCGCAGTTTATTAAAAACCCTGGAGCACAAGTAACTAAATCAGTAAAACAGCTCAAAGCTGATCATAAGCTAGCTTTGACTGGTACGCCAATTGAAAATAGAATGTTAGATCTGTGGAGTATTGTTGATTTTATTCAGCCAAATTACCTTGGGGATCAGGAACATTTTGGTCAAACGTATGATTTGAAAGTTTCCGAAAAGGAGGAGGGTGTTGCTCGTATTGCCCGTCGAAAATTGTCCGCTAAACTTCGTCCGTTACTGCTAAGACGAATAAAAAAACAAGTAGCTAAAGATCTTCCGGACCGTATTGAACAGAGACTTGATTGCGAATTGCCAGAAGAACAGCGCAAGCTTTATCTGGCTGAATTAAAGCGTAGCAGAGAACAAGTTATGAAGGCTGTAAAACAGAAGGGCATAGCCAAGAGTAAAATGCATGTTCTTGCTGCTCTTACTCGTTTGCGCCAGATTTGCTGTCATCCTGGGCTTGTTGGTAGTGATACTGCTTCGGGCAAAATGGATACGCTATTTGAACTTGTTGAGCCATTGCTTGAGGAGGGCCATAAAGTTTTAATTTTTAGTCAGTTTGTTCGAATGCTTCAGATATTAGAAAAGCAGTTTGAAGACAGAAAAATTCCTACATATCTTTTAACTGGTGAAACTAAAAACCGACAAGAAATGGTTAATGATTTCCAAGGAGATAAAGATCCCTCTGCCTTTCTTCTTAGTCTTAGGGCTGCTGGCACAGGTTTAAATTTAACTAGTGCAAGTTATGTTGTTATATACGATCCTTGGTGGAACCCTGCCGTTGAAGCTCAGGCTATTGATCGCACACATAGAATTGGTCAAACATCAACTGTTAATGCTTACAAAATGATTTCTCCGGGTACTGTAGAGGAGAAAATTTGGGACCTTCAACAGCAAAAAGCAAAAACTGTTGCCGATGTTTTAGGTGATGAAACCTTCGCTAAGAATCTTACTCAGAATGATCTTGAATATCTATTTTCTGACTAATGTTGTTGTGTTTATAGCTTTTCAATCGTGAAAGCAATTGTACTACAAGAGCCTAAGAATTTTAAAGCTGTTGATATTGATCTTCCAGGTGATCCCTGCATAGGTGAAGCTTTAGTTAGAGTTCATAGTGTGGGTATTTGCGGGACAGATGTTTCTGGTTATTTGGGTAAGATGCCTTTTTTTACTTACCCTGTAATTCCAGGGCATGAGCTAGGTGTTGAGGTTTTAGGGGTTGGGGCTGATGTAACAAATGTGAAACAGGGAGACCGCTGTTCAGTTGAACCTTATATGAATTGCGGGACATGTTTTGCTTGTCTTAACGGTCATACCAACTGCTGTGAATCACTTGAAGTAATAGGGGTCCACAAAAACGGAGGAATGTGTGAGCAGTTTATTTTACCTGCAAGTAAGCTGCATGTTTCCAAAAAGTTAACTATGGATCAGCTGGCACTGGTTGAGACTTTGGCTATTGGTTGCCACTGTGTAGATCGTGCTGCAATTTCAGAAGGAGAGCATGCCATTGTTCTAGGCGCCGGGCCTATAGGGTTAGCAGTGATCGAATTTTTAAAGGTTGCCAAGGCAAAAGTAACGGTTATGGATATGAATGAGACACGCCTTAAATTCTGTAAAGAGCGACTTGGTGTGCATCATACTGTTGTTTTTAAGGGGGATTGGACCGAGGTTCAGCGTTTACGGGATCTTAATTGTGGAGAATTGCCTACTACCGTTATTGACGCAACAGGGAGTCATATCTCAATGTCGAATGCGTTTCAGTATGCTGCTTTTACTGGCCAAGTGATTTATGTTGGTATCACAACTCAGGATCTAACCTTTAAGCATGTTTCGATTCATAGACCAGAGCTTACTATCAAAGCATCTCGTAATGCGGTTTCAAGTGATTTTGTCCGAATTATTAAGTTAATTGAAAATGGTGTAATAGACACTACGCCATGGCTCACTCACAGATCAAGTTATGAAGGTTTTGTGGAGAGTTTTCAAACATGGCTTAAGCCTGAATCTGGTGTTATTAAAGCTGTTTTGCATATGAAATAAAGGCTTATCGAACGTAAAGAGTTCCCCCGTCGACAGCAAATGGTGAGCCTGTGATAAACGAAGCCTCATCACTACATAAGAATACTGCCATTGCTGCAACTTCTTCCGGTTTTCCCATTCTTCCAAGTGGTTGGTAGTCAGAAAGTTTTCGGAAAATTTCTTCTTGGTTTTCTGGATAATTTTCGGCAATAAAACCATCAACAAAAGGTGTGTGAATACGGCCTGGCTGAATGGCATTGCACCGAATTTTGTCAGGCAAGTGATCCTTAGCCACAGAATATGTCATGGCGAGTACCCCTCCTTTACTAGTGCTGTAAGCCAGACGGTCATTAATTGCCATTGTAGCTACGGTTGAGGCAATATTAACGATAGCACCGCCCCCGCTTTTTACCATTTGTCGAACGCCTCCTTTTAGACAATTGAAGACTCCTTTTAAGTTAACGTTCATGACTCGGTCAAAGTCTTTTTCGTCGGTATTCAAGATATTACCAACATGAGCTATGCCAGCGTTATTTATGAGACAATCTAATCCTCCGTGATCGGCACCGAGTTTGTCGAACACTTCTTGAACTTGGTCATGATCAGTTACGTCGCACTCTGAGGCTTCGGCTTGTCCTCCATTAATACGAATTTTTTCAACTGTTTCATTTGCAGCTTCAAGATTAATTTCCAACACGCTTACATTTGCTCCTTGTTTGGCGAAAGCGATAGCTGTCGATTGACCGATTCCTGATCCAGCCCCGGTTACGATGGCTCTTTTTCCTTTAAGGCTAAACATTCATGGGAATGTCCCTGAGATGATAAGCGTTGGCAAGCTGCATTACCTATTAAGCTTGCTGACATGTGATAGATAATAGCTTAAGATTTAAAGACAAATGAGTGATTCAAAGAAAGCAGCTAATCGACTTCGGAGCGAGGAGTGGTTTAATAACCCTGCGCACCCAGATGGCACTGTTATCTATATTGAGCGTTTTTTGAATTATGGAATTACACCGGAGGAGTTACGAGCGGGTAAGCCTATAATTGGAATAGCGCAAGTTGGTAATGACATCGCCCCATGCAATAGAGGGCATCTTGAAACCGTCGAAAGAGTCAAAGCAGGAATTCGAGATTCTGGTGGTATCCCGTTTGTTTTTCCCGTTCACCCTATTCAAGAGAGCTGTAGAAGACCAGCGGCTGCTTTAGATCGGAATTTAGCTTACCTTGGAATTGTAGAGGTGTTGCATGGTTATCCGTTTGATGGCGTGGTACTCACTACTGGTTGTGATAAGACTACACCTGCGTGTTTGATGGCTGCGGCTACGATGAATCTTCCAGCAATAGTTCAATCTGGAGGTCCGATGCTTGATGGGTGGTACAAAGGCGCATTAGCGGGTTCTGGGACCATGGTATGGGAAGGAAATAAGTTATTAGCTGAGGGCAAAATCGGCATGGAAGAGTTTTTGGATCAAGTTGCCGCATCAACTCCTAGTGTTGGGCATTGTAATACTATGGGGACGGCTCTTTCCATGAACTCCTTGGCTGAGGCGCTGGGAATGTCCTTGCCTGGTTGTGCTGCAATTCCTGCTGCTTACCGTGAACGAGGTCAGATGGCATATCGCACTGGCAGGCGAATTGTTGAAATGGTTCAGGAGGATTTGACGCCCAATAAAGTGATGACCCGTAAGGCATTTGAGAATGCCATTGTAGTAAATACGGCAATTGGAGGCTCAACGAACTGTCCGATTCATCTTACAGCTATTGCTCGTCATCTTAACGTGAGTCTGACTTTACAGGACTGGCAAAAAATAGGCTATGATGTTCCTTTGCTGGTTAACTGT
>SHAK01000071.1 GCA_004213515.1 Limisphaerales bacterium | reverse complement strand
TACAGACTGTGGGAGAAAATCGAACAAGAAGCTAAGGAAAAATTATTTCACAAAACTGGCGTCCTCTACATGGGCTTCCCTGATGGAAACGCAATAAAGGGAGTTAAACTAGCATCAAAAAAACATAACCTATCATACTCTAACTTAACGCATGATGATCTTACCAAACAATTTCCACAATTTACTCTTCCTGAAGGAATGGTTGGAGCGCTTGAACCTAATGGCGGATATCTACTTTCCGAAAACATAGTTAAAACCTATAAAGAGCAAGCCCAGCGCAAAGGCGCACATATAATAACTGAACAACCTGTTCTTGATTGGTCACACAACAACAACAATGTCACCGTCTTTACAAAATCCAAAAAATATTTTGCAGATCAACTTATTATTAGCGCAGGCCCATGGTCTGATTCTTTACTTCATCTACCAAAACTAAAACTGTCAGTAACAAGACAAGTGCTTGGCTGGGTGAAACCCAGTCAACCTAAACGATTTAGACGAGGAGATTTCCCAGTATGGAATATTGACCCAAATGGGGATAATAATCTACATGGAATTTATTACGGATTCCCAATTAGCAATACTACTTCAGAAGGCAATGGCCTTAAAGTCGCATGGCATCATCCTGGCAAACCCATGCATCCTGATAACATCACTCAGGAAATTTCCGCTAATGACGAAGAAGAAATTCTTTTGCCTCTGCGACGATATTTACCCAGTGCGCTTGGCCCTATTAAGAAAATTAAGGTATGCAAATACACCAATTCAACAGATAGTCATTTTATAATTGATTGTCACCCGGATAGCAACCGAATACATTTTGCATGCGGCTTTAGTGGTCACGGCTTCAAATTCTCGAGCTCCATTGGAAAAATATTAAGTGAACTTGCTCTCGACAAAAAAACTTCAAGCTCCATTGGATTCCTTGGCCTAGATAGATTCAACAACAACAAGTAAAGGACATTGCCTTCGAACTATTATAGCGTCAGGATTTTCTGCATGAAAAAACTGATGGCGACCTTAATGCTAACAGTAGTTTGCCAATCATTCGCAATAGTAAAACAATACAATGTACTTGTTATTCAAACTGACGAACATCATTTCAAGACTCTTGGATGTTATGGAGGGAAAATTGTCAAAACACCAAATATCGACTGGATCGCAGAAAACGGTGCACTAGCGACAAGTTTTTACGCCACCACTCCAGTTTGCTCCCCATCGAGAGCATCACTAATCACTGGCCGTTATCCTCAAAACACTCCAGTGACTAATAATAATATCCGACTTGATGATAATATTGTTACCTTTGCAGAAGTCCTACGCAGTAAGGGATATAAAACGGGCTATTCCGGCAAGTGGCATCTAGACGGAATAGGCAAACCACAATGGCAACCTAAAAGAAACTTCGGTTTTTCAGATAACCGATACATGTTCAATCGAGGGCACTGGAAAAAGTTCATTACTACAAAAACAGGTCCACAAATAGGCTCTATCAATAAGCGAGGCATTCCAGACTACAAATTAAATGGAGCCAATAAAAAGACATTCTCCACTGACTGGCTCGCAGACCGTACGATCGAATTTTTAAATACAAACCAAGGAAAACCATTTTGCTATATGGTAAGCTTCCCGGATCCACATGGGCCAAATACTGTTCGAGAGCCTTACGATACGATGTATAAAAATGCAGAAGTACCCATCCCAATTTCTATTAACAAGCCCAGATCGGAAACTCCTAATTGGGCCGCTGCAGACCCTAGAATTACCGCAGATACAATACGGCTAATTATGCCAGCATACTACGGGATGGTTAAATGCCTTGACGATAATATTGGTAAAATATTAGAGGCACTTCGTAAAAACAATCAGATTAAAAACACTATTATTGTCTTCACCTCGGACCACGGAGATCTCTGCGGTGAACACGGCCGCCTAAATAAAGGGGTTCCTTATGAAGGTTCTGCCAGAATTCCATTTGTCATCTATTGCCCCGGCAAGATCCCTGCTGGAAGAGTAGTCAATGAAGCTCTTAGTTGTGTAGATTTCGTCCCAACCCTTTTCTCTCTAACAGATGACAAATTACCAAAAGGTGTTGAAGGCCGGGATGCTTCAGGATTGTTTCAAAACAAATCAACTAAGTGGAATGACATAGCCTTTCTTCGCTCAACTTCAAATAGTCAGCCTTGGCTGACAGTAGTAACAGATCGATACAAACTTATTTACTCTTCGCTCGGCAAACCTTGGCTTTATGATTTAAAAAATGACCCAGAAGAACTACATAATACTTTCAATCTCTCGAAATCAAAATCGACCATACAAAAACTAACCCAACACTTGATGAAATACGCTAAGGACAGCAATGATCCTTATATCAAAAATAAGAAAATAAAGTCACAAATCCTTCAAGCTCTTGATGAAACAGAGTAATCATGATTCAAAAACCTAAAGATTTAGCAGTAGCCAATACTGTTTTTATTTTCATCTTAAGCTTTTTAATTGGTGGATCTATGGCTCTAAACTTACAACTTGAATACTCTTTACCAATCTTACCTATACTTTTTTTTCTTTCAGCACTCTTTTCAATGGTTTTCTGGATGTATTGCGCAAACCGGCTCGAATTGGAACCAGAACAACAAAAAAAAGCAGCGCTTCTAGCAGCCTTACCTTGGTGGATCTTGAGTGCTCTAGGATTTGTTGTCTCAATTATTTTTGCATTAACATCAAGTGAAGTATCAAAAGCTATTGGATGGGGCATAATAACTATATTATTGTTGATAGCAGGAATCCTATCTTGGGCAGTTCACTTATTAGTGATGAAAACTAAAACAAAAAAAGAATAAATGATTATACTCTTTTTTTATTTATACGATCAAGGACACTATACTGCCTAAAGCTTAAATTACTAAAAGGCACCCCATCAATTTCAATTCTATATTTCGACGGTAGTTCCTCACCTGTTAGTGGCTTAAAACTCTGTTTCTGCACATATGGAATATGATATATAGTATAAAGCATGCAAGATAAACGAGCGTAAGTTTTTTTATTTGCATTAATAACTACCCAAGGGCTTTTTTTAGATGAGGTTCTATCAAGCATTTGATCTTTATATTTTGTAAAAACACTCCACTTAGCCCGAGCTTTCTCGTCATTCTTAGAAAATTTCCAATATTTCAATGGATGAACAATTCGCTCTTTAAAACGAAATAACTGAGTGTCACGATCCACTGATAAATAAAATTTAATTAATATTAGCCCATCTGAAATATTTTTCTCTTCCCAATTTAACACTTGATCCATGAAATATCTGTATTGCCTCTCAGTACAATAACCCATCGTCGGTTCTATAAGGGCCCGATTGTACCAAGAACGATCAAAAAAAACTATTTCACCTTTCTTGGGCATATGCTTCTTATAACGTCCAAACCAATTACGAGACTCTTTCTTTGTTGGAACACCCAGTTCAATCACTCTAAAATAATGAGGCATTAAATACTCAATGAATCGCTTAATTGCACCTCCTTTACCTGCAGCATCACGCCCATCAAAAGTAATTGCCACACGCTTATTGTTATCTACTACCCATTGTTGAAGCTTAAGTAATTCTGACTGCAACCGTCGCTTCTCTGCCTCATAATTTGAGCGATTCAAATCTTGGTAGACAGAATAAAACTTCTTTTTTATGTAGGTAGATCTCGACATTTATCTTAATCGATATTTAGCGAACGATAGTAGCCTTTTTGCCAAATCAAACCCCTTAGATCCTTATCTGTTTCCGGTTTAGTCAAAAATGTAACTATGACTCCTACTAATGTGCACACACTCAATCCGTAACAAGCCCGCATGAACTTATACTGTTTAACCCCAGCAAATAAGCCATCTCCAGCGTCACCCATTGGCACGCCATGGGCAAAAGGAGTGATTAGTTCAGGAATAAAAAACGAAGCAGCTACAGCTACCAATCCAACTATCATTGTTGCTAGAGCAGCTTTTGAAGTAAATCGTTTCCAGAAAAGACTAAAAACGAAAGTTACAACTAGAGGGGGTGTGACGGCTGCAGTAAAAGCACCATGAGCATCATAAATTGAATCGAAGTTCATAAAAACAGGCACCATAATTATTCCAACTAAGGTCGCAGCAACCGCGGTAAATCTGGCTACTGATAACGCTTGACGATCAGTCATATCCTTTTTGACGTATTGTTTGTGAACATCATTGACCCAAACAGCTGAAATCGCTGTGATAAGTGTGTCTACAGTAGACATGAGCGCAGCAATCATTGCTGCTAAAATAAGACCAAAGATTCCTGGTTGGCTTATAAGTTGCGTGGCAGCATAAAACGAATCGTTAGCCTCCATATTCGAAGGAAGGTCCCCATGATTTGCCAAAGCCTTTGCTAACCAACCGGCACCGCCAACCACACAAGCAGCTAAAGGCATTAAAACGACTAGATGTGTCACAACTGCCTTTTTACAGTCTTTAAATGAGCGGGCTGATAAGTACCGCATAATGGTGCCTTGATGTAAAAACCCGAACATGATGGAGTTAGCTAATCCATCCTGCCAAAAAATTCCAACACTCGGAAAATTAGAATCACTATTAAAGTTATGAAATACCTTACGAGAATCTCCGGGCAAGTTATCCCAAAAAACATCAAAGCCTCCAAGGTAACTAAACCCCAAACCAAGAATCAAAAAACCTGTGATAAGAAGCATCACACCTTGAAATAAATCAGTCATAATTACACTAGATTGCCCACCTCTAGAAACATATGATACTGATACTAATGCAACGACTACCGCTCCTACAAAAATATCCCACCCTAACAAGTGCTGTAGGACTTTGCCCATTGTATATAGATTCACCCCTACATAACCTACCATATATACTAATAAACAAACAGTTGCCCAAAAACGGACCTTCGAATTAAAGCGTTTCCCAAAGTACTCTGGAATAGACATAACACGTGAGAAATAAAGAATTGGCAACCAACAAAACAACAACAAAGGAAAATACATCCAATCATTACTATAAGTTTGAGTACTAGAAAGACCGTATTGAAATCCTTTACTGGAATATTTAAGAAAACTATAGGAACCTATAGTCGTTGCAATCATACTAAAAGCAATCAGCCACCAAGCAAAACGTCGTCCTCCAAAAAAGAAATCCTCTGTCGATTTCATCTTGCGTCCAAAAACCATACCGAGCACAACGATAATCACGAAGTATCCAACCATAATTACATAATCAATAATCGAGCCTCGATATCCTTGTTTCGGATCAACTGCAGCCTGGCTCTCTGCTGTAGCAACATATTCAGTCGCCTTAGCGCTATCCATCAAAGGAGCCTCGTACTGCAAAAACGCTTGAAGAATAAAATAAAAAACAAAAACGCTTAAAGCCAAGGAAAGATTACGAAACCCACTAGAACTCAAACCTATACTTCCTTGTCTCCAAGCGAGTACCATTCCGAAAACGAAAACAGCACCTCCGCAAATGAAGTTATATATAAACGGATCCATTACTTATAAAAACCAAATTACAAAATATAAAAATTTATTCTAAATCTCCAAAGTCATAGATAACAACTTTATCACAAACTTGCTTAAAAACTTTCTCTACAAATTCTACATGCATTGGGTGCACTTGATATTCATCCTGAACAATTTTGTTTTTGAAAGTGATATTTAAGGCCACCTGATAACTCTGATCTACAACAGGTCGGTCGCTCGGAGCGCATTTCCCAACATGCATCGAAATAACACCCGGGATATCAGCAAGATAATGATTTAAACCATCGATCAAACGTTGTTCAGCTCCCTCAACTTCGGGCTTAACCCAAAATATAACAATATGCGAAAACATCAACAGCAGTGAATCCGATGAATCGCTCGAAAGCAAATCAGATTTGCACCTCATGCCAGCTTTGACATTCCTAATATTTTAATTAATTGTCATCAAATGAACCGTGCTATTTCCATTTTACTTGTTGCCCTCATACTGACAGTAAGCGTAAAAGCAAACAAGCAACCAAACATTGTTCTTATAATATCAGATGACCAAGCCTGGACGGACTATAGTTTCATGGGGCATAAAACAATTGAAACACCTAATATAGACCGGCTTTCTAAAGAAAGTCTTCTTTTCAAGCGCGGATACGTGCCAACAAGCCTATGTTGCCCATCACTTGCCTCTATAATCACAGGACTGTATCCACACCAAACCAAAATTACTGGAAATGAGCCGCCTGTGCCTGTAGGTGGGAAGAGCAGTAAACTATATATTAATCAGGTTCAGGAATGCGTATCTTTCATTGATAATTTACCAACACTGCCTCGACTACTTGCCAAACAAGGTTATATCAGCCACCAATCAGGAAAATGGTGGCAAGGTCACTATTCAAGAGGAGGATTTACCCATGGAATGACCCACGGCGATCCAAAAAGAGGAGGAAGACATGGTGACAAAGGATTGGAAATTGGCAGAAAAGGAATGAAAGAAATTTTTGATTTTATAGAGCAAAGAAATGGTAAGCCTTTTTTTACATGGTACGCACCATTCCTGCCACATACTCCTCACAACCCACCCAAACGCCTGTTAAATAAGTACACAAAAAAAACAGATTCCAAATTCATAGCTCGATATTGGGCTATGTGTGAATGGTTTGATGAAACTTGCGGGGAACTACTACAATACCTTGATGAAAAAAACCTTACGAATGACACAATAGTAATTTATGTCACTGACAATGGCTGGATTCAACGCCCAGACAATGGCCGTTATGCTCCTCGTTCTAAGCGATCTCAATACGACGGCGGAATTAGAACACCTATCATGGTTCGCTGGCCAGGAAAAGTTAAGCCGGAAGAGCGCAATGAGTTAGTCAATAGCATTGATATTGCTCCAACTATCCTAAAAGCCTGCGGCATGAATATCCCCAAAGAAATGCGTGGGATTAACATACTAAATAAAGAAGAATTAAAAAAACGAAAATTCACCTATGGAGCCTGCTATCTACATAATGCAGTAGACATACATAAACCGAACGCCAATCTAACCTATAGGTGGCTTATAGATGGAAATTGGAAAATAATTTTACCTAATAAAACAAACATCACCACACGAAATAATGAGAAAGGAACAAAAAATATTGAGCTCTTCAATTTAATTGCAGACCCATTTGAAAAAAAGAATTTAGCAGATTCTCAACAGACAATAGTGAAAAGATTAACCCAAAAACTTAATATTCACCTTCCAACAAACGAAAAAAAGAATCTATAAAAGAAAAAGCCAAAACCAAATAGGTCTTGGCTTTTAAAAATATTGGATTAGATCTACTTAGGATTGTTTTTCCTTTTCAAATTGTTCATCAAAAACAATATCAGATGAAGGAAAGTCGACTCTTTTACAAAACTCAGCTGATTCTTTTGCCCCATGCTCTCTATCCATCCCGCCATCTTCCCATTCAACAGATAACGGGCCAGTATAACCAACATCATTTAAAGCTCGAATGATCAACTCAAAATTAACTTTACCTCGGCCTACTGACTTGAAGTCCCAATATCTGTTAGATTTATGAAAATCAGTATGGCCGCCAAAAACCCCTGCATCACATAAATGGTCATGCCAAAAAGCATCCTTCATGTGAACATGATTAATCCTGTCAGCAAACTTATAAATAAACTTCACATAATCAACACCCTGATAGCCAAGGTGGCTAGGGTCATAGTTAAAACCAAAAGATGGATGATGATCTATAGCCTCTAAAGCACGTTCCGCTGATGCAATATCGAATGCAATTTCAGTAGGGTGAACCTCCAAACCAAATTTGATACCATTTTCCTTAAACACATCCATTATAGGCCCCCAACGATCAGCAAAATCCTTAAAGCCAGCATCTATTTGGCCTGGCATATTTGGTGGAAAACTATAAAGCAAGTGCCATATAGAGCTCCCGGTAAATCCGTTTACAACATTCACACCAAATTCCTTCGCTGCCTTAGCTGTTTTCTTAATTTCTTCAGCAGCACGTCGACGTACTGATTCAGGTTCTCCGTCCCCATAAATGTAATCAGGTAAAATCTGTTTGTGGCGTTCATCAATATTATCACAAACTGCCTGCCCAACCAAATGAGTGGAGATCGCAAAACACTTCATACCGTGACTTTCAAGAAGTTCACGCTTAGAAGAGCAGTAAGCAGAATCTGCCTTATCAACCTCAAAGTGATCTCCCCAACAGGCTAATTCAACTCCATCATAACCAAATTCTTTAGCTTTCTTAACCATTGTATCCAGTGGCAAATCCGCCCACTGGCCAGTAAATAATGTAACTGCTCTTGACATAATATATTTTAGTTAGTCGGTTAAGGAAATTTTTATAAGGGCTTGGCTTAAGGTTCAAGTATCAATTCAATCATGCACACAATACTTAATACTAATTCTTTAGTTCATTAATTTCCATAAAGGCATAACAAAGCATGTGAGCTATACCCATTTGGCAATCTTCAGCACGACCATAGTGCGTGTCATTGATTACAATAGTTTCGTTTGAAATCTCAAATAATTTCCCACGTTTACCTCCAACTAAAGAAACAGTTTGAAGCTTGTTATCGTTAGCCCACTCAATGGCCTTTACAAGGTTAGGTGAATTACCACTAACACTAAATGTTAATACTATATCACCAACTTGGCCGTAGTTTTGGAGCTGACGCAAATATACATCCTCATAAGCGTAATCATTACCAATAGCTGTAATCCAGCTTACATTGTCATTTAGCGATAAAACATTAAAGCTTTTACCAAGCGCATCAGATGCACCCTTACCAAGATCAGTTGCAAAGTGGGATGCATTAGAAGCGCTGCCTCCATTACCGAAAACAAAAATTCTCTGGCCCTTAGAATGAGCATCCTTAAGCTTTTGGATAATTGATTCAACCTGATCAACCGGAATAGAATCAAGGGCCGTTTTTTGTGCTTCAATATAATTTGCTATCCAATCGCGCATGAACAAATCATTGCAAATATTACTTGGTCATCAAAGCCAAATGCAAAGCACCTATAGGAACAGCGTCCTCCCTTAATTTTGCCAAGCGAATATTTGGACCTGGTTTAATAACCTCCATAATTGTTTGCTGAAGTGCTTGCTCGACACCTAATCTTAAAGGCTCTCCCATTAATGACAGCCCTCCCCCCAAAACAATAACAGCAGGATTTAACAGATGCACAACATGTGATAATCCAATAGCTAAATCTCGACAAACTTC
>SHAK01000070.1 GCA_004213515.1 Limisphaerales bacterium | reverse complement strand
TCGGTGGAAATGCACTGAAATGACCGAGCCTCAGATACACCTGTTCAAAGACGACGGTATAATACCCAATCAACTTACTCTGCCACTACTCTATTATCGTTATGCTGTCGAGTTGAACGGCACAGATAACGCCGCCGTGTTCGAGAGACTGTTTTACAACAATAACTGAGAGGGCAGCTGGCGGAATGGAGTTTATCCCTTCCCTCACTATCACGCAGAGGCTCACGAGGTGCTGGGGGTTTACAGTGGCACAGGACAAATTCGTTTGGATGGTAGCAATGGAATCATTACCGAAGTGCAATCGGGTGATGTAATCGTCATTCCGGCCGGAGTCGGCCATGAGAACCTCAGGGCCTCAGCCAACTTCGGAGTTGTGGGCGCCTATCCCTCGGGACAGACCCCCGATGTCCAAAAAGGGGAATTTAAAGAGCGCAAATGTTTAGTAACACGACCTCTTGTTAAGCATTATAACATGCGCGATTGGATTTTTTGAGTGGTTCGAAAGTGAAGCTTTGCTGCTTGGCCAAGTTTGTTTATCCCATGCTTGGTAAGAAATTCTGCTCCGACCTGATCGACCTTAGAAGAGGCCCCTTTTGGTAACTCAAGATCAAATTCATTACCAAGCTCTTTAATTCGCTGGACGAAAACGTCGCGCGCCAAAATAGAAGCGGCAGCAACGGCCAAGTCGGACTCAGCCTTGTACATCTGTACGAGTTCGAGTTGACGGCCTTCTTCCATCAACGCGCTTTGGATTGTCGATTTACTTCGAGAAAACTGATCGCTGATCGCCCGCAATGGTTCTGGATTCATTCGATCGCGTTGACTAAGCAGATTCTCAATTACACGCGCGTGGCCCCAAGCAAGAATCTTGTTCACGTTGCGCATCTGCTGATGCAAGCGATTGTACGAAGCATTACCAATAGGCACGACTGAATGAACACAACCAGGGATATCCCGAATACCCTCAGCCAATTTCTTGATCTTCTTATCGCTCTTGATGGCCTTGGAATCTTTTATTCCCAATTTGTCTAATGTGCGCGCAATCGATTCGTTGATGTAAACACCTGCCACTACAAGCGGGCCAAAGAAATCGCCTTTACCGCTTTCATCGACACCTATTCGCGGCTCCAGCTGCTCTGGTTGTGCATCAAGTATTCCGCCAAAAGCAGCTTCTACAAGCACCTCAGGCTCTAGTGTGAATTCGATAAATTCTTTTGTCCCTTTCCCTTGGACCAATAACTTTCCGCTGTTATACCAAGTAACCTTTAAACTAGGTCGTTTGTAACTAAACACTGCATGAGGCACTTCAGCTGGTTCGAAATCTCGCTTGGCTAAAATCCCGCGTAACGCCTCCGCTTGTTCTGGAGACAGTTTAGCAGTGTGACTGTTCATCAAGCAGGGATCGGTTCAGAATTAGGATCAACCCATTTGCCATGTTCACGGATTAGATCAACCAAACTTTCAACCGCCTCGGCCGCAGGGATGTTCATTCTAACTGGTGACTTGCCCACATATAGATTGATTTTACCGGGAGCTCCGCCAACGTAGCCAAAGTCGGCATCAGCCATTTCCCCTGGACCGTTCACGATGCATCCCATTATGGCAATTTTTACACCCTTCAGATGATCTGTTCGGCTCTTGATGCGAGCTGTGACTTCCTGAAGATCAAATAAAGTTCTTCCGCAACTTGGGCAAGCTACATAGTCGGTCTTAAACGAACGACAACCTGCAGCCTGCAAAATGTTGTAGGCTAGTCTTAGTGACTGCCCGGCACCGCTTTCTCCTCTAATCAAAATCGCGTCGCCAATTCCATCGCAAAGTAATGAACCAACAACAACAGCAGCACGCAGGAGAGCAATATTTGGTTCAAGCGGCACTTCACCAAATTTAAGGCTGTCCTTTACCAGTATTGGATTATTTGTCCCAGCAGCCTTCAACTGACCAGCTAGTAAACGAAATGCAGTAATTACAGGGAGATTAATATCATCCTTTACGGTGACCAGTTGCGTATCGCAATTTACACTAATTGGTTTACGCGGATCGACTTCAAGTAGATTAAGCTCCTCATGTATAGCCTCAGGCTTAACGTCATCACCAGGTCGAATCCGAGGTGATAGCTTATCCCAGGCAGTCTGAGTAACAACCACACGGATGGTCTGCTCGCCCCCACACATAACCCCCTCGACCAACTCGATCTCAGGTGTTTCGCGCCTCTGAAATTCAAATGGATTATAGGACAAGCCTACATTTGGAACATTAACACTCGAGTCCGTGAGTTCTTTAACTTGCGAAATTAGATCACAGCACACAGCAATTTCATTAGGCGAATCCTCTGTGAGTGAAACACGGATGGTATCTCCCAAGCCGTCACAAAGTAATGAACCAATACCAATTGCACTTTTAATGCGACCATCCTCGCCATCTCCAGCTTCGGTCACGCCAAGATGCAAAGGATAATTCCAATCTGAACCTAATTCTGCCAAGCGTGCCGCAAGCAAACGATAACACTCAATCATCACCTTTGGATTGCTCGACTTCATTGAGAACTTAAAGTTATGGAAATCACGAGCACGAGCAATGCGAGCAAACTCTAATGCGCTTTCGACCATCCCCAGTGGAGTGTCCCCATATCGATTCATGATACGATCACTAAGGGACCCATGATTGGTTCCAATCCGGAGAGCACGGTTGCGCAACTTACATTCTTCAACCAACGGTGCAAATTGCTCTTCTATGCGCTCTAATTCAGCGGCATATTGATCATCCGTGTATTCTCTTATAGCAAATTTCTTTGAATCAGCGTAATTACCCGGATTCACACGAACCATCTCGCACCATTTAACCGCTTCCATAGCAGCATCTGGCTTAAAGTGAATATCGGCTACCACAGGAACATTCGAGCCTAAGGCGCGAATTCCGGATATAATATTCTCTAAGTTTGCAGCATAACGCTTAGTCTGTGCTGTAATACGAACGATTTGACAACCGACATCAACAAGCGCCATCGACTGTTTGACACTAGCATCGGTATCAAGAGTACTGCAGGTAAGCATTGACTGACTAACAATGGGATTACTATCTCCCACCACAACTCCCCCATTGCTCGGATCGCCCACTACCACTGGACGGGTTTTCCGCCGCTTATAATGGTACGGAGAATCGCAGTACTTTATGGCCATAATTATTCACTTGGACTGGAGGGGCCTTGAATTTCGACATCATTATTAAACATTTCAAAAAACAAGCCACTTCGCTCAAAAACATCATGAAAAGTCACATATGCCATCAGGGAAAGCAGAAGAACAGTAAAGATAATCGTTATAACTTCTAGCAGTTTAGCTGGAATTTTTC
The DNA here is from genome assembly GCA_004213515.1 of Limisphaerales bacterium. Classification (GTDB taxonomy): domain Bacteria; phylum Verrucomicrobiota; class Verrucomicrobiia; order Limisphaerales; family UBA1096; genus UBA1096. Next base: position 6,380 of record SHAK01000070.1, on the reverse strand, counting down.
TACGGAATATTCCCTCAAACAAACCCATTACTGTATGACCACCATCTAACACCGGGATTGGAAGCATGTTAAGAATGGCGAGATTAACATTTAGAAGAACAAGGAAATTTAAGGCCAATCGATAATCTGTTTTTACCCATGCCCCAAGCATCGCAAGAATGCCTACTGGACCACTTAAGTCTTTTACTCCTACTCCTGTCTCAGCTTTATGAAACAAAGCATAGAGCGTATCCCCCATAAGAGAAGCTACGCCTTTAACATTTTCTATAGGGCCTGGGCCTGGGTGTCGCACAATATAAGTCTGTGGCATGGAAGCAAATTGGACTCCAATCATAACGGTGTTGTTAACCATCTTTGGAGTGATTGCCAAAGAAACTTCATCCCCATCACGCAAGACAGCTATTTCTGTTTTATTCGTTCCGTTTTTTTGCAGAGCAGAAATAAGTTGGCCTCGACTTCCTAACGGTAATCCTCCAAGCGATATGATCTCGTCGTTTGCCTTAAGGCCAGCAGCACCAGCAGCACCTCCATCAAGAATTTTCCCGGCTATTGGTCGATATTTAGGAGGTAGTTGTAAAATCTTGATTGTTAGCTCTTCACTTACCGGTTTAGCAGTAAGTTCTTCTGTAAACTCTTTAATACCACTATCGGTCTGTCGCTGAAACGTAACTAAAAATCGGTTTGTGATTGAAAGAGCAGTTAATTTGCGAGCTTCCTCCCAGCTCGGGATTTCTTTGCCATTAATCTTAACAATTATATCCCCCTCACGGACACCAAGCTTATATTCTTCGGAAGTCTCATCCATAGACCCTACCACAGGTGGAGTGATCGCCTCTGGCAATCCTACAAAGTAAATGATCGTTGCTAATACAAAGGCAAAAATGACATTCATGATTGGACCTGCGACAGCAACAGCAATTTTAGCCCAAGGAGTAATCTCTGGAAGAGGCTCTGTTTCATCTTCGTTTTTCCCCTCAATTGTCTCACTTGTAATCATCTGAGGTAGCTTCACAAAGCCACCAGCTGGAATCATTCTTATTGTATAAAGAACTCCGTCCTTTTCGCGCTTCCACAAAATCTTACCGAAGCCAATAGCAAACTCTTCCACTTTCATCCCGCACAAACGTGCTACAAAAAAGTGACCCCATTCGTGTATGAAAATAGCTGAAGCAAAGAGCAGCAATACTGCTACAGCGACATAAATAGTTGTTAAAATTACCATGAAATTACTCCTACGGCTAAGACAACCCTATCATAAAGTCTCACAATAGTCTGTGAAATGGATCGTTTTGTTCAAAAAAAGAAAGTGCAAAGCTAACCGGTAGGAAAGGGTTACATTCTAGCTAACGCGGCGTCAAACCGCTTCAACACCTCGGCTTGCCCTAAAACCTCAAACAAATGATATAAACTTGGGCCTACTTTGCTTCCGGTACAAGCAACTCTAGCCGGCATTACTAGAAGCTTGTTTTTCACTTCACACGATACTGCTGTAGCCTTTAACGCCTCCTGGAGTGAATCAGCATCAAATTGAGCCAATTCAGCATAAGCTTCTCTAAGCGCAGACAAATACGGCTTATTATCAGGCGTCAATGCTTTCTCAGCAGAGTCCTGATCAAAAGACACTTCTTGTTGAAAATAAAAACCAATGTAAGCCGCAAAATCATTCAGATTTTTTATTTTGTCAGTACAAGTTGCAACCGCTGCTTCAATATAAGAGTTTTTGAAGTCACTAGTATTAATATTCGCCGACTTCAACTGTTCAAGTGCTCGATCTTTAAAATCTTCCTCTGGCATAGCTCGAATATGTTCATAGTTTTGCCAATCCAATTTAACCATGTCAAAACGCGCGTTAGCTCGCTGCACTCCAGAAAGATCAAATCGCTCAATTAATTCTGCAACTGGCATAACCTCCGTATCATCTTTTGGCGACCAACCAAGAAGGCTAAGATAGTTGATCACCGCGGATGGAAGATAACCTCCATCCATATATGTTTCCATAGAAGCACCTGTATCACGCTTGCTCATCTTTGAGCCATCATTGTTTAAAATAAGTGGAATGTGCGCAAATTTCGGAGGCTCTACCCCGAAGGCTTTAAACAACTCGATGTGCTTCGACGTATTTGAAAGATGGTCCTCGCCCCGAATTACATGCGAAATTTTCATCTCTATATCGTCAACCACATTCACTAGGTGAAATACTGGTTTTCCATCTGATCGAACAATCACAAAGTCGGGATCCACCTCTTCACGATCCGTGAGCTTCCGCACCACATCCCCAGCAACCAAATCAGGAATCTTTACCGGATTACGGGTCATGCGGAACTTGATTGCTCCCTCATGTTCGTAGGCTAAATCATTATCAACTAATTCCTTAATGCGTCGTTTATAAATTTCTCCACGTTGAGATTGAAAATAAGGGCCAAGATCTCCCCGGCTCTCTCGCATAGCATCCCCTGAAACTGGCCCTTCATCCCAGTCTAGCCCCATCCAACGCAAACCATCTAAAATTATATCAACCGCCTCACGAGAGTTGCGTGCATCATCGGTATCTTCAACACGCAGCACAAACTTACCGCCGTTATGACGAGCATAAAGCCAGTTAAATAAAGCCGTACGAGCACCACCAATGTGAAGGTAGCCTGTCGGACTAGGGGCAAATCGAACACGAATACTCATGAAAAAAGTTTCTTAAAAAACCGGTGCGAAAACTAATACCTGACCCTTACATGAGCAAGCTTGGTTAATCGGATTGTAGTATCCATTTTCTCTTTTGAGCGCAACCTCCGCTTTATAGAGACTTTATGCGGATGTTCTTATATTCGACGTGCATAACCTGACCGCCATGCAGCTGAAGCCCAATATGGCCATCTCTCCTACTTTTATCATTGGTCAACTTTGTGGAAACAACACCATTTATTTTGACTGTGATATCGCCTCCTTTAGCTGTCAGCTCAAGTTCGGTCCACTCTCCCTTTTTGTATGCACGCTTTTTAGCAACATCCTCGGTTGGCTGATGAACCCATCCGCGCCCGCCAGTTTCGTAAAGCCCGCCAGTTTCATCGGTTTCATCTACTTCAACCTGAAATCCATGAACACTAACTCCGCTCTTAACACGATCGACTCGGAAATAGAAACCGCTGTCGCCATGTAAAACACGAAACTTGGCTTTAACAATAAAATCCTTGAATCGTTTCTTGGTGAGCAAAATTCCATGGCGCGGCTCACTCTTGGGACTTGTACCAACTATAACTCCGTCCTTTACTTCCCACTTACCACCCGGAGTAGGCTCCCAACCCTTAAGGTTTTTACCATTGAACAAGGGCTTAAATTTACCATCAGCGGCCTGTGCAACTGACCCAAAAATAAGTATTAGTCCAAAAATAAATCCAAGATTATATAGTTTTTTCATATATGAACAACCCAAGGCTATCGAACCTTGGTAATTTGCCAAGCGCTGATTCCGCCAAACAATATGTGCGGAGTCCAAGCTGCAAGATGAGGCATAAACTGCCCTCCAAACGCCATGGACATCTGTTGAACAATAAAGAATGAAAGACAAACCAGAATTCCGGCAGCGACTCCTACCGCTGCATTTCGGCGACCTGAAGGAGCCGCAAAGGGAATTGCTATCATAGCCACAATAAAACATGTAAGGGGCTCGGCTAGACGCGCTTGATACTGAGAATCAAGTATAGCTTTTTTTTGCAACGCAATATCAGGGTGAAGCTGCTTATAACCATCAATCTCAGCTAAAGAAACGCTCCAGCGCTTGTGAGCACGTTTATCAAACAAAGGAGAAATCTTTAACTCCCCTTCAATTCGCACTGGAGCCTCGTCAAACTCCTCCATTCGAAGCTTTTCATGAAACTTAATGGGGTGGGCTTCAGGGAAGCCTTCTGTCGGGCGATAATCTTTAACATTGAAAAATGTCCAGCCGCCATCTTCCCAAATTCCACTCACAGCCATAAGATCACGTTTAGGTTGATCTTCGTCCCACTTCCAAGAAATGACAACGGGCTTATCTCCGATTCCAAATATTTCACCAGTTTTAGGATTGAAAGCCGGGATCTGCCAATTTCGATTAGCAGCTTCATTACGAAATTTCACATCCAACTCAAAATCCTTACTATTTTGTTGATTCAAGCTTGGAATAGCAGAAGATTTAACAACTTTTCCCTCACGAAGACTATTCGGCAACCAATATTCATTTGAAAAAAACATGCCTAAGGAAAGGAGCAATCCAACAAGTAAATACGGCATAGTCATTCGCAACATTCCAACACCTGTATTTCGAATGGCAATGAACTCATTATGTCTTGCATGCTGATTTATCGCGTACATTAGAGAAAGCATTAGTGCAACAGGCACAACGACGAAAAAATGTTCTGGTAGTGTAATCCAGTAATAACGAAATATATCACCAATAGTAAAATTAGCATCCTTAAACTCATCGAGCTCCCCAATTAAGTCGAAGGCTATCCACAATATCATAAATCCAGTTAGACAATAAACAAACGGGAAAAGCCATTCACGAATAAGGTAGCGATCGATCAGACGCATGTGCTCATCACCCTATCCATCGGCAATACCCAAAGCAAGCAGCAGGCTTAATCATTATGGGAAACGCAATACCTCTAAGCATATTAAAACATTTAAAAAAACTTGGGAATAAGCGCCTTGCGCTGAGGAGGATAATCAACAAAGTTGTTAATATACCAGCGATGATGCGCACGAGCCCTTGGTCCAAGATTAGCCAAGGTCCAAACAGCAAAGGTCAACCCCGGAAAACTCCAAGTCAGCAAGGCCCAACCAAACCATTGTATGATTTCACCAAAATAATTCGGACAGGAAATCCAGCGAAACATGCCTCCTTTAGGAATAGAATAGCCCTCTGGTTTTTCTTTTTTTAAACAGGTAAGCCTCGAACACGAATCAACATTGATTATCATCCCTATCACAAATAGCAACAGTCCAATAATTGTATTATAGTCCGTCCAAACTAAAGCCACCGTATCACGAAAGAGAATCAACCAAACTCCATGAAGACTACTATTAATTGTATTAAAAATACCTCCAAAACATGTAAGGACAATGGGCATCGGACTACTCGCACGAGCCAAGCGGAACGGATACACCCAAGCGCGATGAACATAGTGAATCTGCCAAACACAAAAAAGAATAGTAATGGCAGACGATTCCCAACCACGAACATATATAAACACCCCGAGGGGAATCACAACAGATGGAGACTCCATCAAAATCCAGCCTAAACGAGCATTAACAAGTGGCCCCCAAATCCCAGAATTGTAACGCCCATAAGGGGCGTTTATGAAGCACAGACAAACCGCTACCGGAACAGCTATAATCAACCAACTCCAGCTCAACTCACTGAGCAGTTCAGTTGACGGAAGAATGTTAGATAATTGCAGTATCATCTGTAGCTCCACATCAGCGTCAAATTAATCACTCTTTCAAGTAAAAAAGATCAGCGCTTTACAGCCATGTAAGTGGTGTATAGCTTCGACGGATGTCGTCCAAGTTCGACGAATCCGATTTTGTAGATCGCGATCTGGAAGTTGCACAAGAATCGGCTGATATCAGCAATGAGCCGGTGCTCCACCCGGCAGACTCCCCGCATCCCCCCAGCCAAGAAGAGCTCACAGAGCGTGTTTCTGAAACACAGCAAAAATTAGTGGAGCTCAAACAGATGCAGGAAGACCTTGAGCGAGAACGTACAGAAATCGAAGAGTCTCGAAGACGACGCTCCGAACTTTCCACTGGCAGAGAAGAGATGGTTCAAAATCTGACTCGAGGAGTAGGAATACTTGAAGAAGCGGAGCTATCAAAAGCTCGAGCCGCAGAACAACTTTCACGAACGGTTGCTGATCTTCGAAATGCACTCGATAAAATAAATCTGATCAACGAAGAAGATTGGACTGAGGAAAACTGGAGCGTGGAGCTAACTAAAGCCCTGACCACTATCGAGAACTCACGCATGGAATGGAATTCCGCACGGCTTAAATGGCCTTCTCTTGACGGAGGATCTGATGATTCAAACATTACAGTTGAATCTCAAACCGTAAACAAAGAAGCCCAAGCGGGTTTAGACCAGCTTAACTTTTGGCAGCAAAGCAAACTAGGGCTGGCATTCACATGGCCCTTGGTGTTCGTTGGAGTCGCAATTGTCATCCTTCTTATTCTGAGTATTAACTAGGCAAATCATTGTATCGTTATGGGCTTGTTCCAAAGAAACAAAGATCCGCTAAAGAAACGGGCCAAGTCCGTTCAAAATAAATTGAACGAGCTTCAAGCTCAGATTCAAGAATTGGACGAGTCGCCGGCTCAGGAATCATCTAAATTACATGATCTGAATCAAAAAA
>SHAK01000007.1 GCA_004213515.1 Limisphaerales bacterium | reverse complement strand
GGTTCAAATGAACTTGAAGTCGGTTACAGGACCTGGAGAAGTGTATCTGTATGCAACAGATAGCTTTGGTCAGCCTAACGTATTCTTCAATACAACTGATGGAATTAGTGAAGCGGACGCATTTGTGACAAAGGCGGGAGCGCATGCGCATCAGTCGATGGCATTTAGTAAACCTGGAACTTATACAGTTAGCTTTGATTTTTCAGGTAACCTAGCTACTGACGGCAAAGAGACTCGCAGCTCTGAATATCAATTAGTCTTCGAAGTTGAAGAAGAGTAATAATATAAAATATTTCATGTTTGGTTATTAGGGTTATGAATGAAGTGGTCAGTCAATTATGGCTGGCCACTTTGTCTATAAAAGAATTTGCGGTGTTTGTTTAAAAGAGATAGAAAAGTTGTTTGCTTGTTGATTAATCGAAATGAAACATAAATATTTAAATTTAAATATTTTTAGAAATCTCAGATTTAATTTAGATCGGGTTGGTTTTTGCATGTCATCTCTCTGTGCCGTGCATTGCATTAGTCTACCTATACTTATTGTCATAATGCCATTTCTTGCAGGTACTTGGTTAGTAAACAGAGAATTGGAGTGGGTATTTGCAATTTGTTCCGTTTTATTTGCCATTGGCTGCTCGGCTTTCTCGTCCCGACTTCATAAAAAATATTGGCTACCTGTAATTGCTTTTTTCGGAGGGGTCATTTTGCTTGGTGCTCATTATACTACTCCCGATATTTGTTGTTCGGAGGATTTGAGTTGGCCTCATTTTATGGGAACAGCACTGGGTGGCAGTTTACTTGCTTGCACACATTTTATTAATATAAGTATTTCGAAGTGCAATCAGCCAGATTCATGTAAGATTGATCAGTCAGATTCAGATGGCTGTAGCTGTGAAAATAAGTAATAGGTTGTTGTGAACAATTTCTCAGTTTAGTTCTTAATTGTTTAAGCCAATAAGGTTCTTTTTCAAATGAGCGAAGATATTTTAAAGCAACTAGGGCTCGAGTCTTCTGCTTCCCAAAGTGAGAAGAATAATGAATCTGTAAAGAGAGTTCCCGATCAACCCTTTGTAAAAAAAGATCCAATTGTTCAGGTTAAAGAAGCTACCTTCGCTTATGGTAGAAATGTGATTTTGGAATCTGTAGAAATGCAGATTCATGACAGTGAATTTTGGTGCTTTATTGGTCCTAATGGTGAAGGGAAAACAACTTTAATCAAAGCGCTTCTTGGGGCGTTGAGACCGAAACGCGGGATTGTTCAATTGCGGGCTGATTTTGCGCGTAGAAGCCGTATAGGTTTTGTGCCGCAGAAGTGTGATTTAAATCCTAGCGTTCCGACTACAATTCAGTCCTTTGTTTTTCAAGGAACTGCGGGATTAAATGTTGAGGAATCCAAGCTTAAGCATCGAGTTCAGAAAGCGCTCGAAGTGATGGGGGTTCAGCAAATTCGTGATCACAGTATTTGGAGGGTTTCAGGTGGGCAGCGGCAGCGAGCAATGGTAGCCCGTGCTTTAGTGAGAGATCCTTTGCTTATGATTGTTGATGAGCCAACTGCAGGTTTGGATCTTGCTGCATCTTCAGGGCTTTTAAAAACAATTACCAAACTTAATCGTCAACATCGAATCACCGTAATTTTTGTGACTCACGACCTGCAATTGGCTGGTCGATACGCAAGTCACTTGGCCGTCTTCAAGAATCGGAAAGTCAAATGTGGCCCGGTGGGAGAAACACTAACAGGTGAAAATTTAGAAATGGCTTTTGGCGTTCCTACGGAAGTAAGGCCTGAATCCTCTGGAGGATACACCGTGCAGGCAAATGTTGAGCAAACTGATACTTTAGCATGATTTTAGAATTTCTTGAATCATGGACGTTATTTTCGCAGACATATATTAGTGCGCTGCTAATTGGGGCATCGTTATCACTCATGGGTGTTGTGGTTGTGGCCCGCGGTAATATTTTTGTTGCAGCCGCGTTGGCGCAAGCTTCTGTGTTGGGTGTAGCTTTAAGTTTGTTTTTTGAAATAGGACAACCCGTTTTGTCTGCGGTTCTCTGTTCTGTTGGCGCTTCGTTGTTAGTGTCTCGAAAACATCAGGAAGGGGGAGTCTCAACAAGCGAAGAAATAACAGGCTGGATCTTTCTAGCCGGAGGAAGTTTGTCGGTGCTTTTGTTGGTAAGAATGCCTTATGGTTTGAAGGAAATTCAGTCACTATTTTCTTCTAGTATAATAGGTGCTAGCTCAGCTGATATTATTGTTTTCGGGGTGCTTCTTTTCGTTTTTGTCGGGTTTCTTACTCTTCGAATGCGCCGTTTAACACTATACCTCTCTGATCCTGTGATGGCTGCTGCCGTGGGTGCTAATATAATTCTTTGGTCAATTGTGATTTCGAGTGCTTTGGGATTAGTTACGGGATTAGCTATTCGTTCCTCGGGCATGCTTTTTACTTTCGGATCTATGATTTTACCTGCTCAAATGGCTAAAATTATGTGCCGTAATATATCAGGAATGTTCTTGGTAGCGCCTCTGATGGCGATTTTTTGTGTCATGTTAGGTTTGATGCTGGGTAATTATTATGATCTTCCACCTGCTCAAACAGTTGTTGCGTTAATGTGCTTTTTACTAGTGTTGACCTGGGTTCTTCGATGGGTATTCGATTACGTTTTTTTAGTAAGTAAATCTTCGGGAGATAGCTGATAACAGTTTTTTTCAGCTAGAGACTATAAATTGCGTTAAGCATATATTGTTGATTTTAAAAAACGTCTAGATATATAGAGCTCAGCAATGAGCTCAGATTATCAGACAGATTTGCGGCACGACCATTCATTTGGGCAAGACAAAAAGCGATCCGGGGAAAACCGGACGTTGATAGTTATTTTGCTTACCGCAGTGATGATGGTAATCGAAATTGTTGCAGGATTGGCATTTGGGTCGATGGCATTGTTAGCAGATGGCTTGCATATGGCGTCGCATGCAGCCGCCCTTTCTATCTCTGCTTTTGCTTATTATTTCGCTCGTAAGCGTGCTCACGATAGGTCTTTCAGTTTTGGGACAGGGAAAGTTAATTCTCTTGGCGGTTACACTGGCGCGATTTTGTTAGTGATATTTGCTCTGTTGATGGTCTCCGAAAGCATTCATCGGCTTATTGTTCCCGTTGAGATATCGTTCAATCAAGCAATCGGGGTTGCAATACTGGGTTTAATTGTTAATGGAGCTTCAGTATTTATTCTTGGACATGAAGACCATCATCATGGTCATACCCATGACCATGGAGTAGAGGGTCATACCCATGACCATGGAGTAGAGAGTCATACTCAAGATCACAACCTTCGTGCAGCGTATCTTCATGTCTTAGCGGATACTTTGACGTCGCTACTTGCGATTGTTGCCCTTTTAGCTGCAAAATATTATGGATGGATATGGATGGATCCCATCATGGGAATTGTTGGGGCTGTTCTTATTACAAAGTGGTCGATGGGATTACTAAAGCAAACAAGTTCTGTTTTATTGGACCAACAAGGGCCTGATCATCTTGTCGATAGCGTAATTAGCAGGATTAAGTCTTTGCCTTGTAAGACTGAAATTATCGATCTACACGTATGGTCGATTGGACCAAACATTTATTCAGCTGCGATTACAATCGTCGCCGACAATGAAAACAGCGTAAGAATGTTTAAGTCAGAAATGCACACTCTTACTGAGATAGTTCACTCAACGATCGAGGTTCATCAGAGAGGGAGTGAAACGAGCAATAATTTAAAACCTTAAAAGTTTATTACTTCGGACACGCCAGTACCTCCATCTATCAGCCTGCGACCTCCTTGTGGTTTGTTTCTGTCCGTCACTGAATTACTAGCTGCTTCCTCAATAATTTTGGCTATTTCCTTGTTTCCACGAGACTTTGCAACGTCTAGCGGTGTATTTCCCTTGTAATCCTCTAGGGATACATCAGCTCCATTAGCAAGCATCCACTTGGCTACACGAATGTGGCTCGCTTGACCATAGTATGCTGTAAGGTGTAGTGCAGTGAGCTCTTTTTCACCTTTAATATTAATGTCTAAACCGCTTTTTACTAGTCGTTTAACCATCGCTAAGTCAGCTTTAATTGCTGCCTCGTGAATACTACCTTTTGATCCACTGCATCCAGTTGCAATTAATGCAGAGAAAGTAGCAATACAGAAAAAATTCCACTTAATGATGTGATTTATATTCATGTGGCGAAATTTAAACCTTTAATAAGTTAAGTACAAACTGGATTAAGTTATAATTTCGTTAATGACATGCCCATGAACATCAGTGAGGCGACGGTTGATACCGTTATGTCTCACTGTGAGTTTCTCATGATTAATGCCGAGAAGATGAAGGATTGTGGCGTGCATATCGTGACTGGAGGTTCCTGTTTCACTTTTCCAGCCCCAACGGTCGCTTTGTCCATATGAGCTGCCGCCTTTGACGCCTCCACCTGCAAACCATGTAACAAATGTACCTCCATTATGATCCCTGCCTGCTTGCCCTTGGCTAAATGGCATTCGACCGAATTCTGTTGTCCAAATGACTAGGGTATCTTCAAGCATTCCTCGAGCTTTCAGATCTTTAATAAGACCTGTAATTGGCTTGTCCACTTGTCGCGTCATATGAGGTAATTCACTATGTATATTTGCATGATTATCCCAGTTGTTGGTAGGGCCGCCAGCGCCACTCCATATTTGTACAAACCTTACGCCCCGTTCCAGCATTCGCCTGCCTAATATGCAGCGTTTAGCAAAATCAGATGTGTGTTTTTCCCCCATTCCATAAAGCTTTTTTATAGCTTTGCTTTCATTATTCAGATCAAAGAGCTCAGGCACACTCAGCTGCATTCTTGCAGCCATTTCAAGACTTTGGATTCGTGCTTCGAGGCGAGAATCGCCTGGAGTTTCATCTAAGTGCTTTTGGTTTAAAATTCTTAATACTTCACGACTCGCTTTTTCGCTTTGGGTATTGATGTGCTTGGCTTCCTTTGGCGGAAATAGGTATCGTACAGATTGAGAAGGTCCAGCATTGATTACGGTGCCTTGATATCGAGCTGGCAAAAATCCAGATGTAAAATTACCAAGGTTGTTGTAAGGTAAACCATTGGGATCGGGCAAAACTACAAAATCTGGTAAGTTTTGATTGATACGACCTAATGCATAACTGATCCAAGCCCCCATGCATGGAAATCCCGGTAAAGTAAAACCTGTGTTTTGCATGTAACTTCCCAACCCATGAACATTAGTTGGAGAGTTCATAGACATTAGGAATGCAAGGTCATCCACCATCGAAGCCATATTGGGTAGAACATCACTTACCCAGCGGCCGCATCCTCCGTGTTGTTTGAATTTAAATGGGCTCTTTAGGACCTTGAATCCGGGTGATTTTGTAACTGATTCCACCAGTTTTCCATCTCCAGGGTCAAAGGTTTTACCATTTAAATCTTCAAGTGAACGCTTGTAATCGAAAGTGTCCATCTGACTTACCCCGCCATTCATAAAGAGTTGAATGACTCTTTTAGCTTTAGGCTGGTGGTGTAATGCTACTCCATGGACGGTTTCCGCTCTCAGGATTTGACTTAATGCAAGGCCTGCAAATCCTCCAGTGGTAGTCTCTAAAAATTTTCGCCTGGATGTATTCGTTTGCATCTTAGTTTACGAACAGAAATTCATTACTATTTAGAATTACTCTGCAGGCGTTAGCTAAGCCGTGATCACGTGCAAGCTTTGCCACCAAATGGTTTTCATTACGATTTGGTTTCCTATGATAGGTTAGTTTAAAAAGTTGAATTATTTGGTTTTCAAGAATGGGGGATTCTTTTTCCAGTCGCTTTGCTAAGCGTTCGCTTTGGCGTATTAAGAAACGATTATTTAACATTCCTAGGGCTTGTAGGGCTGTTATGGACGAGTCGCGTTTTGGTGCGTGTTGTGATGCATCTGGACAATCCATAAGCTGCATCAGGGGGTCCGGAATAGTTCGAAATATAAACCGATATACACTTCGTCTGTTGTTGGCTGGTGCATTTGGGTCAAAACCAATATAGTCGAGATTTGGGGTTACATGAACACCTTTACTCATATTAAATTGTTTATCAGATGGCCCGCCCATTCTCCAATTCATGTTGCCACCAATCTGCAGTACAGAATCCCGATAGGATTCTGCGTCTAGACGTTTACGATTCATTCTCCAAAGCCATTTGTTTTCCGCATCTCGATGGGCAAAATCTAATCGGTGAGTTGATTGTTGTTGGTAGGTCGAACTAGTCATGATTGTTCTGTGTAACCATTTTAAAGAACCGCCATTTGCACGAAATTTAAAAGCTAGCCAATCTAGTAGTTCTGGATGTGTGGGTAGATCTCCCATGCGGCCGAAATCATTTGGGGTGCCCACAATTCCTCGGCCAAAATGGTAGTGCCATACTCGATTTACTATTGATCTCCATAGCAGACTATTCCGCTTGTCTGAAATCCAATTAGCTAGAGCGGCTCTTCTTTGTCCCTCTATATCTGGTTGTTTTATGGAAAGGCTTCCACTCAAATCGCTGATACAATGTAAAGCTCCCGGTTTAGCTTCTTTGATTGGAAAATGTATACTTCCTCTATTAAGAACATGAATTTTCCTAGGTTTCTGAGATGGCTTGAAATTTCCATTAGCAGCAAAATTACTTGCTACAGCATATACTCTTTTTTGTTTTCCGAGCATGGCTAATTGCCGGTTATTTTTTTCTTTTGCAAGATACAATGCTAAAGTTTTGGATTCGTTTTTAGTGCGGTCTGCTATTTTTATTTTCAATAATCGACTTATTTCCGAAGGTAAGATTTTATCCAAAATTGGATTGGGTAGATTAGTAAAAGAAATACGCGGTCGACCTATTAAATGGTTTCTTCCATGTAATTGATGTAACTCAATCTCAATTGTTTTACCTTTCGAATCACGAATTGGTTTTTCAAAAATAAAAACGGCTCTGTGAGGTTTGCTCTCAAGAGGGTGAATGCCCCATGCAGTATCATAATTTTGATCTATGGCATGTGAGATTAGCCAATCATTTTGACTGAAATCAGCTATGGCTTTAGCAATCCGAATTGGTTTTCCGTCAACTCTTACTATAACTTCAGATAGATGAAGGTTTCCATTGATTGCATGACCAGGTCCGTTCTTCGGCAAAGATTTATCAGTTAAAACATCCAATTGAAAAGCTGTCACTTCTTCCAAGATTAATTTGGATTTGAAAGTAACGATATCTTTCTCTGGGACAGGTCCGATTGATAAAAAAGATCCATCAGATTTAGGTGTAAACATATTTCCGTTACGTGAACTTACTAATGGTGAAGAAAGAGTTTTCCAGTCCCTATTAACTTGAAGAAGTTTTTTTTCAATTTCAGTTAATTCATTCTTTAGAAATATATCATGTGGAATAATTTTTTTATCGAGTTGCCTCTTTCTTGAAAGAAACTGTTTCCTTTTATTTGCTAATTCAGCATTGTCATCATAGGGCCTATCGACTTTATCGACCCCTGCGAAAACGGCCTGAAGTGAGTAATAGTCCTCTATGGATATTGGATCAAATTTATGGTCGTGGCATCTTGCGCAGTGAACGGTTGTGCTAAGAAATGTAGACATCACGGTTGCTATGATGTCGTCGCGATCAAGGTATTGCGCAATTTTCTTATCAATTGTTCCGTCTGAGATTCCCATCTGAGAGCTCTCGTCCCATGGGCCGGTTGCAAGAAAGCCAATAGCAGTTGTAGATGCAGGATTTTCTGGAAAAAGAATATCTCCAGCTATTTGTTCACGTACAAACAGATCATATGGTTTATCCGAGTTGAATGAGTTAATAAGATAGTCTCGATAAGGCCAGGCATTTTCACGGATAGCATCTTCATCGTGTCCGTGTGTTTCAGCGTAATGAGCAACATCCATCCAATGACGTGCCCATCTCTCGCCATATTTAGGACTTGAAAGTAGTTGGTCAATTAATTGTGTTGGTGCTTCGGGTGATGTGTTAGCTAAAAACGTTTCCACTTCTTCTAAAGTTGGAGGAAGCCCAATTAAATCAAAAGTTGCTCTTCGAATGAAAGTGCGCCGATCTGCTTTTAGGGAAGGTGATAATTGTTTTGCAGTGTGTTGGGCTGCTACAAAGCGATCGATTGGATGTTTTTGCCAATTGGAAGGCGACGAATTTACAACTGGTACTTTGGTTTGCTGAAGAGGTTTTAGTGCCCACCAATTTTCTTTATCTTTTATCTCAGCAAGGCATAAGCCTTCGCATAAAAGATGAAGTAATAGAACTAGTACTATTGAGTTTGGGAGCACTCCAAGATGGAGAGTTATTGTCTCAAAAATGACAAGAAAAAAGAAAATGGTCGGAGCGAGGCGATTTGAACACCCGACATCTGGTTCCCAAAACCAGCGCTCTACCAAGCTGAGCTACGCTCCGACCCGCGCGTTTTCTAGGCGAAACTGCTTTTTATCGCAACACTCAATTTCAATTACTTGTCGGTTTCTTTACTTGGTGGCAGCCTAGTCAGAGCGGATTCGAGAAAATGAATAAGCCATTTTTAACCAATATAGGGATATTCAGCACTGCCAAACTGTTATTTTTTTTAATGTTTTTGGTTTTTTCGGGTAGTGCATTGGGCATTGGTAATAGTTGGTGGCAATTTCGTGGTCCTCAAGGTAACGGGCATTCGGAATCCATCAATCTTCCACTTCATTGGTCAGAGGAAAAGAATGTGAAATGGAAAACTAAAATCCATGATCGAGGCTGGTCTTCTCCCGTGATTTGGGGAAAGCAAATTTGGATTACTACAGCTACTGTCGATGGCCATAAATTGTTTGCAATATGTTTAAACAAGGATACGGGTCAGATTATCTATGATTTACATCTATTTGATGTAGATAAGCCTGTGGCGATTACTAAAGATAATACTTATGCGACGCCTACTCCCGTAGTCGATGAAGGTTTGGTAATAGTTCATTATGGTACTTATGGTACCGCTTGTGTTGATACTGCTAATGGAAAGGTGTTGTGGAAACGGCGTGACTTAAATTGTGATCATGAGGTGGGCGCTGGTCCGGCTAGTTCTCCCACGTTAGTAGGTGATAGAGTTGTATTGCATGTGGATGGTCGAGATGTTCAATATATCATTGCTTTAGATAAAGTTACAGGACGCACCGTTTGGAAGACTAATCGTTCTTTAAACTATCGAGAGTTTCCCGTGCATCATCGAAAGGCTTATTGCATGCCGATTCTCGCTCCGCGTAAAGAGGGTAATCAACTTATTAGTCCTGCAGGCCGGGGCCTGTATGCGTATGATTCTATTTCTGGAAGAGAACTATGGCATGTACGACATCGTGGATGGTCAGTAGCTCCCCGCCCAGTTTTTGGTCATGATCTTGTATTTGCTACTATAGATCGTGATCGTCCTGAGTTATGGGCTATACGACTCGATGGAGTAGGGGATGTTACCGATACTCATATTGCTTGGAAGTCAACTAGAGGTATGCCTCAACGTTCTTCACCATTGCTGGTCAGAGATTTTCTTTTTGTTGTAAATCGTGGAGGTATCGCGACTTGTCTTAATGCAAAGACAGGTGAAGTTCTATGGAAAGAGCGCCTCAAGGGATCCTACTCTGCTTCGCCTATATACGCTAATAAACGAATTTATATATTCAACGAAACAGGACTATGTACGATAATTCGTCCCAACCCAAAATTTGTCATGATTACGACTAATACTTTAGCAAAACAAACTTTTATGGCTACACCTGCAGTTGATGGAAATGCTTTTGTTATTCGATCAGAGAGTTATATTTATCGTGTCGAGGCTATATCTAAAGCCATAAAACAATGAAATTATTAAAGGATTGTTTGCTTTATGGTTTTTTGGACTCTGCTTACCTAGATGGTCGAAATCCTGAATTGTTGTGCCAACAACTTTGTGATGGAGGTGTAGACTTAGTTCAACTACGGGCAAAAAACTGGAACCAAGCTGAAGTGGCGAGTTTGGCTAAGCGGTTAGTCCCGATAACAGCAGAATCTGGTGTGCGTTTAGTTATTAATGATTATCCTTTAATTGCTCAAGAAGTTGGTGCACCTGTGGTGCATTTAGGACAGGAGGATTTTTTTGATGCTGGTTACCAAGATATAAATGAGGTGAACTCCGTCGAAGCTAAATTTGAGATTGGCTTAAGTACTCACTCCCCAGACCAGGCTAGGCGTTCTTGTGATGCAGGAGCGGATTATATTGCGATTGGGCCAGTGTTTGCTACACAGACTAAGCCTGGGCGACCTGGAGTGACTTTAGATTATGTTCGTTGGGCTTCTGAGAATATTGATCGTCCATGGTTTGCCATTGGCGGGATAGATTTAGATAATGTTAATGATATTATTTCTGCAGGAGCTCGCCGAGTTTGTGTTGTCTCAGCTATACTTCGTTCGCCAGATGTTACTGGTGCTTGTAGAGATTTCAAAGAGCGATTACTCTGTGCTTCCGATTAATAAGGATATTCCTTAAAATTATTTATAAATTATGAGCCTTCTGATTTTTGGTTCCACAGCGTTGGATTCTATAAGTACTCCTAAGAAAAAAAATCCCCGTTTGCTTGGCGGTTCAGGAAGTCATGCTGCTGTTGCAGCAAGTTTTTTTATAGCACCAAAATTAATTGGGGTTGTTGGTACAGATTTTCCGAAGAAATACATTTCTTTATTTAACAAACATAAAGTAAACATCAAGGGACTGAAAGTGCGTGATGGTAAAACATTCCATTGGGCTGGTGAGTATGAGGTCAATATGAATAACCGCCGCACGCTTAGTACAGAATTAGGAGTAGTAGATGGTTATTCTCCTGTTCTTCCGGCAGCACATCGAAAGCTGAAATATGTTTTACTTGCGAACAATCCTCCAAGTGCCCAGGAGGCAATTATTGATCAACTGGAAAAGCCTAAGTTTATAGTTGCCGATACAATGGATCTTTGGATGAACGTTGCGTTGAATGATCTAAGAAGTCTGCTTAAACGCGTTGATATGCTTGTTTTAAACGATAGTGAGGCCCGTCAGTTGACCGGTGATGATAATTTGGTCTCATCTCTTTCAAAATTGCATAAGTTTGGTCCTAAATATGTAATTGTTAAGAAAGGTGAACACGGTGCAATTCTCTCAACTAAGAAAGGATTGTTTATTGCACCTGCTTTCCCACTAGCTAAAGTTGAGGATCCGACTGGAGCCGGTGACTCTTTCGTTGGTGCATTAGTTGGGTATTTGGCTAAGAATGCTGGATCTATTGATTCTAACATTCGTAGGGCGGTACTTTACGGTAGTGTAGTTGCTTCATTCTGTTGCGAAGGCTTTGGGCTGAACAGAACAACTAAGACCACACGTGCAGAGATAAACAAGCGTTTGCGAGAATTAGAAAAAATGACTCTTGCTTAAAGAGTATTCAAGTCATCTAAGACTTCTTTTGCATGTTCTGCGACTTTTACTTTTAGCCAGATTTTTCGAATCACTCCATCACCATCAATTAGGAATGTCTGACGGTTAATGCCAAGATACGTCCGTCCCATAAATTTTTTTTCACCCCATACACCGTAGGCATTACATATAACCTTATTTTCATCAGCTATAAGTTTGAATGGTAGTTCAAATTTCTCGATGAACTTCTCGTGTTTTGTTACTGAGTCAGCGCTAACTCCTAACACTATAGCATTTTTTGCAACGATCTCGGTATGTACGTCGCGAAAACCGCAAGCTTCTTTATTGCAGCCTGGTGTATTATCTTTTGGATAAAAATATAGCACTACCGTTTGTCCGCGGAATTGACTAAGAGAAATCTCTTCATCGCCATTTGTTAGAGCGGTGAAATCCGGAGCAGCCTCTCCTTCTTTCAATTTGATGTTAGTATTGGTTGCCATGATTTAGATAAAAAATTTAAAGTGCTTAATTTTAATCAATTGAGTTTAATTTTTCCACCATTTTGGTCGGTGTTTCTGACCAACTAAACGTAGTCCTTCAATTGTAAGTAGTGGATCTACTTGTTTAATAGCTGATATTTTTTTTGCAATTAGCTTTGCGTAGCCGCCTGTTGCTACAACAGGCATTTTTCGGATACCTAGTTCTTTTCTCAATTGCATTAGTAGTCCTGATATAAGTCCTCTGTAACCTATAATTGCACCACTTAGCATTGCATCTTGTGTGTTCTTTCCAATGACTGATCTAGGCTCTGTGATTTTTATTCGTGGAAGTAGTGCAGTTTTATCATGCAGATATTCTGTCATTGCTGCCAGTCCTGGAGTGATGATTCCTCCGATATAGTTTTCATTGGAATCTACAATATCAAATGTAACTGCTGTGCCAAAATCAACCACTATCACTGGGCCTCCAAATTTAGCATGTGCAGCGATAGAGTTAGCCAAACGATCTGCTCCTATAGTGTTAGACTTAGGGTAATCGATCCCGATTCCAACTACTGTCTTTGCTGTTAATTGAAGTGTTGGACAGTGCCAGAGGTTTCGCAGCATTATTTTGAGGGCTTGATTCAATTTTGGAACAACACTGCAAAATACAGTTCCGGATAGTGAATTGCATTTAGCCACTCGAAGTAGTTTAGTAAATATTGTTTTAGCTTTGCCGGTTGCAAGGCTTTCGCTTGGCATAATTACATCTGCGAGCACGCGTTTGTTTTTGACCACAGCAGCGTGTGTATGCGTATTTCCTATATCAATAAGCAGAACCACTCGAGATGAGCTAACCTGTGCAATTCGAAGTTTCAAGATTGAAGTTTAGAATAGTGGTGTTGTTATTTGCAGAGCTTTACTATTATCTATTGGGCTTGATTGATTGGCTGACGCCAAGGACAACAGGTCGTAGCGTATTTTTTTTGAAAGAACTATTTTAAATAATGAAGAAACAAACCATTGTCACACTGGATCTTGAGGGGGTGCTTGTTCCAGAAATTTGGATCGCATTCGCTCAGAAGACTGGGATTGATGAGCTCAGACTGACGACTAGAGATATTCCGGATTATGATGAGTTGATGGCCGGTCGTTTATCTATTCTAAATAAAAATTCACTTAAACTCTCTGATATTCAAGAAGTAATCAGCATGTTGACTCCACTAGAGGGAGCTAAAGCTTTTCTAGATGAATTAAGATCACTTACTCAGGTAGTAATTCTATCAGATACTTTTCTGGAATTTGCTGAGCCATTAATGAAGCAGCTCGATTGGCCAACAATCTTTTGTCATGACTTGGAGATCGATGGGGAAGGGAGGGTTGTTAATTACAGACTTCGGCAGCCAGACCAGAAGCGCAAAGCGGTTGAAGCTTTTCGAGGTTTGAACTACTCCATTATAGCGGCTGGTGATTCTTACAATGATACTACTATGCTCGGTGAGGCTGATAAGGGCTTCTTATTTCGAGCTCCGGATATTGTTAAGAATCAATTTCCTCAATTTAAATCAGCAGAAGAGTATGAGGAACTGATGGGTATGATAAAAAGCGAATTAGCTGGTTGAGTTTTGGCTTTGTCATATCTTTGCTTATTAATTGAAATTTATTTATTCTATAAATAGATAATCGTTTGACACCCGAAAGTACGGTGCTACTTTCGTGCACTACGCTCCCGTTTTGGGAGCGTTTTGATATTTTTTTCTTCACTTTTTTAAATGAGTCAGACGTTAGATACTGAGGATGATAATGGGAGAGGCTCTCAGCCTTCTGATATTTCTGAGGCGATTATTCGTATTGCTGGCAACTCTCAGGATGGGATCCAATCTATAGGTGGATTTTTGGCCCGCTTAGCAGGTCGTAGTGAGCAGGAAGTAATGACAATGATGACGATTCCCTCAACCATTTCTGGGGGACCATCGATTTTTCAGGTAAGATTAGGGACTGGAGATGTTTTGAGTCCTGGTGATGATGCGGATGTCTTATTAGCATTTTATCAGCATTCATATGAGGACCATGTAAGTAATTTGCGTGAAGGTGGATTAATTGTTTACGACAGTGACCATATTGAGCCAAAAGAGGAGTGGCTAGAAAAATACCGACATATTGGAATTGCGATCTCAAGTTTGACTGTTGAGGCAATCGGAGGAACTGCTAGGGATAAAGGTAAAAATATTTACGCCCTCGGTCTAATTGGTCGAATGTTCAATTTAAATTTAGAGAAACTTGAGCGGTTAATTAACGAACGCTTTGGAGCAAAAGGTGAGAGCGTAATTAAGACTGCCATGGACGCTTTCCAGTCTGGTTATCGTTATCATTCGGACGATATAACAAACCTGTTTAATTTTAAACAAGGCGAGATTGACAGATCGAATCAAGTGGTGATGTCTGGAAATGAAGCGATTGGGTATGGACTGATCGCGGCTGGTGTTAGGTTTGGTGCTGGTTATCCTATAACTCCTTGGTCTGACATTATGGAACTACTTAGGAAAGAACTTCCAAAGTACGGAGGTTCGTTTATTCAGTGTGAAGACGAGATTGCTTCTGTGTCCATGGCGATTGGATCAAGTTATGGAGGCCGAGTTGGTGTTACGGGTTCAAGTGGTCCCGGAATTTCACTTAAAACTGAAGCGATTGGATGGGCAGTGATGGCTGAAATACCGCTTGTAATTGTGGATATTCAGAGAGGTGGTCCTTCCACGGGTTTGCCAACTAACGTTGAGCAGTCTGATTTGAATATTGCCTGCTTTGGTGGGCATGGTGACTCTCCAAGAGTCGTTTTAGCTGCGGCTAATGTAGAGGATTGTTTTTACACAGCTATTGAAGCTGTAAATATAGCCAGAGAATTTAGTGTTCCAGTCTTTTTATTAAGCGATCAAGCAATAGCTACTCGCATCGAAGCATTCAATGAGCCAGATTTGAAGAATGTATGTCAAGATTTGTCACCTGATTTGACACCAGTGCAAACTCACAAGCCCTACGATTTAAATACAGAAACCGGTGCAAGTAATCATCTAGTGCCCGGTACTCGTATTGAAGATGGTCGTTATCCGGTTGTGACCGGCCTAGAGCATGACGAAATGGGGCATCCAAGTTCATCTCCTGACTTGCATGAGGCGATGACTCGAAAACGTCGTAATAAGCTTAAAGCGCTTTCAGATAAATTACCGATACCTGAAGTTTATGGTGCTCAATCGGGAGAAGTGCTTGTTGTTGGTTGGGGATCAACGACTGGCCCACTTTATGAAGCTGTAGAAAAATCAGGTAACAATGGTCAGGCTATATCTGCTTTAAAACTTCGACATATTAATCCACTTCCGAATGGTCTTGAAGATATCTTCGCGCGATTTAAGAAAATATATGTTGTTGAAATGAATGACGGAGGAGTTCACGGTTACGGTCAACTAGCTGGATTGTTACGTGCTCGTTTTGCTGATCCGCGTATTCAAGGAATAAATAAAACAGACGCCCTGCGTTGGAAGGTTCGGGAAATTCTTGATCGCATAAATGAGCGACGTGAAATTGAGTCTAAATAATTTTTAATAAACAAGATGAGTGATTCTGTTACATTAGAACAACCCACACAAGATGCTGAAGAGCGTCAACCATTAACTAAAAAGGAGATAACTGCAGATCATCCAACTTGGTGCCCTGGCTGTGGAGATTTTTCTATACTCGCAATTTATTATAAGCTCATTTTAAAACGTAATATTTATCATGAAAAGGTAACGACTGTAGCTGGCATTGGGTGTTCAAGTCGCTTTCCCTATTTTGTTCAAGCTCACGGAGCTCACTATATTCATGGGCGTGCTTTATCTTTTGCTAGTGGGGTTTCTCTTTCTCGCCCTGATTTGCATGTATTTGCATTTGGAGGAGATGGCGATGCTTTCTCTATAGGAGGAAACCATTTTGCACACACAGCTCGTAAGAATATCAAAATGACTTATGTTGTGATGGACAATTTTGTTTATGGCCTTACTAAAAAACAAACTTCACCGACTTCTCCTATTGGCTTTAAGAGCAAGACTGATAATTGGGGTGCTTTAGATCAGCCAATTAATCCTATGAAACTCGCAATTGCAGCTGGCGCTTCTTTCGTAGCTAGAACAACTCACACTAACCCAAAGCATCTTCTTGAGATAATGGATGTGGCTATGGACCACGATGGTTTTGGGTTTATAGAGTGTTTGAGCGAATGCACAGAGTTTTTTAAAGGTGCTTTTGATGCCTCTAATCCTCGTAAAGGCGGTGCTTTTGAACTTGTTCCAGAAGATCATGATGTAACTGATGAGGCGGCAGCTTACGAGCTTGCTGGCGAAGACTTTCCTGGGAAATTTGGTATATTTTACCAAGTTCAGCGGCCTACCAAGAATACTTTAGAAGCTGGAGTCTCAGATGCAGCTAAAGCTAAGTTTGAAGGCAAGAAAGACTGGGAGGTGCTTCAGTCCACCTTCAATCGTATGAAGTAAATTCTATTTGGTCTAAAGTTTGACTTCTAATTTCCAATTGGCAGCCTTGATTGCCTTATAACCTCCAATTAGCGAGTGCACATTTGTATATCCCATTCTTTGTGATATTTCTGCAGTAAGAATCGAACGATACCCGCCACCGCAATACATGATAATTTCTAAATTCTTCTCTGGTATTACAGATTCTATATCCCTCTCTAAGATGCCTTTACTTAGGTGAATTGCCTGCTTTACATGGCCATTTTCCCATTCGCTGTCTTCACGTACATCAATCAGAATCGTATTAGAATTGTTAGCTAAACGTTCATGAGCCTGTTCAGTTGTAATCTCATTTACACTGTTTCGTGCTGCTTCGACTACGGCAAGGAATCCTTTGGAATGTTCCATGAAACGATCGTGGCGAATTAAATAATTAGGGTCATCATTCTGCTTGCTCAAGCTTGCTCTATTGCCCACTTGCACTGATATTTGTTTGTTGGAAAATGCAGATAGAACTTATTAATACTGGCTCGGAATTGTTGCTTGGTCGCGTGCTTAATACGCACCAGCAATGGATTGGGAAAAAGCTTGCAGACGCTGGTTATATACTATCGAGCCAAGTAACTGTGCCTGATACTGCTGAGTCTATTTGTGATGCAGTGCAGAAAGCGCTTGGGAGAGCCGACCTTGTGATCACAACAGGTGGTTTGGGGCCGACTTCAGATGATATAACTCGTGAGAAAATCTCAGCTCAATTTAATAAACCACTTCAAAAAAATGAGGCGATCGTAGAGCATATAACCAGTTTTTTTGCTCAACGAAAGCGCCCAATGCCAGAATCAGTGCTTGTTCAGGCTCTTGTACCTGAGGGTGCATTAGTATTTCAAAATAAATATGGTACAGCTCCTGGATTGGCTATGTCTATTCCTTCAGAGAGATCGAATATTGGAAATTCACAACCTTGGTTGGTAATGTTACCGGGCCCTCCGCGTGAGTTAAGGCCAATGGTTGAGACATATTTACTTCCATTCATTCAGCAGCAATTTCCTCTTAAAGAAGAATTTCACTGTCGTACATTACGAAGCACGGGAATTGGCGAATCTATGGTGGAAGATCTTTTGCTGGAAAATCTTCGTCCATTAATGGAACAAGGACTTGATCTTGGATTTTGTGCGAGGACTGGACAAGTCGATATTAGATTGTGCGGTTATGGTCCAGAAATACTGCAGAAAATTGCTAAAGCTGAATCTCTGATCAGAAGCGAAATTGGAAAATACATTTATGGCACGGATGACGATTCTATTGAGAAATCGGTAGTCGACAGACTTATTGCTAAAGCTCAGACAATAGCTGTTGCTGAATCTTGTACAGGTGGTTTTCTAGGGCACCACATCACTAGTATTCCGGGAGCTTCAAAAGTATTTCTTGGAGGTTTCCTTACCTACAGTAATAAGCTTAAGGAGAAAGTACTTGGCGTGGAAAGTGGAACACTTGGAAAATATGGTGCTGTAAGTAAGGAAGTCTCAATAGAGATGGCTGAAGGTGCGAGACTGAAGAGCGAAGCAGATCATGCTCTTTCTATTACAGGTATTGCTGGGCCTGAAGGTGGAACTGAGGACAAACCAGTGGGTACCGTCTGGTTAGGTTTGTCTTCTATTGGCCGTAAGCCAATAGCCATTAGGAAATTTCACCCCTATGATCGAGGTACATTTAAGCAAGCTACAGTAAATCAGGCTTTGGAACTTATAAGAAGAAGATTGTTCCAAGATAAATGAACCACTAACTATTACCCGTCATCGCCAATAGCTTCAACAGGGCACCCTTCCATTGCTTCGCGGCATAGTTCTTCGTCCTCATCATTGTCCGGTTGACTAGTAACAAATGAATAGCCACCATCATCATTCCGGGTGAAGCAATTAGGAGCAGTTTCACGGCATAAATCGCAATCGATGCACTCTTCATCTACGTAAAACTTACCCTTAGCGTTATCCTCGTATTTGTTGTCAATGTCAGCCATAGCAAAAAAACAGCGCGCTTTTCTTAACGAACTCAACAGAGTGATTCAAGCGTCATTGACTATTATTTCAATAAATTATTGATCGGTGAGACTGACCTTAGTTGATTGGTAACTTTAGAAAAAACCTCAATTCCCTCCAAAATTTGAGCATTGGTAGTATTAGTTCCTATTCCCCAGAGTGTTGTTCCACGGGCCAGATCTGCATTAAGTCCTATGGCTTTTAGTGAGGGTGGGATTTGCATGGACTTTATGGTGCAGGCTGAGCCTGCATGAATAGCTATTCCCCGAAGATCCATTGCCAAAGCTTGGCCTTCACCTTCCACGCCTTCTGAACTTATACTTAGATGATGTGGAAGACGTTCGAGGCCTGGCTCTGGGCCATTAAGGTGCACCCCTTTAATTGTTTGTCTAACTCCACTTAGTAATTGTTTTTGTAATTTGGTTGTATGATTGAATCGTTGATCGAATTCGTCGATTGCAGTGATTGCGGCAACACCTGCACCAACAATAGCTGCAATATTTTCAGTCCCAGCTCTTAATTCGTTTTCTTGTAAGCCTCCGTGGATCAATGGCTCTACAGGTATGCGTCTATTTTTATATAGAACACCAACACCTTTTGGTCCATAGAATCTATGGGGTGAAAGGGCAAGCAAATCTATACCAAGTTGCTGAACGTCTATTGGTAGCCAACCTCCACTCAACGTGGCATCAACAAAAAGAGGGATTCCTTTTTGCTCAGTGATTTTAGCGGCTTCGGCGATAGGTTGTATAACGCCTAGATCATGATTTGCTTGGTGTAAGGAAACTAGTACAGTCTTATCTGTTATTGATTGTGCCAGTTTGTTTGGGTCGAATCTACCTTGTTTATCTACCTTGATTTTACTGCTCTCAAACCCTTGTTTTTCGAGCCAAGCAATTGACGCCATTACGGCAGGGTGTTCGATATTAGTTGTGACAATATGATTACCAAATCGTTTGTTTGCTAATGCAACACCTTTGATAGCGTGGTTGATAGACTCGGTGCCGCTGGAGGTGAAAATAATCTCTTCTGCATTCGAGGCAGCAACGAGCTCTGCTAAGCTTGAGCGAGCTTCATCAATAGCATCACGTGCTTCTATCCCTGACTGATTAACTGAACTGGCTGACCCAAAATGGTCTTTCAACCACGGTTGCATTACCTCAATCACCTCTTGAAGAGGTTTGGTTGTAATTAGATGATCGAGGTGGATCATAATGTATAAATACTATTCTATTTATTTCTTAAGAGTTTTGAAAATACGACTGTGGCTTTGATAAGACATAATGGATGTAATTTTCATTTTAAATATATACCCAAATGCTGAATGAAGATTTGAGTAGAGGCAAACTAGATATTGCTTTTTAAAAATAAACAAAAAATAAACCCCGTTTTAATTTAGAAAACGAGGTGTAGATTAGAGCTAATTAAAGCCTTATATTAGCCAAGCTTGAGTATTAAGCCCCTATGAGCTGTATGCCATATATTCATGGCTTCTCGGAGTTCTTCTACAGTTTTTTCTACTTTTTGCTGTAATTCAGTTAATTGTTCACGGGTGGATTCAAGTTTTTGCCGAACTGCTTTCATATGTTCTTTAGTAGCTTCCTCCCAAGCTTCATGAGCTTTATTTAGTTGTTCTTGAGCGTCAGTAAAAAGTTTTTGAGTTTTTTCGCAGATATTCTGTTCTTGTTTTTCAAGGCGTTCAGCAACCGTACGTTGTTTTTGATAAATTTCTGCCATCAAAATGGTCTCGTCGGCCACTCGACGTAATTTTGACGCCATGCCGATTTTCTCCAAAATATGAATTGTCCATTTTGTTGGATCAAATTGCCAAAATTTCACGCCATTACGATAGTCGTGTTGAAATTCGTGGTGGAAATTATGATACCCTTCTCCAAATGTGAAGAGTGCCATAATCCAGCTGTCTTTTGCAGAGCAGCGGTCTGAGTAAGGTTGATGACCGAGAGTGTGGCAAAGGCTGTTAATGAAAAAAGTCATATGATGCACAGCAACAAGTCGAGTAACACCTCCAATTAATAGTCCGGATGCAGCACCTATGCCACCTTCGACAAGATAGCCTATTAATGCTGGAAGCCCAAAGCCCACGAGTATACCTATGGCTGCCCACCACTTGTGTTGGAAACGAACTAAAGGGTCTCTTTTAAGATCATTGACGTTTGTTAAAGGTGATTCACCTCCAATGGGTCGCATCATTATCCAGCCCATATGTGCAAAAAAGAAACCCCTCTGAATGTTGTATGGATCTTCATCATCATCGGTGTGTTTATGGTGACGTCGATGGTCAGAACACCATTCTAATGCTGAATTTTCCATTGCCGTAGCTCCAAAAATTAGAGTCAGTAATCGAACAGGCCAACTTGCTTTGAAAGACAGATGTGAAAAGAGTCTATGATAGCCGAGTGTTATGCTTAATCCTGATGCGATGAACATTGCAACGAACACACTGCCATGTAACCACCAATTGATCTGTCCCCCATAATGATAAATAAAAATAGGGAGACCGATGAATGAGGTTAACAGTGTGCCAATTAAAAAAGCGGAGTTCGTCCATCTGACGTTACGCAGAAAATGGGCGGAATTCATGTCCTTGTAGTTTGGCAGCTTAGAGTTATAAGCCGCAAGCCGAGAAAATAAGCTGTAACTCTAGTAAGGCAACTCATTTTTTAAATAATTTTATATGTTAGAAGCAGAACTTTCTTCATTTGTAGGGTTTTGTTAGATTTTCTTTATGATTTTTCTTAGGTCTTTTTGGCGAATTTGGTTTTTTATAATTATACTTTTAATATTTGAAAATGACAAAGCAACTGCTGGAAAACAGCCAAACGTTTTGTTTATAGCAGTGGATGATTTAAATAATGATTTAGGATGCTATGGTCATCCGCTAGTGCATTCTCCAAATATTGATCGTTTAGCCAAGCGAGGTATTCAATTTGATCGAGCTTACTGCCAGTATCCAGTTTGCAACCCCAGCCGCTCATCGCTAATGACAGGATTGTATCCTGAGCAAACAGGGGTGCTTTCTAATGCTGGGGTTTTTAGAGAGCTTCACCCTGATCTGCCTACTCTTTCTCAGCATTTTATTGCTAACGGTTATTTTGCTGCTCGGGTAGGGAAGATTTATCACTATGGAGTTCCTTTGCAGATTGGTACCTCAGGTGAAGACGACGAGAAATCGTGGAATCGTGTAGCTAATCCAATTGGTATTGATCGTACTCAACTGGAGCCGGTCTCTACACTTATGAAGGGGAAGTACGGTGGCACCATCTCTTGGCGTATTGTGGAAAGTAAAGATGAAGATCACACTGATGGCAAAGGTGCGATTGATGCTATTCAAATAATGGAGGAGCATCATCCAGATAAAACTGGTAAGCCATTTTTTTTAGCAATGGGATTTTTTCGACCTCATACTCCTTATGTTGCGCCTGCTCACTATGCTGAATTATATCCTCTCGAGAAGATTATACCGTTAATGGAAAAAGCTGGAGACCGAAATGATATTCCATCATTAGCATTACATGATCGGCCTCATCAGCGGGAGCTTTCTCTTTCCAAGAGAAAGGAGATTATTCAAGCTTACTATGCATCTATTACACTAATGGATGCTTGTGTTGGTAAGCTAATGGATGCTTTGGATAAATTAAAATTAACAGAAAATACTATCGTAGTTTTCTTTTCAGATCATGGCTATCATCTCGGTCATCATGGTCTTTGGCAAAAAAGTGATCTATTTGAAGGAAGCGCTCGTGTTCCAATGATTATATCGGTTCCAGGTGAAAGAACTGTAGGAAAAAAATCAACTTCACTGGTAGAATTAATTGATCTTTATCCAACCCTCGCCGAGCTATGTGGTTTAGATAAGCCTAGCCACTTAAAAGGTAAAAGCCTTGTGCCTATCTTAAAAGATACAACAAAAAGTGTAAGAGAAGCTGCATTCACAGTTACTCGTGCGCGTGGAAAATTTTCAAAAAAGGCTGTCGGTCAAAAGCCGTTGGGGCGTACAATTCGTACTTCCCGATATCGTTATACCGAGTGGGGTCATGATGGAAAACATGGTGTAGAGCTTTACGACTATAAAACGGATCCACTAGAGTACATTAACCTAGCAAGACGCAAAGGTAACGAGTCACTTGTTAAATTAATGCAAAACAAATTGCATGCTACTCGTTCCTATACTCGATAAACCATTTATCCAAGCAATCGGATCATTTGTTTGCCGGAGCGGAATTTTTCATGAATCTGAAAAAATCAGATCCTGTCGAAAGAATAAGCGTATCTTTTTCCGACAAGGTATTTTCATAAGTCTCCATCGTTTTTAGGAATTCATAGAATTCCTTTGATTCGTCACTTTGATTGAATGCCTCGGCATAGATTTCTACAGCATCAGCATCTGCTTTACCTTGAATCTGCTGTTGTTGTAAATATGCCTCTGACGTGATTTTTTTTAGCTCACGTTTCTGTTCTCCCAAGATTTTTGCTGCTTCTCCGTCGCCTTCTGACCGAAATTTATTTGCGATACGACTTCTTTCTGAAATCATTCGGTCAAAAATCTTTGAGCGAACTTCTTGAGAGTAATTAATTCGTTTAAAACGAAAATCGAGCAGTTCGATGCCAAACTCACTCTTTAGGTTGGGGCCAGCATTATCCAAAACTTTTTGAGCAAGTGCAGACCTTCCATCTTTAAATGGTTTCAATTGGGACTCGTCATCAAGAAGTTCAGTCTCTTCAATAATAACTTCTCGTTGCCGAGAGCGAATGACCTCTACTAAATTATTAGCAGCAACTACAATACGAGCTTCTCCGTCAAGAATATCGTCAAGTCGTCCCTGCGCTCCGTATTCATTTTGAACCTTTTCGAAAAATAGTTTGGCATCGACAATCCGCCATCTTGCATAGGTATCAATAAATATGAATAACTTATCTTTTGTTGTAACTTGATTAGGGTCGCCATCCCATTCCAGATAGCGTTTCTCAAACTTATGAATTTCTTGAATGAAAGGTATCCGGAAATAAAGTCCAGCTTCATTGTTTTCGCCAGTTTTTTCAGGGCCGTTGATAGGACCTCGTACAATTTTTCCAAATTGTGTGACAAACACTTGCTTGGTTTCATCAACAATATAAATCGATGAAAACGTTATTGTGATAAGAATGAAAAGAACGATTCCGAAAATGATAGATGATAATTGCTTCAACATTATTTGCCTCCAGTATTAAGATTTAGTAGCGGAAGTAGGCCTTTAGCCTCTTCGTCTAATATGATTTTTTTTGGTCCGGTTGTTTCTGGTCCGGTAGTAAAAACTTTGCCAATGGTTTCAAGATAAATTCTTTTGCGTGTAACTTCTGGTGCTAGTTTGTAAGCAGAATAGACCTGCTTAAATAAATCTGCATCACCTTGTGCATTATTGACACGTTCGACTGCATACCCTTTGGCTTCTTCAATCACTCGTGCGGCATCACCTTTCGCCTTGGGTATGACTTTATTAAATTCTGCTTGGGCAGTATTAATTTTTTGTGAACGTTCTTGTTGAGCCTGATTAACGTCATTCCAAGATGCTTTTACAGATTCTGGAGGGTTGACATCTTGCAATATCACTTCTTCCAGTTTGATTCCCAATTCATATTGATTGGCTAAACTTTGAAGTTTGTCTTTTACTTCTTGTTGGATTTCGCTTCGACCGGAGGTGAGGACTTCGTTGATCGTTCGATCACCAATAATTTCACGCATTACAGCTTCGTTCATTGCTCGAAATGTTTCATCCGCATTTCTAACTTTAAAGAGATAGTTATAAGCGTTGTTTACAACATACTGTGTTGACCATTCTACATCGGCAATATTCAAATCGCCGGTGACAATAAGTGAAGTCTCTGATTGGTTCCTATTCCGACTCGCATAACGAGTTCTTTGTCCTGCAGATTGAGTAGAAAAACCAAATTCTTCCTTTTGCATTGTTGTGACTTCGACTATTTGGTGTCTGTCTATTCCAAATGGTAATTTGAAGTGTAGGCCTTGTTCAGTGATAGGTTGGCCGGTGTATTTGCCGAACCTTAAGACTATTGCGTGTTCTCTTGGGTCTACTTTAAAAAAACTAGTGTATAACCCTATTGCGATCAGTCCAACAGCGATGCCACCTATAATCATCTTATTAAGTGCTGCTGGGTTGATTCGAATTTCATTTGGAAAATCAGCCATATTTCGAAGGGCTGATTGTGGTCGTGCTTCTTGCCAGTTGCAAGATTAACTGCGTTTACAACGAAAAAACCAAGACGCAGTAAGTCCTAAAAGAAATATGGAAAGTGTTCCAATAACCGTAATCATGTTGGCATGGAATGGGCTACTCATCCAACCAAGCTCTTCCTTTAAGTCTGGCGAAAAAGTCATCCAGATGATCACGAGCACACCGATAGTTGCCCCAATAGCTGCTCCGGCATTGTTAGCCCTTCGACTAATGAATCCGAGGAGGAACAATCCCAACATTCCTCCTGCAAACACTCCACTTATTTTCCACCAAGCGTCGAGTATACTTTTTACACCCATCATTGCTAATGCAACACTAGTGCCGATTATTCCAAATAAAACTGTCATAGCGCGCAGAAATCTTATGCTTTCCGCCTCGCTGGCGTTAGGATTTGACCACCGTCGGTAAAAATCCTGAAGTGCGACTGTGGATGAGCTATTCAAGCTGGTATCGATGCTGCTCATGGCGGCAGCAAATAATGCTGCGATTAGCATTCCTGCAAGTCCAGCTGGCATTCGGTTTGCGATAAAATGAGGGAGTATCTTATCACCGTATTTATCAGGCTCTAGCTCCTTTGCTATAAGTTTTATTTTGGCAATCTCTTCGTCTGACCCTTTGGTAAGTCCGGTAGATTGCTCTGCTATCAATTCAGTAGCTTTAGTGATTTTTACTTCTTCTAGAAGATCGGGGTTAGCTTGATAATAGGAGAAAAGTATAGAGCCTATAAAAAAGAACATAAGCGCCACTGGCATGTATAATAGTGCTCCCATCCAGACCGAGCGACCTGCAGCTCTTTCGGAACTAGCTGCGTGATACCTCTGCACGAAGTTCTGATCGATACCGAAATTTGTTAGGTTTATGAATATGCCATACATTAGAACTACCCATACTGTTGATTCTGATAAACTTAGGCTATTAAACTCTCCCAAGTTAAATTTGCCAGCTTCCCAAGCCATTGAAAGTGCGTTCTCTGCACCGCCTGGCATGTCGGTGAGAATCAATCCAACTACCATAATTGCTCCAATAGTTAGAATGACACTTTGAATGGCATCAGTCCATATGACGGCTTCAATTCCTCCAAGTAGTGTGTAAAGAGTGACGGCAAATCCTGATACAATTATAATAGTTTCAAGTTTCCATCCTGTAAGAGCGCTTAGTCCGATAGCGACACCAAACATAATTGTACCAACCCTTGAGATTTGTGTTAAGAGATAACAAATTACGGCGTATATCCTTGCCCAAGGGCCGAATCTTTTTTCTAGATGTTCGTATGCGGAGAGGCCAGTGTTTTTACGATAGAAGGGAACAAACCATTTAACTGCGACTAACGCGGCAATAGGAATAGAAAGGGTGAAGACAAAGCTATTCCAGTTTGTGCCGTACGCCTTCCCGGGGACACCAATAAAAGTATTACTACTTAAATAAGTGCCAAATATTGATAGACCACATACCCAGCCGGGAAGTGAACGGTTGGCGACTGTGAACCCTTCAACAGTAAGACTGCGTTTTCTGAAGTAAAATCCAGCACCGATCAATAGTAAAAAGTAGACTATGAGAACGACTAAATCTGGAGTTCTTAGTTGACCTAGCATCATTGTTTAATTTCGGCCCTTATCTGATAAATACCGAATTAAGTCAGCAAGATGCTGCTTACTTAAGCTAGCAGTCAGCCCAGTTGGCATTGCGGAACCTAATTGTGTTTTTTCTCTAATTTGGTCTTGTGAGATTGTTATTGTTTGATCTTGAGACAGTGGTCGAAGAATAACATTTCTCTCTTTTGAACGTCTCTCATAGCCTTGATAGATATCACCTT
Source organism: Limisphaerales bacterium (assembly GCA_004213515.1). Classification (GTDB taxonomy): domain Bacteria; phylum Verrucomicrobiota; class Verrucomicrobiia; order Limisphaerales; family UBA1096; genus UBA1096. The sequence continues at coordinate 58,659 of SHAK01000007.1, read as the reverse complement.
CATTTGTAGTAATTTTTAATAAGTTGTATCCCTCTTTAATGTGTCGACTAGGCCAAATTACTTCTTCAATGATCCGCTCAGTGCTTAGTGTATTCCCTATTGTTTCGAGTTCCGGTCCTATTAAAGTTATGCTGTTATTATTTGCAGATTCAGTTTTATGGCAAGCAGCGCATCCAGTTTTTGAAAATATTAATTTTCCATTACCAGCGTCTCCTTCAGAAGCTATTTTAGCCAAGTTAGAAACATATTCTGGTGAATAAATTGGAACAGTATTTTTCACTTCAGCTACTTTGCTCAAATAATTGATTAGATTTTTATCGCTGCTACCGATTGATTGCAGCTTGGTTAGAGTGATACCTGCCGAAGCTTTATTAAGATTACTTTTAATTAAAGCTTCCGTAAGAGCTTTACTTCCCGTTGCTCGATTCAAAAAAGCATGTAAAACTTCATTTACTAACTGCTCATTCTTAATCAATTCAGCACCGAGCTTTGCTGCCTCTGAGAGATTCAGCCTAGTGAGGCTTTTAATCCCAGCTACCTTAAGGGCTTTCGATTCTTTACTATTGATAAGTCGGTTTAATTCTTTTGTGTCCACTCCACTTAGTTTTCCTAATGCCTGGATTGCTGCAAGACGTGTTGCATTACTTGAAGTCTGTTTAAATGCGAAGGTTGAGGTTAAATCTTTTAGTTTTGAAATCTTCCATTTTTCAATTAAATTCAGTGATAGCATCCGCATTGAGTCATTCGTTCCTTCAAGGGCTGTTTGCAAAATCATATGTGTATTACCTTCTGGCTTTTTAGCTGACTGAGAATTGATTAGTGCTGACCATGCTGCCATTTGGCTTGCTGATGATGAATGGAAAGAAGGTTCAAAAATTCTTTTTATTTCGTTCGTTCCTCCAAGGGAAGCGATGCCTCTAAAAACTCCTGATAAAGCTTTTTCATCGATGCTCTTTGACTTCGCCAAGCTTATTAATTTTGAGAGCATTTTTTTACTGCCTCCTTTTTCCAGTATGGCAAGCATTGAGCTAGTGTCGTTTTCAAAATCCAAGGTGCCATTTGTAAGTCCATCCATCCAGTTTTGTTCTTGATGACGTACTGCTTGAGTAAATGCGTAGTCAATCCACTTGTCTTTAGAATGTCTTGTGACTGCTTGTGCTGCAAATTGAATTACTTCAGCCTTTGGTATTTGGCCGCATGCTAGAATTGCTTCAAGTCTGACTTGTGGGTGAGGATCGTTTGTTATCTTCGCCAATAGCTTGTTTGTGTTTGGTATTCGATCATGCCAACGGCCAAGAACCCTTGCGGCAAAGGCTCGAGCTTTATGGTTTTTTAGGTTTATAACCTGTTTAAGTAATTTATGGCTTGGAGCTTCAGCAATTGCGCAAAGCGCTAATGCTTCAAAAAGATTCCTATCGTAGTCTGGGTCGTTTTTCTTTATTTGGCTAACCCAATTTTCTGTTATCTGTTTAACATTTATACCTTTACGATTATTGAGTTCGAATTTTGCCTGTTGACGTGTCCACCGCTCAGGAGCCTTGAGCATATTCAGCAGTTGGTCAGTTGAGGCATGCGAGAAAGAAGGCTTAGGTGCGAGCGGGTTCTTTTTGTAAGTGACACGCCAAATTCTACCGTGGTGTAGATCTCTGGTGGGATCTCGAAAGTAATCATCCTGATGGCAAATTACATTGTTGTAAAAATCTGCAATGTAAATAGCGCCATCGGGTCCCATTCGAATATCGACAGGGCGGAATTTTCGGTGATCCGATTTAAGTACGGCGTCTTCCCAGTCCAATTTAAAACCTGATCCATTGGGTTTAAGAGAAAACCTTTTAACGGAGTTAGACTTGTAGTCGTTAATTACAAATTGGCCTCGCATCGATTTTGGCATGTTTCGCCCGTTGAGCATTTCGACTCCGCAGTAGCCGCCAGGGTTACCAATTCGATCGAGGCGTAACCGCCGTTTGGCTGGTATCGAGGCTGGTGTTAGGTATGAGATTCCTCCAGCCCCATCAACAACAAGTGATTGGCCCCAATTATCAAAAACAACACCCCAGGGGTTGCCTGGTCCCATAAAATCATCTAGTAGGCCATGAAGTTCAAGTCGCCCCGGTCGGAGGCGATAAACTCCCGCTTGATAAAGTGAAGAAATACCCCAAGGAGTTTCCACTCGAGATTCGATACCGTCACCTTGACAGAAGAAAAGCTCACCATCTGGACTCCATGTGAAAGAGTTCATTGCTTGATGTGAATCTCCAGTTCCGAATCCGCTTAAGATCAACTTTCGTTCATCCGCCACGCCATCGCCGTCTAGATCTTTTAGGAAAAGAAGGTCAGTCGATTGACCGACATAAACTCCACCGTTGGCTGTCTCCAAGCCAGTGGGTATATTTAAACCATCAGCAAACACGGTTGAACGATCTGCTTGTCCATCACCGTTTGTGTCCGTGAGTAGTATTATTTTATCATTTGGAATCTCACCTGGTTTGAGGTGCGGGTATGTCCAAGTACAAGCTACATACATTCTTCCTTTAGAATCCCATCTCATGGTTAACGGGTTTTCCACGCCGAGCTTTTCAGAAGCAAAAAGATTTACCTCGAAACCTTCAGCTGGACGAAATTCTTTCAACTCCTCTTTGGGTGAAATTGCTGAGGTTGGTGGTGGAAGAGGAATTTGTTTTGTTATCTTTGGCTTAGTGATGCCTTTGGCTACAGCAGTAACATTTTTTTCCGCTGCAGCTATTAAATCAGGAATCTGATCTCGTTCATCTCGAATACTGGGAATACTTTTTTGATTGCCGATACTAAATACACGGCGATTGTCGTCGCCGAACAAGCATTTCCAATTAGCTGGTCGCCAGTAGTCAAACCATAGCCTGTGTTTTTCGCGAACTGATTCAAGTAAATCATCCAATCCCTCAAATCCATTGGGACGTTCGATCCCAAGTGATGCTGCGATTTGTAACGCAAACTTGGCTTGATTATTTGGGTCAATGTGTAAGCCGTTTGTAGTAAAATTTTCTTTGTTATCAGTAAACAGATCAACAAAAAAAGCGTCATTTTTTGAAGCAGATTTTTTTAGTTCTTTTACGTAATATGATAAGTCGGAATTTTTCTCTCTTAAGTCGGGATAAAGTGGGTTTTCTGCTTGCTCAAATTTTGTTGGTGAAATGACAATCAACTTCCGATCTTCCCCTCGCAGGCGACCTAGCAATTTATTACTAGCTTGAATGAATGCTTCAAGGCCTTTGATACCAGAGAATGTTTCGTTTTTTCCAAGTTGAACTATAATAACCGAAGCTTTTAAATTGTTAAGTTGGGTTTCCAGATTGCCGAGTCCCTTGATGCCTCGGTAGCCGCCGTTTCGCCAACGCTCGGTTTCGGTGCCAAGCGCAAATACTGTATCTGCTTCCCAAGACATATCTCGAAACTTGGGTGTTTCTTCTCGAAAATGCCAAGTGAGAAGAGTCTCTAAATGACCGCTTCGTTGTGCGCGAACCATGTCCGTTCCACCAAGAAATACAACGACATCGTCTTTGACTAAACTAATTGTCGGCTCTGCCGCAAAAGTTAGAAAGCTTGAAATCGAAAGTGAAATAAAAAAAAGCAATCTCACGTCATGGAAAAGTTGTAGGGCTAATTTAGCCACAGTTGCCCTAAGTAAACGAGCTTGATTTGCGTGTCTTTTATAGATCAACGTCGCTTGCGTTTCGGAGGAGCAGAACGTTCTTGCAGCCAAAGTATATCAGTATTTTTTGGTGAGGGTACGAAGACTGGGATATTTATCCCCTTACGAATTGGAACAGTGGTGCGAGCATCTACCCATTTTTTGATTACCGCATGACCATCGGCTAGGGTGACTCCTCCTGCATTGTTGTGGTAGCTAGCTGGATAATCTACCCAGCGCGTTGCTGTAGGATTTCTAGGATTATAGCCGTTCATATCAACAGCGAAATATCCGTTGTTTATTCGGTCTTCGCGCTGATCTAGAACAACATACAATTCACTTAATGGTTTCCCTGCAGCGTCAGAGAGCTTGCGCATAGTTTGGAAACCTGTTTGCCAAGTTTGAATGGTTGGAGAATTTAGAAACCCGTTCATAGCGATGCTTCGGACCCTTGGCAGCTCTTTGCCACCATGGCGAGAGGTGCTTTTGTCTGCAGGGCATTTCCAGATTCCAAGACTTTTGTGATACGGCCATAGGTAGCTTTGCATTAGGTATACCGTATTTGTATTGTCAGGGACTGGCTGAGCGTAATTAAGCCAACCTTGAACCCAAGAGTTTCGTCGATTAGAATAAACAGCATTGGGAACTAGCTTGTCGTCATTGTCATCCGCATACATCGTCCAGGAAAAACTCATCTGTCGAAGGTTATTCATGCAACTAATTCCAGTTGCCTTACCTTTGGCTTTAGCCAAAGCTGGAAGAAGTAAACCTGCAAGAATTGCAATAATTGCAATTACAACAAGTAACTCAATTAGTGTAAAACCACATTTCCTTTGTTTAGTGAGATCCATGTTATCAGCATTTTAAGAGGAGGATTCTTATTGATTACCCTATGCTAAGGCCCCGCATGGTACCTGTACTGGTTGCAAACTTATCAGCCTCGATTCCCATGCTCTGTAACATGCTGACGAAGAGGTTAGGGAGTGGATAGTTATTAGCTCTGTCAAACGCTAGATGTTGCCCGTGCTTTAATTTCCCTCCTGCGATAAGTATAGGCATGTTGTTTGTAGTGTGTTTGTTTGCATCACCAAAATTGCTGCCGTACATCAGTAAGGTATTATCTAGAAGTTTTGATTCTCCTTCATTGATATTTTTTAAGTTTCGGATTAATTCACCAAAAAGCTTCATCTGCGAATGATCAATAGCACTTAGTTGCTTAATCTTTTCGGGGTTCATGCCATGATGAGAAAGGTTGTGATAACCATCAGTGATCTTTGTGCCTGCAACTTTTATCGCGGGGGAGTTGTTGCCATCAAGCAGAAGTGTAATGCTGCGAGTAGAGTCGGTTTGAAATGCCAATTTGATCATTTGATACATCAGCTTTGTCATTTGCATGAACGCATTACGGTTAGATGGATCAGCTGGCATTCCAACTGGAGCATTGGGCTTTAGTTTGTGCTCCCAGGCTCGTGCCATAACTAAGCGTTTTTCAGCTTCACGGACAGCAGTAGTGTATTGGTCAATTCGGTCACGATCAGTTGCACTGAGTCGGCGTATTAATGACTTCGACTCCTGTGCAAGTGTATCCATAATACTTTCACCTAATTGTAATTTATTTATTTGTCGCTCTATTTCCTCTTTAGAGCCTTGAAGGAATAATTTTTTGTAGATTGAAGACGCACGATTTTCGCAAGGAAGTAATACCCCTGCACCTGTCCATGATAAGCTGCGTCGACCAATACTTGCGTTTACACCTAGTGTTAGTGAAGGGAATCTTGTTTTATGGCCGATTTTTCCTGCGATAAATTGATCGAGTGAAATAGAGTTGCGAAAACCGCCACCGCCTGGGTGTGGAGCACAGGTTAGAAATGATACATCTGAAGAGTGCGAACCGTCCACCCCAGGGTGTGATACACCGCTCAAGACTGTAAAATCTTTGCGGTGATCTTTAAGTTCGTTCAGATATGGAGAAAGTGTAAAGTTTGTTCCAACTTCGGTGGGAAAGAAGCGATCTGGAAGCAGTCCAAGATTATTGCAGATAGCCAACATACGCTTTGGGTGATTCGATTCTTTAGCCCGAGCGAAAACTGGTGTCATAGAATCTAAAATTGGTAATGAAATAGCCACTCCAGCTCCTCGCAGGAATGTGCGACGGTTTAATGTGTGTTTGTCGGCTATGTGCGGAGCTTTCATTTGTTAAGTGAATTTTAACGACTTAGCCATAGTATGCAATGCACATGAAAGTTTTATTTATTTAAGAAAATTTTGCTTTGTATGAGTGAATGAATAAGCGATCGAACCCCATAATTACTATCTTCACATTGGTTGAGAATTGAATCTACAATTGGTCGATCTCCAAAAGTTATAGGGGCTCCGGTAGCATAAACTATTAGTTGGTGAAGAAGATTTTTAGCTATGGCTCTTTCGTCTTTGAGTAACAATTGTTTTAGCTCTGAGATATTATTGAATCTTTGCCCGTTATTTATTTGTCCTGAAGAGTCGATGTGTTTTCCAAGTCGAAATTTGAAGGCATGCCCATTCTTTCCAATTCCTTTTATACGTTCTCCTTTTTTACTTAGGGACCGATAGCGGTCACGCCAGCCTCCGGCCACATCAAAATTTTCCAAAGCAAAACCTATAGGGTCAAACTTGCTATGACATCCTGCGCAGGATTCTGTATTCCTGTGTTTATTCAGCTGTTCACGAATTGTAGTTGAGCCACGCGTATCAGGTGTAATTGCTTCGATGCCGGATGGCGGTGGTGGAATATGCACCCCCATTATTCTCTCCATTATCCAGGCGCCTCTTACTACGGGGGAGGTGGTAGTGCCATTGGCAGTCACACGTAGAATACTAGCCTGAGTGAAAAGACCACCCCGCGGTGAGTTTTTTGGAAGCGATACCTTTCGTAACTTAGTTCCTTCGAAAGGTTCTAATTTATAGTGCTTTGCCAAACGTTCATTCACATATGTAAATTCTGAATCAACTAAATTTCGAGCAGGTAGATTTTGTTTTATCAATTCGGTAAAAAAAGCTCGAGTTTCAAATACGGATGCTTCGGTAAGTTCGTCATCCAAATAGTAGTCCGGATAAAGAATAGCATCTGGTGCGTTTGCAAGGATGTCTCTTAAATCTAGCCAATAATCGAGAAATGAATTTACAAATCGTGAGGACTTAGCGTTGTCAATCATTCGATTTGTTTGTTTATATAATATTTCCGAATCGTTTAATTTTTTTATCTTTTCAAGTGTATTATCTGGAGGACTGTTCCAAAGAAAAAATGAAAGGCGTGATGCGAGTGATTTTTGATTAAGTCTTCCTTGATTAATATCTAAAAATAAAAAATCGGGTGAGCATAAAATTGTTGAAAATGCTGCTATAATTGAGTCAGTAAAATCCAGTCCAAGTGATTGGCTCCGTTTGAAAATTGATAGATAGACATTTACTTCTGAATCATTAATCGGTCGGCGATATATCCTCTGCATAAACTCGATCAATAAATTATGTGCATCTTTATTTGTGTTCTTTGAAATAAGTTTAACTTTGCCTTTAACCAGTTCAAATGGCATCTGGCCGGCTATTGCCTTAAAGCTTGCAGGTGGCCATTCATTTTGAAGCGGACCCTCTATTTCCAGCCAGTTTAAAGCGAAACCTGGAACGCCTTTAAGAGTTGCATTGGCATTACCGCTCCACCCAGGACGGGTGCGAATTAGACGAGTTGCATCTGGTCTGATAATTTCATTTTTCTTCAGAACTACTTCACATTCAGAGATTTGAGGTTTAGGAAATGAATCATAAGTCGCAAGCCATCGGCTATCACCGTTACGAGATACTGAGTATAGGGTAATTGGTTCAGAGCGAATTCCAGGGAAAGCAACTGTCCGGCTGGGCCTCCACCAGGCCTTGTTTCCTCCAGTTAAACCGTGATCTTTACCACCGCTAGCACCGTTTGGTCCGGCTAGAAACGTATATGTTTTCATACGTATTTTGTATCGTCCATCAATTGGCACTTGTACACGTGTGAAGTCATATTTTGTTGTGGCCGTATATGTTCCCGATACGAATCCTACTGCTTCCTGTTCTCGGATTTCAGGATTGGAGGAACCAACTGTCATGGGTTTATTACCTCGGATGATTTCTGGTTGAGGTGTCGTCCCTAGTAGTGGAATTGAGGCACGGGTTGCGGCTGTCTGAATATTAGGCTTCCAACGAAGGGCACTGATCATGTTTCCCTCTTCTCGTGCATAAAATTTTTGTTTGCTCGTTTTATGGGCAACTGTTTGAAGAGCAGCTCGAATTGAATATTCAGAAACTTCATAGAACTTTGAGATTTGTACGTGTGAAACATCTAGTCGTTCACCAACCTTGTTAAATAAATATGATATTCCATCTTCAGGCAACATATCGGCGACAAGTAGCCAAGGTGAATCTAGTCGGTCGCGGAGCGAATTTTCAAATTCGAATCGGTTAAGTCGGCGTAAGTTGGATCGTCCGTTTTGGGTGACTCGTGATTGATCTTTATTAGTTAGTTCTGTGGTAAGTGCTTTTAAGAAGCTTGATGACTCATCAGAATTTGGACGGGATTTTTTCTTAGGTGGCATTTCTCCGGTCTGAACCTTATCGTGAATAAGTACCCAATCTTTGAAGGATTTCTGATTATCAAGATTGAATGAAATAGATTCTAAATTAAGCTTTCCTTTCTGCGTATCTTTATCATGACAGTCAAAACAGTGTTTTTTTAAAAAATCATTTAATCCTTTAGGTTTACCGTGGGCGGAAATATCTGCCAAGGCTACTAGCGTTAAAAAAAATAATTTAGATAACTTTTTCAATCTTCAGGAAAGAGTTTGGCACGAATCCATTAGCGATCAACTTTTTACAGTCATACTTTTCTAATTACTAAAAACTTATCTTAATATAGAAAAATTATATTTCTGGAACTTTCAGCAACTTCCTTTGGACTCTTATATAGGACTGGCTTAACATCTTGCTCATGAGCGAGGGTTTACGACTTGTGAGCGTTAATCAATTATTAAAGAAGGATGGCATTTCGGTGGGGGACCGAATTCGCCTTCAAGGTTGGGTACGTACACGGCGGGACTCCAAGGCTGGTCTTTCATTTTTGCAGTTACATGATGGTTCTTGTTTTGATACTGCTCAAGTGGTAGCGCCTGGTGATTTACACAATTACGAAAGTGAAATTCAGAATTTGACCACTGGCTGTTCACTTATTGCTGAAGGGGAAGTGGTTGAATCAGAAGGCAAAGGTCAAAGTGTAGAATTATTAGCATCTCGTATCGAGTTAGTTGGAATGGTTGATGATCCTGAGACATACCCTATGCCAGCTAAACGGCATACATTTGAATATCTGCGAGAACAGGCCCATCTACGAGTTCGTACTAATGTTTTTTCTGCAATGGCTCGTGTGAGACATTGTGTTGCAAATGCTATTCATCGTTATTTTCATGATAACGGATTTTATTGGGTGCATACTCCTATTATTACTGGTAGCGATTGTGAGGGAGCTGGTGAGATGTTTCGAGTTAGTGCATTAGATTTCGAAAATTTGCCAAGAACAAAAAGTGGTGATGTTGATTTTTCTCAAGATTTTTTTGGTAAAGAGACAAATCTTACAGTTTCCGGGCAGCTTAATGTTGAAAGTTACTGTTTGGCATTAAGTAAAGTTTATACATTTGGACCCACTTTTAGAGCTGAGAATTCAAATACTTCAAGACATCTTGCAGAGTTTTGGATGATTGAGCCAGAAATTGCATTTGCTGATCTTTCAGATAATGCCGATCTTGCTGAAAATTTTTTGAAGGAAATTTTTCGTACACTACTTAACGAGCGTCCAGACGACATGGCTTTTTTTCAGGAGCGAGTAGATAAGAATTGTATCGGTCGTTTAGAGAAATTTGTTGAAGCAAGCTTTGAACGCATGGAGTACACAGAAGCCATTATGCGGCTGGAAAAAGCAGTCGCTGATGGTCACAAATTTCAATTTCCTGTGAAATGGGGGATGGACTTGCAGAGTGAACATGAGCGTTGGCTTACTGAAGAGCACATTGGCCGACCAGTGGTAGTTGTTAATTATCCAAAGGATATAAAGGCATTTTATATGAGAATGAATGAAGATGGAAAAACAGTTGCTGCAATGGATGTGTTAGCCCCTGGCATTGGTGAAATTATTGGAGGTTCTCAAAGAGAAGAGCGAATTAATGTCCTTGATGCGCGGTTAGATGAATTAAATTTAGATAAGTCTGATTACTGGTGGTACCGTGATTTACGAAAATATGGCACGGTTCCCCATGCTGGTTTTGGGCTCGGTTTTGAACGAACACTTATTTATGCCACTGGAATGGCGAATGTGCGTGATGTGATTCCTTTCCCCCGCGCGCCGCGTTCAGCTACATTTTAGCGAATCAAAGTTCAGGGTTATATCCTATGGTGAATTTACTGTCAGCTTGAACACTTAGATTCTTTGGAAGGTGAAGCGTAAGGCTAAATTGTGTGGTTTTGAATTCTACTTCCTTATAGGCACCGTGATTTAAGACTGATTTTACTTTCCCTGTAAACTTTGGAAGGTTGTTGGTTGAGTCATTTATGACCTGCAACTGGTGAGGCCGAACAGGAACAACTTTTTCATTACTTTCTTTTTCCGTAAATGAATATGGGGCATTGGGTATTAGTTCGATTGGTATAAAGTTTGTTTTACCAAACAAACGAGCAACATTTTTATTAATTGGATTTCTATAAATTTCATCTGATGTGCCAATTTGTTCAGCTTCACCCTTGTGAATAACGACCATACGATCGGCCATTGCTGTTGCATCTTCAATATCATGTGAAACAAAAACTACTGTTGTTTTAGATTTGCTAAATAGTTTAAGCAATTCGGTTCTGACAGATTCCTTTAATTCCGGATCTAGGTGGCTGAGCGGTTCGTCGAGAAGAAGAAGTAAGGGGCGAGTTGCTAGTGCACGCACCAAGGCGACACGTTGTTGCTGGCCGCCAGAAAGTTCATGCGGAAATCGTTGTTCTAATCCGGTAATTCCAGTTATATCAATCAGTTCATTTACCCAAGATGGGTCGTCCGTTGCACCTTTGCCAAATATGATATTTTGTCGGACTGTTTTGTTTGGAAAGAGAGCGTATTCTTGAAAAACAAGACCACAGTTTCTTTTCTCTGGAGCAACAAATACGGTTGAGCTATTTAGGATATTGTTATTAAGAATAACCTCGCCACAGTCTGGAGCCTCGAGTCCAGCTATAATTCGTAAAAGAGTTGTTTTGCCACTTCCACTACCACCTATGAGAGCAACGACTTCACCGCTTTGGCAGCTGAAACTGAGATTATTTACAGCCGGGGGTTCGTTATAATTATAGGACTTTGTAACGTTTTGAAGGGTAAGCACGTTCATTTTTCAGTATTTCGTATTTGAAGGTTTAGCCATATCAAAGGTAAAAGGCTGACCAGAATTATGCAAAGTGCTGGCACTGATGATTCAGGTATTTGTGCTTGTTGTGCAAGGTCGAATGTTTTTGTTGAGAGTGTCTCAAAATTAAAAGGTCGGAGTATTAATGTCAGCGGTAATTCTTTCATAGTATCAACAAAAACAAATAGTCCGGCCGTTACCAACGCGTTACGTAACAGTGGAATATTAATATTAGTTAATGATTGTATTGCTGTTACCCCTAGTGACCTTGATGCATTGTTGATTTGCTCACAATGGCGTTCCATACCCGAATCGATTGGCTGCCAGGCGACTGCTAAAAACCTTACTATATATGCTAAAACTAGCATTGAAAGGGACCCTGTCATAATCCAGCCAGTTGCTTGGTTAACTTGCTTTGCTAAGAGTAAGATTCCAATAGCGATTACTGCTCCAGGAACTGCATAACCAAGGATCGCTAAACGATTTGTTGCGTTGATTGTTCGGCTTCCAAAATAACGGGTGGTAAAGGTTAAAAAAACCGCAAGCATAACTGTTATAAAGCTTGCAGCTGCTGCTATTGCGATACTGTTGAAAGTAAGTATTATGAAGGTTGAATCAAAAACATTTTCTACAGTCTGACTAGCCCAATAGACCAAGCGAGAGAGAGGCAAGATAAAGCCTATTACAAGCGGAAATAGGCAGCATATAATTGCTAAAAAGGATTTTTTTTGGTTAAGCTCATAGGGTTTAAAAGACTGATCAGATTGGCTGTTATTATGAAATTTAGCTCCAAAACGAAGCCATTTTTCTAGTACTAGCAAAAATAGGATTAATACCATTAGGCAGGCAGCTAGGCGTAATGCACCTGGGAGGTCACCTATTGACAGCCAGGTTCGGAAAATACCAGTGGTAAATGTCGGAATGTTAAAGTGTTTTACAGCACCGTAGTCATTGAGTGTTTCCATGATGACGAGAGAAACTCCTCCGACGATAGCCGGTCGGGCTAAAGGAAGCGCAGTCCGCCAAAACGTGGAGTGAGGCCCATGGCCAAGAGTTCGAGCTGCCTCTATAAATTGGTTGCTTTGCTGAGTGAATGCCGCACGTGCCACAAGATAGACGTATGGGTAAAGGACAGAAGCTAGCACAATAATTGTCATAGGATACACAATTACATCACTAATCAATATCATTACTTCAGTGCTAATATTTAACCGTATCCAGATTAGTAACGGATTTAGTTTGTCAAGCAGGTCGAAGTAGGAATAGGCAGCAATATAGGTTGGAATTGCAAGTGGTAGGATCAGAGCCCACTCAAAAAATTTGCGACCAGGAAATTTGCAGCAAGCTACTAGCCATGCGGACGACACACCAAGAAGAATGGATAGAGTGGCTGTTCCAAATACGAGGATTAATGAGCCCTTTATGTATTGTCCAAGAACAGTATCACGTATATGTCTCCAGCTTTCAGCCGGTATGGTAAGGTGCAAAATAACTTCTGCCATGGGCAGAAATAAAACAAGACCTATAACCAAGGCTGAAATTGTCCAAGCATTGAGCTTAAAATGAAACTCATGCTTTATGCAGAGTAACCAGTGCTTCGCAATTTTGATTAAATATTGAGCCAATCCGTTGGAAGCTTACTCCCAACCGGCGAGATCGAACAGCTTCACTGCTTCAGCATTGTTAGCGCCTAATATGGAGAGATTAACGTTATCTGCTTTAAAATTACCCCAGCTTTTGAGCAATTCAGATTGGTTGTTGCTTATTTTCACTGGATACTCGTAGTTAACATTTCCAAAAGTTTCCTGTGACTTCGCGCTTGTAAGAAACTCTAGAAATTGGATCGCTTCTTTTTTATTTTTTGCACTGGCTGTAACTCCTCCCCCACTAACGTTAATGTGTGCGCCGCGATTTTTTTGGTTTGGAAAAAAGACACCGACTTTATTAGTTACCTCTCGATCAGCCGCTACGGAAGAATTTGCAAGAATTCCCAGGTAATAGGTATTCATGATGGCTACATCGGCAAGTCCAGCAGCAACAGCACGTGCTTGATCTCGATCACTACCCCGCGGAGCACGAGCCATGTTCTTTCGAACGGCTTTAGCCCAAGCTAGGGCTTTATCTTTTCCATTTGCAGCTATTATAGAAGCGAGCAGTGATTGGTTGTAAATATTGCTTGATGATCTAGCAACAACTCGGCCTTTCCATTCCGGTTTAGCCAAAGCCTCATAAGTGGATAGCTCGCTTGGTTTAACACGATCTTTTGAATAGACTATTACTCGTGATCGTACGGTCATTCCATACCAGTTTCCTTCTGGATCACGCATAGACTTAGGAACATTGCTTAATAGCGTTTTGGACTTCACTGGCTGAAGTACGCCTGCAGCTTTAGCCCGATGCAATCGTCCGGCATCAACTGTAAGAAGTACGTCTGCTGGTGAATTTTTACCTTCAGTGACTAAACGTTGTATCAACTGATCGGCACTACCTTTAACGACATTTACTTTGATATTCGTTTTTTCTGAGAACTGTTTAAAGAGAATGGCATCAGAATCATAATGGCGATGAGAGTACACGTTCAGTTCAGCAGCAGAGACATAAACACAAAGCAAAAAACTGAGACTAAGAGATAATTTTAAAAAGGATTTCATACTCATCCGCATGGGCGGGAGAAAAAGATGAGACAGAGTCTCAACAGTGTCAAGCTTCGGATATTACACATTTTTTAATATATAATTGTGCTTGCTAAATTACTGTTACAGAGAAGACCTAAGTAATAAATTTTGTTGTTTCTAAAATTTATATATTATTAATTAACGTTCATCATTAGAAATATTGCGGCATGCATCTGCGATAATTTCGAGGTTTGATAGAAATTTTTCCCGATCACTTTCAGGTAGTTTATCAAGCACCTGACCTTGTAATTCGATTGCTTCTTGTCTAATAGCTTCATACTTATTCTTAGCTGACGGCAACAGTTCTACTCGGTTTGCTCGTCGATCTTTTTCATGCGGTCGTCGTTTTATTAATCCATTACTCTCCATTCTTTCGAGTAACGATGCGATTGTATTTGGATCACTGCTTATTGCATCAGCAAGTCCTTTTTGAGTTAAGCCTTCCGGTTCGGATTCGAGGAGTGTTCGGATGACTGTAAATTGGTCTGGCGTCAGCTTCATTCGAGCGATTCGACGACGAAATGCCTGATTCAAGCCATACCAAGCATGTCGCAAAAGAATCGGTAGTCGTCTTCTTGCAGGAGCATCCAGTGGTATCTCTGTATCTTTAATCTCGTTTTGAAATGAGTCCATCCGTCAGTATGCTGCCATGCATCTCATGATGGTACAAAAATTATTTACTTTTTACAGACCGATTAGCAATGGTCAGAGCACTTAGTATAATTATCGCGCCAATCATTTGTTTGCCAACCATTGCTTGGCTCAGCAATAACCAACCAAGTGCTGCTGCGAAGACTGGTTGTAAAAGTAAATTAAGTGAAGTTAAAGAAGCCGGCAGATGTCCAAATGCATATGCGATTAAACTCTGGCCTGCAAAATGACTTATTAACGCCAGGCCAATAAGAATAGCCCAACCATTTAATTGTGGTGATATCATTGATTCCCCACTAATCATTGCAGCAAAAAACATTATCGGAACTGCGAATAATCCGCTCCATGCCATGATTTGTTGAGGAGGGCAAGTTTCTCTAAGTTTTTTAACTGTTAACATGTATGAGCCATATGAGATAGCGGTTAGCAGAGAGAGTAAGTCTCCTAAAAGTTGTTCAGGCTTAAGTTGAAAACTTGTGCGCATTAAAATTGTAGCCCCAATTATCGCAATTCCAAGTGCTATAAAAAAACGGGTATGAATTTTTTCGCCAAATAGATGCCTGGCCCAAAGAGTGACCCACAGTGGCGCGAAGTTGGCTAGTAGAGTAGCATTTGCGATAGACGTATATTTTATCGACCAATGCCATGAAACTAGATCAATAGCGAAGAAAACCCCGGATAAAGCCAAAAGCCCGATTGGGCGTTTTTGAGATTTGGATAAAGAGTCCAATTTTGATGGAGTTATCCAAAGTACTAACCACATTAATGGCAGAGCAAATAAAATACGGTAAAACCCAATAGAAGCAGGTCCAAATCCACCATACTCAGGTTTCAGGGCGAAAGCTGCGAAAACAGGTGCGAAGCCAATCGCAAAAGCTCCAAATGCTAGAGCTAACATTGCACTCTGCCGAGAATTCACTGGAAGAGATTATATTTAAAAGAACAATTTTGTGCGAGATTTGCCGGCTCGCGGTTACTTGGCGAGCAATGTAGATTCTGAGGACGAGATGTTTTGTCGTTGGTGCATAATATTTTTAATGGTCGGATTAGTAGTTTTGACAAACCAAGGGTGTACTCAAAACAGATTCGAATCAATTAATCATCATACATATGATGCAAGTCTTAAAATTAGTTTGGATAGTAAAACAATAAATGCTTGTTTGGTTTGCCACACTGCAAAGGAAATGCAGAGGGGGCCCGTGTTGGACGGATTTCCTGATTGGTATCTAAGAAATCAGTTAAAAAAATTTCAATTGGGTTATAGAGGTAAGAATCCAAATAATCGAGCTGAGTATTTAATGGGGGGTGCAATAAAAAATATTAAGACAGACGTAGAGCTAGAAGTATTGGCAGACTATTTTTCCAAGCAGACACCCAAACCTTCAATTAGGGTAATTCGAGGTAACATAGAGTTTGGTAAGATTTTATATGCTGCTAGATGCGCTTCTTGTCATGGCTCGGAAGGTAAAGGTAATCGTCAAATTAATTCGCCTCCTTTAAATATTCAAGAGGACTGGTTTCTTATGGATCAGCTAAGCAAGTATATTAGTGGTCAACGTGGCCTTCATCCTGAAGATACAGATGGTATAATAATGAAGAATTCAACTATAGATTTATCCCTTAATGATATGCGAAATATTGTTGCATATATCTCGAATAACTTGACGGTTTTGCCTCTTTTGCAAAAAGTTGGTCCTTCAAAAAATTAATTTATGGCAAGTTTAAAACTCAATAATCTCTGCAAAGTTTTTAAAACTGACCGTAAAGCTGAAGTGACTGCGTTAGCCGGTATTAATTTGGAAGTTCCAGATGGAGAATTAATGGCTTTGGTCGGTCCATCTGGTTGCGGAAAGTCAACATTACTTCGATTAATAGCTGGTTTAGATCATCCCTCAAATGGTTCTATAAGTTTGGGAAACAAAGAGGTTAACAATATTAAGCCTCAGGATAGAGATGTGGCAATGGTCTTTCAGAACTACGCTCTCTTTCCTCATTTGACTGTTGAGCAGAACATTATTTTTAGTTTGAAATTCCGTAAAATCCCTAAATCAGAAATGCAGTCGAGAGTTGACGATGCGGCTGATTTATTGGGAATAACTGATTTTCTTCAACGCAAACCTGCTGAATTGTCTGGGGGGCAGCGTCAACGGGTTGCGCTGGGACGTGCCATGGTTTGTAAACCTAAAATATTTCTTTTGGATGAACCACTGTCAAATCTTGATGCTCGTATGCGAGCTGAGATGCGAGCTGAGATTGCTAAGCTTCATAACCGTCTTAGAACGACTATGATTTTCGTAACTCATGATCAGACTGAAGCTATGACTCTCGGCCAAAGGATCTGTGTGATTAATAAGGGTAAAGTTATGCAGGTTGGTGCACCTTTAGACTTATATCAAAGACCAGTACATAAGTTTGTTGGTGATTTTATTGGAACGCCCGGAATGAATTTTATAAGGGGTAGGTTAGATGTGCTTGATGGTAGTAATGTTTTTATTGAGGATACTAAAGATGGTGATGGTGATAGTCTTCATTTGCCTGAAATTTTTTCTAAGGCAGTAGCCAAATTTAACGGCATAAAAGTTTTATTAGGCATTAGATCTGAGCATTTAAAATTGATCGAAAAAGGGATAGGTTTTAAAGTTACATTGGATACAGTAGAAACTCTTGGGCATGAATCTCTATTGCATATTCGTACAGCTGCAAACAAGATGATTGTTCGATCTTCAGGAAATGATCAGTCAAATTTTAATGGAAAAATACTAGAAATTAATTGGAGCAACGTCATTTGGTTTGATTACAACTCTGGTCTAGCATTGATTTAATGGATCAAAGGCTAAAAAGATTTCTAATCTCTGCTGTGCTGATATTTTTACTGGCACTTGTATTTTTATGGGGCATCCATTGGATGGGACATTCAATCGAATACAAATTAGAATAGACTTTATCTTGGCCAAAGTGGCATATCTTTGCCGTTAATTTCAATTTCTACATCTACTCTCCGATTTTGAATAAATTCTCGAATCGAATCGAATCGAACGGATCTCCACTGGTAGTCGCTGATATGAGGAGACAGCATAGCTTCAATTCGTTGTGTTTCAGCCAATAGTTTTTCTTCGTTCCAGTATTTATCCATAAGTCCTCTCATTGTTGAGGCGTATTTTTTTCGTACAGAGGGGATTTGATATAGCTTTTGGGCTACAAGTCCTTGTAATCGAACTGATCGTGGTGAACGTCGGTCTACACGTAGTCGACTAAATTTTTCGAAAAGGCAGTCTGCACCCCATGGCATAAAGTGAAATTTGTTTGTTTCGGGATTAAGATAGATGAAGTAGTTATTACGATTTCCAGAGTAGCCATCCCAAAAGCTTAGAAGTCCTTCTAATGCCCAGAATTTGTAAAATGCTTCTTCATCAATTAATTTCCATATGGCAGTTTGATAGTCATTTTCGTTTGTTTGAAGTTCTGCAACCTGTAGAAAATCCGTACTGCTAGAGCTGATATTCATTCCGTGAATAGCTAGTAAATTTTTACCAACTCGAAATTTATCGCGATATTTATTTATGTTGAAGGCTGCGAATGTTGCGTTCGCTCCATCGTCTCCGCTTCCTGTAGCCATAGAGTTCCATTGTGGGTTTGGAGGAGAATTATACCTAACAACCTCATTTCCGTTGATGTATGCAACAAACCCATCGTCAC
Organism: Limisphaerales bacterium; assembly: GCA_004213515.1. Classification (GTDB taxonomy): domain Bacteria; phylum Verrucomicrobiota; class Verrucomicrobiia; order Limisphaerales; family UBA1096; genus UBA1096. The sequence continues at coordinate 40,534 of SHAK01000007.1, read as the reverse complement.
ACTTCATTCTAAGTAATAAATTTTTTGTCTTTTTAATTTCATCCAGATTTTTTATTTCAAAAGGGAACCTAAGATAAAGTGAAGTGGCCTTATGGTGCATCTGGTCAATGAAATTAAAGTTTGGAGATATTAGTTTTTCAAAACCTTTGCCAGCTTCATATCCAGCACCATTGTTACCTATTTTCCAAGAGAGGTCATCAAACTCCATTTTGAACCAATCTTTATCGTGTTTTTCGCTAGTTGGTATCCATGCGCGTCCTGAGGCGAAGGCTCCAAAAAAGGATTTACCACTTCCTCCTTGCAACGCATTAGTTACTTTAACTATATGCTCACGCCCTTTTTTATTGTCACCAGTTTTTCGTTCAAAACTACCTTCCCATTCTGGGTAAAAATCGACTACTGTACCCTCGAATAGGGTACCTTTGTCGTTGCCGAATTCACGTTTCAATAGTGGCTCTCGAACAGTTTCAACATGAGAGTATACTCCAAGGTTGCGTCCATTGATTGTGATTTTCGCATATGCGCAACGCGAGCCCGGGGATCCGGCTTCGTCCCAAATTTTGTAGCCTATAAATTGACTCATGAGACTTCTATCCTGACGGTTATTATTGAAAGTCAGGTTTTTTAACCCACCAATATTTTGATTTTTTTCTGAATAATCGAGCTTCACTTTCAGAGAGGGGCGTTCGGTGTCTTGTGAGCCTAAGAATCCTTTTTTCCTAATTCCAATATTTTTATAGGTTATGCCTTCGATTGTTACATCAGCTTTAGCATAAGAGTATGGTGATGGTGGTGGTTCAAACTTTCGGCTTGGAGGTAAAGCGTTTTCACGTGTTCGTTTTTGGAATCGAATTTTATCCCAGTTTTCATCCGATATTGTAATATCGACCTCAATCAAACGGTTTTCAGGGAATAAATCATCCAGTTTTAATTCATTTGCATAGCTACAGTACTCCAAGATGACTAAAGCCAGCCAAATTATAATAATTTTAAATTTTACGATCATAAATCTTAATCTATTTTTTGTTAAATGAATTTAATCTTCACTTTTGGGATGTACGTTTTATCAATTTGAATAAAAATATTATTATGTGTGAATTTTTAAAATAATAGTAAAAAGAGAACTTTGATTATGGATTTTTTGATTTTATTTAAAATGAAGCAAAACTAATATTGAGTCTTCTATGGCATTGACTCTATCGTTACTTCGGGAGATTTTTCCCGTCGCATTTTATCTTATGAAAATCAATAAAGCATTTGGAGGATTGATGATCTTGGGTTTTGTTTTTATGGGCTCGCTGCAGGCCAAACCGCTTGATATTTGGATTAGTTCCTTTCAGGACCAACTATACTATGAAAACATGGTCAAACTATACAAGGCCACTGTTGATAAGGATTTTGAAGCCAAGGTTCAGGCTTTTGGCTTTCGCGAAATGCCAGAAAAATTAGCTGTTTCTGTTAAGACAGGTATTAATCCTCCAGATGTTGTGCAACTTGACGAAGTTCTTTTTGGTGCGTTTTTAGCTGGAGATGTCCCGTTTTTGGATCTGAGTGATAGAATTAAAAAGGCTAAACTTAATCAAGACATAGCAAAAAGTCGTCAGAATCTTTTTGCTTACAAGGGTAAAACTTATGGGTTACCGCAGTCGCTAAGTGCTATGGTGCTTTATTATCGTTCAGATCTTCTAAAGGAGTTAAATATTGATCCTATTAGTCTAACGACTTGGGATAAATTCGTTTCGATTGGTGAAAAGGTCGTTAAAGATCATAGTAAAGCCATGATTGCCCTTGATCCTACATACTTTGGTATTCTACTTCGTCAACGTGATAGTGATCTTTTTGGTAAAGATGGTTCTGTTTATCCTGACAGAGAGGCCGCCATTGAGATTCTCGCTTGGCTGCAAAACCTTAAAAAGTCTGGTGTTGGAATGGTGCCCGAGCGTGCTTCTATCTTTGACCCACTTTTTTTTAATAGTGCAGTTCAATTTGGAGAAGTACTTACTGTGGTAGGAGCTGACTGGTATGGCTTAGACATGCTTCAGCAGTTTACGCCAGACCTTAAAGGCAAATGGGGAGCGATGCCTTTACCAGCTTGGAAGTTGCCAAATGGAAAACTTAGTCGTCGCACCTCCACTTTTGCTGGTCAGGGATTGATGATTAACAAGGGAAGTAAACATCCAGACGAAGCTTGGGAATTCATCAAATTTGTTATTACTGATAAAGAGTCGAATGCTAGACGCTTTCTTGATGGGAATAGTTTTCCAGCATACATGCCAGCGTGGAAGGACGAGCGTTTATTACAGCCTAATGAGTTTTTTAGTAATCAAAGATTTGGGGAGTTACTTGTAAAACTCTCAAATGAAGTTCCTGAAGTAGTGGGCCATCCAAACCGAGCTAAGGCTATTTTTCTTTTTCAGGAGACTTTTTTTAATTCTCTAATATATGGAGAGTTAAAGCCTGCAGAAGTGATTGATAAAATGAAAAATATGCTAGAGGCAGCTGAGCCTGGCTTTTGAATTTTTTAAAAAATAAAGATGGAAACAAGAACCCAGCCTGAACATAAGGCCTCAGGCGGTGTGGGTTGGGCTCCATTTATATTTTTGTTTCCGTTTCTTTTGTTCCTAGTTCTCTTCTGGTTAACACCATTAATCAGTGGAGTAAAGATGAGCCTAGAATCTAATGGTCTAGGAGCTGTAGAGTTTGTAGGATTTGAACATTATTATGCTTTAGCCAATGACGAACGTTATTTTAAATCTATTCGAAATAGTTTTATATATACAATAGCTTCAGTTTTTTTAATCTTACCATTGTCACTATGGTTGGCTCACTTACTTCAATCGACCTTTCGGCAGTTACGTCCATTATTAACTTTTGGATTGCTGCTACCTGCATTGACGCCACCTGCAGTACTCGCGACGCTTTTTCTTATGGTGTTTCATGGAAGAGAAGGATTATTGAATCAACTCTTCATTCTTCCTCTTGGCCTAAATTCTATCAACTGGCTTAAGGATCCTGATTTTATTCTCATTGGACTAGTCCTTCAAACTGTTTGGCGATGGACAGGGTTTATGACATTTTTTATTATGGCTGGAATGGAGGGTATTCCAAAGACTTATTACGAGGTGGCAAAGCTAGTGACAAGTAGTCGATGGAATCATTTTAGGTATGTCACATTTCCTCAGTTAAGATCGGTTTTAGTATTCGTTTCTATTTATTTAATAGTCGATGGTTTTTCATTGTTTTCTGGTGCTTTTGTCCTGCTCGGAGGTTCTGGAGGCACTGCTGATGCTGGATTACTGACAATCTCTTATATATTTCAAAAAACACGATTTTTTGAGTATGGGTCTGCTGCTGCAATAAGTATAAGCCTTTTGCCAATAATGCTATTTGCTCTTTTTGCCTTTATATTTTTAAGAAGGAGACATTAATGAAAAATAGTTATTTTGTGCATTCTAGTTTCCTTCGGTCTAGCTTTTCAGCGTTACTCTTAGCACCATTTTTGTTGGCGGTATTGTATCCATTTTTGTGGATGGTATTGGGAATATTTAAGACCAACCATGAGTTTTTTCAGCCGTTGCGAATTTGGCCAATGTCGCCATTTAACGCAGAATACTGGCGAGTGCTTGCTGATACCTTTTTACCAAATGAATTTAGTATTGGGAATATTCAAGATCTTGTTTTCGGCAAATGGGTTCCCTTTAGGGATGTGTTTATGAATTCAATAGTCTCTTCGTTTGGTCAAGCCCTAGGTGCTGTAGTACTATCAGCTATGACTGGATATGCCTTTGCTACCCTTAAATTTTTCGGAAAGAATGTATTCTTTGTTATTGTATTAGCGATTATTTTGGTTCCAAGGCAACTTTTTGCTGTGCCTCTTTTTTCATGGCTGAATACGCTTGGATTCAATGACTCTATATTTGGTGTAATTTTTCCAGGAGTTATCACTGGTCTGGGTGTTATTTATTTTACTCAGATTTTCCGAAAAATTCCTGTGGAATATATTCAGGTTGCCCGCATTTGTGGGGCGTCAGAATTTAGAATTTTTATAACATTGTTATCACTTATTTGGCCGGCACTTTTAAGCTATGCAATGATTCATTTTGTTCTTGCGTGGCATGAACACCTAATTCCAATGTTAGTTTTGACCACTGATAGTCAGCAAACGCTTCCACTAGCTTTGGCTAAGTTATATGATGTAAGCCAACGCACTCCTCAAGGAGTCCAGATGGCTGCTTCAACCTTTTCCCTTATTCCTACAGCCTTACTTTTTGCATTATGCCATAGGAAATTTAAATCCTCTCTTTCCGAGATGCTGGTTCATTAGTATTCTTATTTTTAGTAAGCTTTTTAACTTCAGTAGACGGTATTTACATATATGTGCTTAGTTTTAAATCGCCCTACACTAATTGGTGTATTAATTTTTTGGAGTGGCAACAGTTAAGCCTTTTACTGCTCTCGTGCCCGATTCCATTCGGGCTTCTGAAATTTGTGAACTACCGTACGATGTGATGTCTACAAATGAAGCTAGACAAATGGCTGAAGGCCGGCCGTTGAGTTTTTTGCATGTTAGTCGCCCTGAAATCGATTTGCCTCTAGGCATCAATATCACTGACCCCCTTGTATATTCCAAAGCACGACAAAATTTAGATCATCTAATTTCTGAAAGAGCTCTCAAAAGAGATGAGCAAGCAAACTATTATCTCTACCGGCAAATAATGGGTAGCCATACTCAGCTTGGTCTTGTTGCTGTAGCCAGTTGTGCTGAATATGATGACAATACGATTCGAAAACATGAATTCACCAGGCCGGATAAAGAGAACGATCGAGTTTCTCATCTCGAAGCTTTGGACGCTCAGACTGGCCCGGTTTTTTTAACTTATTCGGCTGATAAGGAATTAGATAATCTTTTTAATCGTGTTACTGAAGGTAATCCGAACGTTGATTTTACTGCAACTGACGGAGTGCAGCATACATCTTGGACAGTCACCTCCAGTGAGGATACTACATTTATTGAGGAAAAATTTAGTGGTATTCAAAATCTTTATATTGCAGATGGACATCATCGTAGTGCTGCCGCTTCGCGAGTAAATCAAAGCCGGTCTGGATCGGGAAACAGCGGATCATTTTTAACTGTTATTTTTCCTCATGACCAAATGCAGATTCTTCCTTATAACCGAGTTGTTCGAGACTTAAATGGCTTAAGTATAGAAGAAGTCCATAACTCTCTTGGCAAAGTATTTGAAATCAAATTGAACGGTCGTTCTGAGCCATTAAACAAACATGAAATTTGTTTATATATTAATGGTCAATGGAAAACGTTGAGACCGAAATCAAGCATAATTGATTCTAGCGATCCGATTAAGCAGCTTGATGTAAGTATCTTACAAGATCACATCTTAGCTCCGATTTTTGGCATTGAAGATCCACGCGTTAGTAAGCGAATTGCTTTTGTAGGTGGTATTAGAGGTGTTATGGAGTTAGAGAAACAAGTTGATAGTGAAGAATTTTCATGTGCATTTTCATTATTCCCAACGAGTATTAAAGACTTGATGAGTATTGCAGATGGAGGAGGAATAATGCCCCCCAAGAGTACTTGGTTCGAACCTAAGTTACGCGATGGTATGTTTAGCCATCAAATCCTCTAAATTAGAAGCATTTTTTCCCATTCTGAAAATATTTAAAACAAAAAAAGGGCAGCGTATAACGCTGCCCTTAGTGGAAAAAAATTAATGTAAATTATTCGCCAGCTTCGGCGCCTTCTTCTTTATTAGCATCGATAACTTCGTCACGCTTATTTTTGAATTCCTCGCGAATATCCTTAATGCGCTCACGAACTTCTTCTCTATTGCCTTTCATATTTTCGAACCAGTCTTTACGAAGGTTCTTCATTTGCTCTCGCAACCCTTCTTTATCTTCGTCGGAAGCATCCTTGAGTTGTTTGTGGAGATCTTTAACCTGACTGTGATGTTCTTTGGCAGCCGCGTTGAAAGAATCTCTGAGTTCTTTTACCTTTTCATCGTCGCGAACCAATTTTCCGAATGCTCTTCCTTTTTGAAGAACTTTTTGGCCCTTTCTTTTGGCATCCTTGTGATTCTTTTTACGCTTATCAAAAGCAGCCTTTAGACGTTCTTTGATTTTTTCCCGATCGATTTCTGGTCGTTCTTTACCTTCCTTGGCGTCTTCCTTGTTTTTAGATAAATCCGGCTTTTCTGGCTTAGGTTTTGGCTTAGCCATTGCGTATTCAGGTGCTACAAAAGCAGCAGCTAAAGCGCTTACTATCAATAGTGATTTAATTTTCATGTGGATTTTGAATTTGTTTTAAAATTTTGCGACATTAATCGCACTTTTCAAAATAAACCTATTGCAAGTTTTGTGCCATAACAATGAATAAATTATAAGTTATTGATTATAAATGAGTTATATGAGATTTAGCTTCAAATTTCATCATGCTTTTGTGCTTCATTGGGTAAAATTTCCCAAAAAATATTTTCAATATGGTAATTATTACCAAATACGTCAGCTTGGCCAAAGCTCATTAAATTCTTAGAGTTTTTGTTTCTATGAGGTATTTATTATTTAAATATTTAAATTCATTCATCAAAACAAAATGGATTAGTGTTTTTTTACTAACTTCCTTTTGCCAAGGAGCTTGGCCTTCTAATCCTAATATTATTTTTATTCTTGCTGATGACATGGGTTATGGGGACGTACAGTCAATTAACACTAGTTCAAAGGTGCCTACTCCAAATTTAAATCTCTTGGCTAGTCAAGGAATGACTTTTATCGATGCGCATTCACCATCTTCTGTTTGTACACCTACAAGATATGCAACACTTACAGGGCGCTACTCTTGGCGATCAAAACTTAAAAAAGGTGTTTTGAATGGTTATAGTTCCCCATTATTAGAGAAGGGGCGTGAGACTGTAGCAAGTATGTTGCGTTCGAACGGTTACTATACGAGTATTGTCGGGAAATGGCATTTGGGATTAGATTTTCAAAAAACTCCCGAGGGAAAAATCAATTATGAAAAAACAATTAACAATGGCCCAAATCAGCATGGTTTTGATTTTTCATATATTATCCCCGCTTCACTGGATTTTCCTCCATATATTTATATAAGAGACGGTAATATAACTGAACTTCCAGTCGTTCAGCAGCAATCCGCTGGGTTTCCTGGTTTTTTACGCAGTGGCCCACGTCAGCCTGGATTAAAAATAAATGATTGTCTCGACGATCTTACATCGGAAGCAAATCGGGTTATTCGAGAAGGTGCAATAAATGACCAGCCGTTTTTTCTTTATTTCCCTTTGACGGCTCCTCATAAGCCAGTTCAGCCTCATCCTCGCTTTATTGGGAAATCAAAACTTGGTTTATACGGAGATTTTGTAATGCAGGTTGACTGGACTGTTGGCCAAGTCATGCATTCTATCAAGACTGCAGGTATAGAAAAAAACACACTCTTAATTTTTACGAGCGACAACGGATCTTTTATGTATCGTAACGATAAAAATGACAACGAAGATCATATTAATGATCCCAAAATTCAGCGATACAATAAAGAGAATCATTCTGCTAATGGGGTCCTTAGAGGGACTAAAGCAGATATTTGGGAGGCTGGGCATCGAGTGCCTTTTTTTGCTCGTTGGCCTGAAGTAATAAAGCCGGGTTCTATTTGCACCAAAACAACGGCTCATGTTGATTTGTTTGCCACATGTAGTGAGATCGTTGGAAGCAAACTTTCGGAAAATATGGCAGAAGATAGCTTTAGTTGGCTTCCACTCTTCAAAGGTAAAGAATGGGAAATTCCTAGAGAACCTGTAATCAATCATAGTGCCAGTGGTATGTTTGCATTAAGAAGTGGAAAATGGAAACTGATTGCTGGCAATGGTTCAGGAGGGCGCCAATCGCCTCGTGGTAAACCATTTCAAAAACCCTACATGTTGTTTGATTTAAATTTAGATATTGAGGAAAGAAAAAATTTAGCCAAATTTAAACCGCAGTTGGTGGATCGCCTTATCCATAAATTAGAGTTAATTCGTTCAAATGGCCGAAGCCGTTAAGCAACTTGCTTTTTGATTAGCAGGTTTAAAGAAAACTATATGGAAACAATTTCATGCCATTTTTTGCCTTGTTTGCAATGCAATGAAAGCACAGGATTTGTTTCAGGATAAAATTCCTCGTAACCTTATAAAAAATGTATATTAAAAAATTAATACCTATTTTAACTTTGTTTGTTGGCTTTGTATTAGCTCCTCAAATTCAAGCGCAATCATCCCTTTCTGATATGATTGCAGAAGCCCAAGCTGAATGGTTGATTCAATCATGGGAAGGTGATGTTGATGGAAGCAAGGTTTCTTTGTCTTTCAAATGGGTTATTGAGGGCCATGTAATTGCTTCCCACTTTAAGGGTAACAATAGTGAATCATATAGTTTGATTGCAGTTAATCCGGAGTCAGGTGAAGTCGAACAAACGGGTTATAATAAAGACGGAAAAAAGAACACTGGTTCATGGGGACCTAAAGACGAAATGCCATTTTTGAAGCTCACCAGTAAAGATGGAGAAGGCAATTCTCAAACAATGGGTGTAGGGTTCCGACTTATTGATAAAAATAATATAGAACTTCAAATATTTAATGTTGATGCTAGTGGCTCTGTTGCTGATTTTTCAGAATACAGCCTTGAAATGAAACGTGTTAAGCCAAAGAGCAAAATATAGTTTTATTTTATAAAGTAAAAAATTAATAGGCTTCCATTTGGAAGCCTATTTTCTTTTATGAGTTTACTAAAAGAATATTAAATTTCTATCTGACCGGTAAATACGAATTCTGCTGGGCCGGTTAATTTAATATTTTTGAAAGAATTTCCATCTGTTTCGAAATCTACTGATAAGTAGTCTCCTCCTAAAACTCGAACCGAGATAGGCGAAGCATATCCATGAAGTTTAGCTGTAATAAGGCCGGAGGCTGTAACTCCAGTTCCGCAAGCGAGCGTTTCGCCTACTCCGCGTTCGTATGTGCGAACATGGATTGAGTTGTTACCAGTTAATTGGACAAAATTTACATTAGTGCCGGCTGGAGAGTAATGATCGTGGTGTCGGATTTCCTTACCCAACTTTGAGACCATGGCTTTGTCAGCGTCTTCAACAAATAAAACTGCATGAGGTACACCCGTATTTACTGAATGGATTTCAAGTTCCCCGTGTGAGGTGCTAATATGATCGTCTATACGCAAGTCCTCCGGTGGAGTTAGATTTATTATTGCATTTTCACCTTGCAGCTTGGCTTGTATGATTCCTGCAAGAGTTTCGAAGGATATGGTGTCACTACTTTTTAATTTGCTTTGGGCAAATCTTGCGAAGCATCGAGCACCATTGCCGCACATTTCGCCTTCACTACCGTCCTGATTATAAAAATCCCAACCTAGATCTGCTTCGCCGCCGGCGTTTCGTAAAAGCATAATACCATCAGCTCCTATTCCACGTTGTCGATCACATATATATTTTATTTGTTCTTGCGATAATTGAAGCCCGATTTTTCTATTATCAATTAATACGAAATCGTTCCCAGCCCCATTCATTTTTGTGAAATCTACAAGCACGGGGCCACTTTACTCTACATCGAAAAGTTGGCAAACCTTGTATGTATTTGAACCTCAGCGATATTGATTCATACGACTTGATACTTGGTCGATGTATTTACGAGTTCCAGGAAAATCAATGTTATTGATAAAATTTACGCTATTAGTACGAGCTGTGTCTTTAGCCCAGCGTAATACGTTTGCTCGTCCGGCGTTGTAATCGGCTAACGCGAAGGGTAGGGGATCATCGGTATGAGCATACCGTGCCATTCGAGTTTTTAAATAATATGTACCTGCAAGAATATTTGTGCGTGGGTCAAAAACATGTATGTGCTCAAAGTTTTCTATTTTTTTTTTATCTGCCCACTCAAATGCGGCTAATTCCATCAATTGCATAAGTCCAATTTCTCCTGCTTTACCAATGGCTTTTTCGTTAAATCGGCTTTCATGCCAAATAACAGCTTTAATAAGAGCAAATTCTACTTTGAACTCTTTCTCTGCATTTTGGATGATGCTGTCGAATTGGCGTTCTTTTTGATTTCCAGTCCACCAAAGATAAATACAAACATCAAATATAGCTAAAATTAGAAGCAATTTTAACCATCGATGCTTGTAATATCGCTTTAGCATTATCAGTAATCTTTGCCCATTGCACTTAATTTGCAAGAACTGCGCCAAGCAGCCAATTCTTTGGCTAATCGTTTTACCAATATTGGTTTGCTTTTTGCTAAATTTTTCTTTTCAGAAGGATCTGTTTTTAAGTCAAAAAGTTGAGGTTCACTCCTGGCTTTTACGCTGGAGTAAAGTTTGTAACGATCGCCAATCCATGCTGTTTGACCTTTGGACTCAAAACCTATTGCTTTTCCGCGATTCGTCATTTTATTTTTTAATAATGGAAGGAGGCTAATCCCGTCAATTGGACGATTGGTGATGGGTTTAATTTCGAGCATATCAAGAATAGTAGGCAAATAATCGCTAGTGACACATGGAATGTCAGTTTTACGGCCAGGTTTAATTTTCGCTGGCCACTCAACTAGGCCAGGTACTCGAATTCCACCTTCAAGTAATGAGCGTTTGCGTCCATTTAGGTAACCTGTGCTACCTGGCGCCTTACCTTTTTGACCTTCAGGTCCATTGTCACTTGTGAAAAATAATACGGTATTTTCTGCTACATTTAGATCCCTTAGCTTTGAACGAAGTCTCCCAATTTGTTCATCCATTGCAGTAATACAGCCGAAGTAATGTTGTTCATATTTAGAATAATTTTTGTATATTTTCGTATATTTAGGTCCAGCTACTACTGGAAGGTGAGGGGTATGAAACCATATTATACTGAAAAAAGGTTGATTTTTCTCGGTGGCATTCTGAATAAAAGAAATCGCTCTATCCATGATTATTCGAGAATTAGCGCCTTTTGTATTTTGAGTGACTTTTTCACTTTTTTCATTCCAATAAGCTGTGCCGTATGCTTCTTCATTTTTGCGTTCTTGAACAGGATCCCACCAAGTACGAGAGCTATTGCCTTTCGGTCTAATTAAGGGATCCCATGTTGGGACCTTAGATTCAGTGCTAAAGCATATATCGAAACCGTTCAGTTGTGGCGGTGAGAAATGTTTTTTGGCTTTCGGACCACCTCTATTGGCATCTTTATCTTTTTTAGTTAGCGTACCAAGGTGCCATTTACCGAAATGTCCAGTTGCATATCCCTTTGTTTTTAGTAATTCAGCGAGTGTTAATTCTTCAGTTTTCATGTGGCCAGTGTTGGCATAAAGAATTCCATAGCGGTATGGGTGTCGACCTGTGATGCAGCTTCCTCGCGTTGGGCTACAAACAGGTGATGCAGAATAGAACCTGTTGAATTTAAGACCTTCTTTTGCCATTGCGTTTAAGTAAGGGGTCCTGATGATTTTGTTACTTTCAATCTGGATTCCTCCATGCCCATCAGGTACGGGCCATTCGTTGAAGCCAACATCTCCCCATCCTAGATCATCGCACATAATAAGAACAATATTAGGCTTATTAGAAGCAAGGCATGTTTCCAAGCTAAGGGTAAAAAAGATTAAACATAACAAAAACTTCACTGCACGAAGATACAAAGTAGATTTGATACAGGCAAAAACCTTTTGAAAACTTTGCTGTTTATATCAAGTGTTTTTTTATTTAAAAATAATTGCTCGATCTTAGATGCAGCTGGTACTTGCAAGTGACTTCTGTTTATTGTAATCCAACCCGTCCTTTAGCGGACTTGGAGTGTTTTTTTAATATTTTAGAGTTTATTTTGCACTCAGCTAATTTTTAATGGCATTGATTGTTCAGAAATATGGTGGATCTTCGGTTGCTGATATCGATCGTATCAGCAACGTTGCAAACCGTGTAGCCGAATATCGCCGTCGCGGAGATCAAGTTGTAGTGGTTGTTTCCGCGATGAAAGGAGTGACAGACAATCTAATTGGCATGGCCAAGAGCTTTATGCCGGTTCCTAGTGAGCGAGAGATGGATGTGTTACTTTCAACCGGCGAACAGACAACGATTGCTTTATTGGCAATTGCTTTGCAGTCAATGGATATTCCTGCTGCGTCATTGACTGGTGCTCAAGCAGGTATTGTTACAGACGGAGTTCACTCTAAAGCTAAAATTCTCAATATAACCCCAGAGAAAATCCATGAATTACTTAATTCAGGAAATGTCACTATAGTGGCTGGATTTCAGGGGCAAACCAGTAAAGGTCATATTACCACATTGGGCCGAGGTGGATCTGATTTAACAGCAATTGCCTTGGCTGCAGCATTAGAAGCAGATTTGTGTCAGATTTTTACTGACGTAGATGGTGTATATACCTGTGACCCTAGAGTAGTTCAATCAGCAAAGAAGCTTGAGGATATTTCATATGATGAAATGCTTGAGCTGGCTAGTCTTGGTGCAAAAGTTATGCAGTCTCGATCTGTTGAGTTTGCAAAGAAATTTGGTGTTGTTTTCGAGGTTCGTTCTAGCCTAAATGATAATCCCGGTACAATTGTGAAGGAAGAAACTAAAAGTATGGAAGACGTTGTAATCCGCGGCGTATCACTTGATAAAAACCAAGCTAAGATTACCTTAGTTGGGGTTCCAGACAAACCTGGTGTCGCTTCGCTTATTTTTCAACGGCTTGCTACTTCTGCAATTAATGTAGACATGATCGTGCAGAATATTAGCCATGGTACAGAAACACCCGCCACTGATCTTTCTTTTACAATCGATAAACCAGATGTAGCCAAGGCTCTAGGAGTAATCGATACTATGCACAAGGAAGTAAGTTTTGGTAAAGTGTTGACTGATGAAAATATTGGTAAGCTTTCCATTGTAGGAGTTGGGATGCGTAGTCATTCAGGTGTAGCTGCAAAGATGTTTGAAGTTTTGGCTAATGCTGGCGTTAATATTCAAATGATTTCTACTAGTGAGATTAAGATTTCAGTAGTCATCGACCTTGATCAGGCTGAGGGTGCTACAAATGAAGTGCATAATTCTTTTCTTGGTTAATTATCAAGCACTTGTCGTAGTGTGTCATAGGTGTTAGCAGTCTTTCTTGAATACAACCCTTAATATTACCATTAGGCTTGTTGTAGCCTCTTTCTTTTTTCTTCATTTTTCTAAATTGATAGGGCAAATCCAGTTTCGCTCTGAGTTGCCCCCTTTACTTGAATTTACCGATGGACGAAGTGTTGATTCCAAATTGGAATGGCCAGAGCGCCGAGATGAAATTCGCTCATTGCTAATTCAGTATTTTGTTGGAAGCTATCCAGCGATTACTCCGAAGATTATTTCAGCTGAAGTGATATCTGAAAAAACTTTTAAAGATAGTTCGGTTCGTCGTCGTATAAGAATTGTACTTAATACTCCCAATCAAGTGGCGTTCGAAATGGCACTTTGGACACCAAAAGAAAAGGGTTCCTTCCCATTATTATTGACTGCACCTCGATTTTATCAACGCTATTGGGCGGAGGATGCGCTCAAGAGAGGTTATGCTGTCTGTTTGTTTCCTGGTATCGATAGCCATCACAGAGAAGAGGGCTATGCAGGTTATGATAATGTTTGGGAGACTGTGCGTAGAGAGTATCCTGAAGCGACTTGGACGGAAATTAGCACTAAGGCATGGATTGCTAGTCGTTGTATTGATTATTTGCTTAGCGGGTCATCAATTATTCAAATTATACCACGGCAGATCGCTATCATTGGATTCTCTCGTTATGGAAAACAGGCGATGATAGCTGGGGCATTTGACGAGCGTATAACTTGTATTGTAGCTCGAAGCCCTGGTTCACCAGCTTCAAGCCCGTATCGATTAACAAGTCGTAATACTTATGCTGAGACACCGGCTGATTTTCCGAATGAATGGTTTCTACCGTCGTTGCGTCAATTCGTTGGAAGAGAAAATGAACTGCCGATTGATGCTCATGGTTGGTATGCCCTTATCGCTCCTCGTGCTTGTCTTATTCACACCGGGCATAACGATGGTTCAGAGCCAACCTTTGCTGTAGAAAAAGCTTACATTGAAGGCCGCTCGGTTTATCAACTTCTTGATTCAGGTAAAAATCTGCGAATCGATTATCGGGCTGGAGGGCACTCTTCAGGATTACCTCCAGAGCAAATTAGTTTTTCAGATCGCCAGCGAAATTTAGATTGGATTGATATATCTTTTGGGCGCCGTTTGGCTCGTCCTAATGAATTTTCGGAAAAATTAATTCACGATTTTAATTGGCATGATTGGAATGCTAATCAGAAGCAGATTGACAGATTAATTAATCATAAATCAAGTATTCGCGATAAAGTCCTATGGTCGTTTGGGCAAGTGCTAGAGGAAATAATCGTTCCTAATAAACCCAAGTTTTTAACAGAGGCTGAGTCAAAGCTGATGACTCATGATCGTTGGTCCCCCAAAGGAATAAGCCGAGTGCCAATACAATTTGGTTTAAATGTAAGGGGGAATTTGTATTTTAAGAAAGGTCTAACAGGGAAGTTGCCAGTAGTAATATGGCTTCATCCTCTATCATATCACAGTGGCTACAACGAAGGCTACGGGGTACAGGGAACAACTCTGTATCATCGTTTGGCGGAAAATGGGTTTGCGGTAATTGCTTATGATCAATGCGGTTTTGGTTTAAGGTTACTTGAAGGCCGTGATTTTTATACTAACTATCCTCGTTGGTCCAAGTTAGGTCGAATGGTTATGGATGCTCGTGATGCGGTGAGTTTTGTCCTTGATGGCAAAGGTAAATCAAAATCTGTAGTTCCATTTTTTGACAAGAATCGTGTTTTTTTACTTGGATATTCAACTGGTTCGATTGCCGCAATGTATACTGGCGTCTTGGATGATCGTATTGCTGGAATGGCATGTTTTAGTGGATGGACTCCATTGCGGGATACATCTAAAGAAATAGCCACGGGAGGAAATCAACGGCTTTGGAATTTACATGCCTTACAGCCTAAGCTTGGTTGGTTTGATGATCGAGAGGCTGAATTGCCATTTGATTATAAAGATTTGATTGCGGAGATACTTCCTAAACCGTGCCTTATTGTTACGCCAAAGCGTGATCGTTTTGCTGATCATGACGCAATCAAAAAAGCAATTAATCAAGTTCGTTTAAATAATCCAAAAAAAGCAGATGCTGCGCTTACTTGGATAAGTCCAGATGGCCCCAATCGCTTTCAGGTTGATCAGCAAAGACAATTTATAAACTGGGCCAATTCGATTCGTTAATCTATACCAAAATTTGTTAATTTTTCTTAACTCGTTTTTTGTGTGTGCGCGGAGGTAGTTTTGTATTGTCTCCCATTTTATTAATTAGGAAATCACGAGTAATTCCGATTTCGGTCATTAGACTACTGAGTTGTTTTTGCGTACTGGTAATTTGCTTTTTATAACCGGATTCTGATCCCAAGTTGTACATTTCACTTGGGTCTTCTTGTAAATCATAAAATTCCACTGCTTCCGTGTCAGGAAAGCGGATTAATTTGTAACGTTCGGTACGAATCCCCCAATGTTTAGGAGATCTATTATAATAAGCGTAAAAAATAGATGACCTCCAGTTGACTGGAGATTTTCCTTTTAAAAGGGGGCGTAGACTTACGCCCTGCATCACACTTGGGATAGAGGCATTAGCATAGTCGAGAATGGTCGGGCCGAAGTCTATGTTCATGCCTAATTTTGTGCTAATACTTCCAGCTTTAATCTCCTTTGGATAACGGACGATTAATGGCATCTTGAGTGATTCTTCAAGTATAAGCCTTTTATCATGCATATTATGCTGACCTAGCCAGTAGCCTTGATCGCTAGTATAAATAATTAAAGTGTTATCTAATATGCCTTCTTTCCTTAGATACTCGACTACTCGCTTAACATTGTCATCAATAGCTGCCACACAACGAAGATATTTTTTTATCATATGCTGATAGGCAATTGAACGACGCTCTTTTGGGTTATTGGAATGTTGTTTAAGGTAGTCCTCGTAAACGAGGTAGAAACTTTTTGGGCCCTCATCGTCGTATAAAACTGAATAGTGTTTACCTTTGAGTAATGGACTAGTCTTGGTTATGTCCTCATGTAAACTAGGTGGTTCAGGTATATTAACACTATCGTGTAGTTTGGCCCATCGCTTGGGATATTCGAAATATTCGTGGGGGCCCTTAAAATGCAGACTAAGGTAGAAAGGGTTTTTTTTGTCCCGTTTATCTAGCCACTTGAGCGCCCAATCTGTGTATCGGTCGGCGTAGTAGCCTTGATATTTTTCTTTGTTACCTGATGGTCGGTGGAGAGTAGGATTAAAATAACTCCCTTGACCAACAGTTACAGCAAAGTCACTTGTACCTCTTGGGAACTGCTTCATATGCCACTTACCTACAACACAAGTCTGATAACCAGAATTGGTTAATTGGCGAATGTAGCTTGGAGCATTAGGTTTTAGTTCGCAGCCGAGGTTTAGAGCTCCTGTAACATGTGAGTATTGTCCGCTGATAATGCTTGCACGGCTTGGAGAGCAAATTGAATTGTTACAACATACGTTGCTAAAGCGCATCCCTTCGAATGCTAGTTGATCTATAGATGGTGTGTGGCAGTAATCTTTTAACCAAGATCCATAGGCGCCTATACCCTCTAAAGCATGGTCATCAGACATCATGAAAAGTATATTAGGACGATTCTTTGATTGGGCAGATGTTTGACTCAGTGCTGCAATAATTAAAAAAACTAAAAACAAAAAAGGTTTATGTTGCATGCCACTTGGCATCTACCATTTGAAAGCTTCTATTTGAAGGATAAACTTGCCTTATTACTTAATAATTGAATTGAATAATAGGCATTCAATAAAATTTTTGATAGGAACGTTGTGGTTTTTAGAGTTTCTTGCGTAGTATAAGGTATATGAGTATCGCGTTTTTTAATTAGTAAAATAGAATTTTAGTTTAAATTAACTGTTGAGTTTCATGAATCGTATCGAAAAAAATATTGTTAGACTAAATAGTTTGGCTCGAAATCTTTGGTGGACTTGGAACCAAGATGCGCAGGATCTTTTTGAAAGTTTATCACCGCGGGCGTGGCAGAATCTTTATCATAATGCCGTGGCAGTAATGCGTGAATTATCTAATGAGGAATTACATGCTAGAATGTTGGATAATGAGTTTAGTGATCTAGTTGAATCAGTACTTTCTCAGTTTGAAGACTATTTAAAAGACAGTGATACATGGGCGGCTTCTAATGCAAAAGATTTAGCAGATAATCCTGTGGCATATTTTAGTGCCGAGTTTGGTTTTCATGAAACTTTACCTATTGCTGCTGGAGGCTTGGGAATGCTAGCTGGAGATCATACGAAATCAGCTAGTGATTTAGGACTGGGTTTTGTGGGTATAAGTCTTTTTTATCGTGAAGGGTATTTTCAGCAGTCGATCAATAAAGACAATTGGCAAACAGAATATTACAGTTTGTTGGATCCAATTAACCTTCCTCTTGATCCTTTATTGGATGTTGAGGGTAATCCTGTTTTTTGTGAGGTGGAAATTGCTAATGAGTCAGTTCAATTTTGTGTTTGGAAAGTTAATGTCGGTAGATGTTCAGTGTATTTGATTGATGCTAATTTGGAAGCTAACAAGCCGCATTTCCGTGATCTTACTAAAAGTGTTTATGGTGGCGATAACTCAACGCGAATAATGCAGGAAATTTTGTTAGGCGTCGGAGGAGTGCGTTTGTTGCGCAAACTAGGGATTATGCCGTCATTATTCCACATGAATGAAGGGCATGCTGCTTTTCTTGTTTTGGAGTTAATGAAAGAGCGAATTGAAATTGGTGATGGTTTTAATGAGGCTTTTTTGAAGGTTAAGAGTCAATGTTTGTTTACTACTCATACACCAGTGCCTGCTGGGCACGATCGTTTTAGTCCAGCACTAATGGATTCGGCTGCTCGACATTTTTGTGATCAACTCAAAGTGAGAGCTGATGAACTGCTAGCACTTGGTCGGGTAGATCCTTCAGATTCTAATGAGGACTTTTGTATGACAGTTCTAGCTTTAAAGGGATCTCGAGCGGCCAATGGTGTTAGCGAATTACACGGAGTAGTTAGTCGTGAGATGTGGTCAAGTCTTTACCCCAATAATTTAGCAAGTGAAGTTCCGATTGGTCATATAACTAACGGAATCCATTTAATTGGATGGATGAAAGGGACTGCGCGGAAATATTGGAGGCATAAGCTCGAGCGAGTTAGTTCGAATTCTGATTGGTCAAAAGAATTTGTAAAACCTGAGTTTTGGGCTTTGGCTGAAGATACTTCTTTTATAACTGATGAGGAAATATGGTCACTTCGCTATCGGCTGAGACGCGAGTTAATAGAATTTTCGCGTCGTAAATTGCATGTGCATGATAAGAAAGGAAACGATTTTATTTCTTTTGATCATCTTTTGAATCCTGATGCTTTAACCATTGGATTTGCTCGTAGATTTGCAACTTATAAGCGAGCGCCATTAATATTTGACCATTTCGAAAGTCTTGTGCGTATAGTTAAAAACATAAATCAACCCGTGCAATTTATTTTTGCTGGTAAAGCGCACCCCAGAGATGATGAAGGTAAAAAGTTAATTCAAAAAATTATTCATTTAAGTAAAAACTCTGATTTAAAAAGTCACTTGGTATTTCTAGAAAATTATGATGTACATGTGGCAAGGCAGATGGTCTCTGGATGTGATGTTTGGCTTAATAATCCAAGGCGACCGCTTGAAGCTTCAGGTACTAGTGGAATGAAAACAACAGTTCACGGCTGTTTGAATATGAGTATACTCGACGGTTGGTGGAGAGAGGGTTTTGACGGTACTAATGGTTTTTCAATTGGAAGTGATACGAATCTTGAGGATACAGAAGAGCAAGATCGCATAGACAGCGAAAACCTTTATAATGTGCTTTGTAATGAGGTTATTCCTTGTTTTTACGACCGTGACGTAAATGGTATACCTCGTGCTTGGATAGCGAAAATTCGCAGAAGTATGGCAACCTTAGCTGTTAAATATGACACAACACGTATGGTGCGTGATTACACTAAAATATATTATTTAAATAAATGATTGCTCAGGACGAAATAAATAGCGGGAAGAGTAAACATTTAATTGCCTCTGAGTTGAGTGATTTAAGGTCATTAACGGATGAAGAGGTGTACGAGATTTTGACTAGTTGGGGGTATAAAAAATATCGATCTAAACAATTACTTGATTGGATCTACAAGAAAAGAGTTCGTTCTTTTGATGAGATGACTGATCTTTCGCAGGAATTACGAGCTCAATTACTTAAGTCTTTTAAGATGCAATCTTTGGACTGTGCTCAAGAGCAAGTTTCAAAAGACGGTACTGTGAAGTTTCTATGGCGTTTGAATGATGGAGAGTTTATAGAAAGTGTTCTTATTCCGGCTTCTGTAGGTCAGGATGGTAAACGAAGTGATCGTCATACTTTGTGTGTCTCTACTCAAGTTGGCTGTGCTTATGGTTGTAAATTTTGTGCCAGCGGTATTATGGGATATCGGCGTAATCTTGAGGTATTTGAGATAGTAGATCAGGTTTTATCTGTTGAGCGATGGAAGCTTAATCAATTGCAAGAGAGTAACGAATATGCTGAACATGAAGTGTCCAACGGGCAGACTCTTGTAAATAATCTTGTAATTATGGGGATGGGAGAACCTCTAGCTAATTACTTAAATTTGACTAAGGCGTTAAAAATTTTGAATGCTCCTTGGGGTCTTAATATTGGTGCGAGAAAAATTACAGTTTCTACCAGTGGTTTAGTGCCCGAGATTCGAAGGCTTGCAGAAGAGCCTCAACAGTACCACTTAGCTATATCATTACACGGTGCAACTGACGAAGTTCGAAGTCAAATTATGCCAGTGAATCGCAAGTACCCTTTAGCCCAATTGATTGATGCATGCGAAGCTTACCAGAAAGCTAAAGGGCGAATGATCTGGGTAGAGTATATTCTCATCGATCAAGTTAATACCGGCTTAGAGCAGGTTGATGCATTGGTTGGTTTTGCAAAACGTTTACAGTGTAAGGTGAATCTAATTCCGTACAACCCTGTAGGTGGACTTGAGTGGAAGCGACCAAGCGATAAAACCGTGGCAGAATTTCGAGATAGTCTACATCATAATGGAGTTCGAGTCACAGTTCGTATGGAAAAAGGAAAAGATATAGACGCGGCTTGTGGTCAATTACGTTTAAAAAGCGAAAAAAAATGAATATTTATTTATTTATTTCACGATTACTGTCCACTAATTGAAATCGTTTAAGATTGTAACTTTTTCGTGACAATCACGTATTAAGCATTAGATTTTCCAGCTCGCCGGTTTTTGCTGAGAAAAAATCGGTATAATTTAAAAACAAAAGAGGTAAAATTGGCGGATAATCTTCAAAGACAACGTTACGAGCACAAGTACATTATTCGAGAGGATGTGGCTTTAGCGGTTCGTGATTTTGTATCCTCTTATCTTGAAATTGATTCGTTTGGTGCGACTCAGCCGAATTTATCTTATCCGGTGCATAGCCTTTACCTTGATTCTCCAGATATGAGGCTTTATCAGACCACAATTAACGGAGATAAAAATAGGTACAAACTTAGAATTCGCTTTTATGAAGATCGACCTAAAGCCCCTGTTTTTTTTGAAATAAAGCGTCGCACGGATAACACGATCTCGAAGCAGCGTGGTGGTATTAAGCGTGAAGCGTTGGATCAAGTTGTTTCAGGTCAATTACCACTGCCAGAGCATATGGCAAGTGATGACCCTGGTCATCGAGCAGCCATTGAACAATTTATTCATCATATGAAAGAGCTCAACGCATCGCCTAAAGCTCATGTTGCTTATTATCGTGAGGCATGGATTAGTTCCGGTGATAATTCTGTTCGAGTCACAATGGATAGAGAAACCCGAATTGAAGTTGAGCCCACATATCGTATGATTACGGGAATTAATAATCCAAATTATGTGTTTGGTAATAATATCGTGCTCGAATTAAAGTTTACCAACCGATATCCTGACTGGTTTCGTGAGTTGGTTCGTATATTTGGGTTGGCACAATGTGGGGCTGCAAAATATGTTGATGGTGTCACATTGATAGGTGAGAGCAAAGTACGGATGAGTCTCGATGCAAATGGATATCCTGTTTCTATGGATGGAGAAATAGTTAAAAATTAATAATATGGATCATTGGTTTTTACAGGGCGATTATACGCCGATACCTACTGACGTTCCCATGATGCTCATGGGTTTACTTTTGGCATTCTGCTGTGGGCACGCAATAGCTTGGGTTTATATGTTTACTCATTCGGGTTTGTCCTATTCTCGTTCTTTTGTTAATTCGCTTGTTGTAATTCCCACTATCGTTTCAATGGTAATGCTTGTACTTTCAAACAATCTCGTCACGGCATTTGGATTGATGGCAGTTTTTGCAATAGTTCGTTTTCGGAATATTTTGAGGGATACCCTCGACACATCCTATATCCTCTCGGTGATAGTAGTTGGTATGGCATGTGGTACACTCAAGTTTTCTACTGCTATCGCTGGTTGTGCTATGATTTGCTCAATAATGTTTTATGTTAGAGTGACTTCTTTTGGAACACGTCATCGTTATGATACAATTTTAAACCTTAATTGGCATAGGCCTGTCCCGGAAATTGGTGAGCTTGACGAAGCTCTTAAGCGCCATTCTCGTCGTTCTCGATGCGTCAGTGAGCGGACAGGTGATGGATCCTCTGGTGTTGATTTTTCTTATAGATTATTACTGAGAGATCCAGCAAGACTTGAAGATTTATTAATTGAACTTCGTGAACTGGATGGGGTTTCAAGGGTTACAGGTTTAAAGGCAGAGGAAGAATCGGAGATTTAAAATGAATAATAAACAACCGATACCAATCCCGGTAGCACAGAGGTGGCAAGATTTTCGTCAAGTCGTACTTCCTATTATTATTTTTTCACTATGTGTAATAGTGTTAGGATTTCTTTGGTGGAACAAGATAGCTCCTTCTTCTGTTGTTGGTGAAGCTCGTTCTGATAACATTGTTATTTCTAGCCCTAGGGCTGGTTTGTTGAAAGAAGTTCATGTTGGTAGGTTTGATGAAATCAAAGCTGGAGAGCCTATTGCTGAAGTGGATTATTCTACTGATCCAAATTATGTAGATGCCCAAGTTGAGTGGGTTAGGGCACAGGTTAATCTTCTTACCTTGACTATTGATCCTGTTCAGCGGGCTCGTACTACTTTGAATTATAACCAGTTGCGCTTGGACTGGCTAAATGAGCGAACAACACTTGCAGCATTAAAAATTGAATTTGAAAATTCTGAGCGAGAATATCAACGTATTTCTAAACTATTTAATGATAAACTTGTCTCTGAATCTCTTTATAATAAAGCCAAGACTTCTAGGGATAGTTATAAGGTGAAGGTTGAGGAGACTACTGGGCTAGTATCCTCTATTAAAGAAGCATTGAGTGAATCGCAAGACACTGATCCTACTAGTTTTTTAGATAAAGTCAGAATCGAAAAACTTGATCAAAGCCTTGCTCGTGTTGAAGAATTACTTAATCCAATAATTCTTACATCTCCAATTGATGGCAAAATTGGTAGCATCAGTAAGCAGACTGGTGAAAGTATTGGTGATGGGGAGACAATAGCGACGATTAGTTCTTCTGTAGTCAAAAAAGTAGTTGGTTATATCACACAACCGATCAACTTTGAGCCTAAAGTAGGGGAGCAAGTTGAGGTTCGAACACGCAGGCTTAATGCAAAACAAGTTATAGAAGCAAAAATTTCTAAAGTTAGTAATCGTTTAGAAGCTGTAGGTAGTGGGGTTTTAAGAGATGGGGCTGCTTATAAAAAAGTTCTCGCTTTTACGGTGGATTTGAAATCATCGATTACAAAAACTGGAGAACCAATTAACCTCCATCCAGGAGAATTGGTTGATATTCATTTTGTGAATAAATAATTCTAATTCAGTTTTTTATAATTAGATATTATTTCTCTGACTTCTTTCACCAATTGATTCTGACAGTGAACCAAGTGTTTTGCTGCGAGACAATGAGCCTACCAATCTCATTTCTCTTAATGTGTTTACAACAGGAATCATCTCAACTTCAGAGCTCATGATAGTTGGTAAAGCATCCATAAGGTGAGTATTCGGGGTAAGAACCCTTTCTATGGGTCTCATTAAATCCAATGCAATGATAGCTCTCAATTCATCCCCACCATTAAGGTGAGCTTTGACATCTTGGAGCGAAATAATGCCTACTAATCGTTTGTCCTTGCTTAATACTGGCAAATAATTACGAGGACTTTTAAGGAATATTTCTGATATTTGAGGTAAATGGTCGGTTTCCTTTATTGGAGAAGTTGGGCCTACCATTACATCTCCAACACATTGATCTGTTGCAGATCCCATTTGTCTGTCTTCTTGATCAAATTCCAACCCTCTTTGATAAAGTGGTGCTGTATAAACTGATGGCTTATGAAGTCCCCGAGAAACCAGAGTTGCTACAACACATCCAATCATTAAAGGTGGCATAAGTTCATATTTTAATGAAATTTCAAAAATTAAAATTATAGCAAATAAAGGAGAACGCGTTGTTGCCGCTAAGACACTTCCCATGCCGACTAAGGCGAAAGCTGCTATTGGAATACCTTCAGCAAGGTTAGAGTAATTAAGCGATTGACCAAAAGCTGCTCCGAGTCCGGCACCTAGAAAAAGAGTTGGAGTGAAAACTCCACCAACAGTTCCTGCTCCAACCGCAACTACCGTAGTTACAAATTTTGCGATTAACAATCCTGCCAAAAGAAGTATTGGGATTTTCCATATATTTAGTTCAGATAAAATGGATCCATTGAGTAAGCCGGAAAAATCTTTTTCATCACTATTTGCCTGCAAGATTTCGTTGGTTATACCATATCCATTTCCCCAAACCCCCGGAAAAATTAATGCAACTATACCAACTACCAATCCTGCTAAACCCAGTTTACTCCATAAAGGCCAAGGGCTTTTTGCAGAAATTGTTTCCATTTTCTGTATAGATTTCAGAAAAAAGGCTCCACTTGCTCCTGAAGTAATACCTAATATTAGAAACCATAACATACTAGTAAAATTTGTTGCTTGGTCAAAATTCATTGATTCTGGAAGGACATACCAAGGATCAATTCCAAACCAAAAACGAGAAACCATTGTTGCAACCACTGAGGACATTACTAGCGGTGCAAAAAGATTCATCGAAAAATTACCAACGAGGACTAAAGCTGCAAAGAGGGCTCCTGCAATTGGCGCATTATATGCGGCAGCTAATCCTGCTGCTGCTCCACAAGCTACCATTAATCTTAGTCTGTAAGGTTGCCATTCATGTGTTTGCCCCCATTTTGAAGCAAATGCAGCAGTTAATTGAGTGATTGCTCCTTCACGGCCAATCGAAGCTCCTGATCCAATACTAATCAAAGAGGACCATGCACTTATTAAAGTTGAACGCATACCAATTCGTCCATCACCCAAAGCTACTACCTCTAAAACATTTGTAGGTTTCTTTTTACCTGATAGATGTGAATGCAGTAGGAGTATTAATCCAGCCAAAATACCTCCTAAAATGGGTGCAAGGACTCTTAAAAATGGTTTTGCTTCCTGAGCTAAAAAAGCCGAATCACCTGTATTTTGGAAAATCAACCACTGAATTAATGAAACGAAATTCAAAAAAAACATATTTACCAATCCCCCTATCACACCAATTATTATAGCTAATAATAGGTGGAAAGCTTCCTCATTGGCCATAATCTTATGCACCATGTTCATTATAATAAAAACTACTTATATTTAGTATAAATCTATATTAACAGTATTTAAAATGTGAGTCAAATTGGCACATCTTAATCTTTTTTATAAATTTTTATTTTTTTGATTAATTGTATTGTTGCTTTGCTTGGTCTTTAAGCCCTGTAGGGTTAGTTTTTGTTCAAGAAGTGATCAGCATCAATTATTTATGAAGATTTCGAAAGTTGAGGCATTTTTAGTTTCTTGCCCTTTGCCTGAGCCTTTAGTTTTGCCTTTTTATGGGGGGGTCAGAACAGTCTTGAAACGTGATGCAATGTACATCCGGGTAGTTGCTGATAATGGACTTACTGGGTTTGCGCCTGGGCCGGCACATGAAAGGGCTATACTTGAAATTAGAGAGAGAATTTCCCCTTTTCTTGAAGGACTTGATCCAAAGTGTTGGTTTAGCTTTGGCTTTAAGGGAGATTTAGAACTAACCAAGACTTATCGAGCTGTGGAGATCGCAATTATGGATTTGGTTGCTCGATTTAATGGATGCCCTTTAAGTGATATAGCTGGAGGAGCGAAGCGAGACCGAATCAAACTTTACGGTAGTGCTGGAATGTATATGAAGCCTGAGCGCTTTGCCGAAGAAGCTTTGGCTATTACAGGGATGGGTTTTCAGGCTTATAAAATGAGACCAGCCCGTGGTCCCGAAGAGGACCTGGAAGCGATTCAAAAAATGCGATCTGCGGTTGGGGCTGATATCGGACTCATGATAGATGCCCATTCTTGGTGGAGGATGGGAAACAAGACTTATTCACCAGAGACTATTTTGAACTTAGCTAATGCTATGGCTGAGTTTCATCCGACTTGGTTAGAAGAGCCCCTGCCTCCGGAAAATCATGAGGCCTATTCAAAGCTAAAGGAAAAGGCACAGTTTCCAATTGCGACTGGAGAACACGAACCTAATGAAGAAGGTTTCATGGATTTGTTTGATAAACGTTGTACTGATTTTATTCAAATGGATGTTTGTTGTCAGGGCGGTTTTGCAATGGCAAAACGCATATTTGAGAAGGTAAAAGAGTATGAACTTCGATTTGCATTTCACAGTTGGGGAACGAATCTTGAAGTACTTGCAGCAGCACATCTTGGGGTTTGTTGGGAGGAAGACGTTGTGGAGTGGTTGGAGTTCCCTTGTTATTCAAGTGCCAATTCTCCTGGAATGTATCCCTTTGCAGCAGCAACAGAAATTTTGAAAGACCCTTTAGAGATCGAAGAAGGTTATTTAATTATGCCAGACGGGCCAGGGTTAGGTATTACGATTGATGAGCGGATTGTTGAAAAATATCCATTTATTCAAGGGCCTTGGTCCTATTTCAAAATTGATAATCCACCTGAGACTGTAGCAGTTACTGGAGACCATAGCATCAAGTGGATTGAGGGTGTTTAAATGAGCAAAAAATGGATCCGTTGATTATTCTTTTAATTGGAATGGCTGTCGTAATAGGCGGAGTCATTTGGTTGCGGTTACATGCTTTTGTAGCGCTGATAGTTGGTTCCTTAGTAGTTGGTTCCTTAGCGAGTTATGAAAGTATTAAGTTATCAGTACTCAAGGACACAAGAATCGAAAAAGATATTCGCAGACAAGTGATAAGTAATTTTGGAAAAGATAATTCTAATCTTAATTATTTGGTTCAAGTGATGCATGAAACAAAGGCGAGTAATATAGCATCACAGTCTGTTATTGGTCGGGTGACGGATGCTTTTGGAAAAGCCTGTGGTAATTTGGGAATTTTAATTGCAATGGCCTCCATTATTGGGAAATGCCTTTTAGAGAGTGGGGGGGCAGAGCGGATTGTACGAACAATCCTTGGCTGGTTGGGAGAAAAAAGAGCTCCTTTGGCTTTCACTGGTAGTGGATTCCTGCTTGGTACACCTGTTTTTTTTGACACTGTATTCTATTTAATGATTCCTTTAGGCAAGTCTTTGGCAATGCGGTTTCGTAAGAATTATGGCTTATATATTATGACAATTGTTGCGGGTGCAACAATGGCTCACTCTCTAGTTCCACCCACTCCAGGGCCACTTTTTGTTGCTGAACAATTAAATGTCAGTCTTGGCTTAATGATTGTGATGGGTTTAATCGTTGGAAGTTTGGCGTGTTGGGTAGGTTATATTTATGCGAATTGGATTAATAGTAAAAGCAAGTGGCATGTTCCTTTGAGAGATTCACCTGATTCGCCTTTAGCAAAGTTAGAAAAAATTTCTTATCATCAAGATAAAGCATTACCAAATTTCATACTAGCTCTGCTTCCAGTTATGCTGCCTATCCTATTAATTGGTGGTAATACGATTTTACAAAAAGTCGTCAATGCTCATCCGTCGAGTTTAGCAAATATTTTGAGTGTTGTTGGTGATAAAAACATTGCTTTAATCATTTCTGCCATTGTTGCATTAGGTTTGTTGATTCTGCAAAAACGAGGAGATAAGAAAGAATTATTTGACTCTGTTCAATCGGCATTGGCCAGTGGAGGACTGGTAATTCTTATAACTGCGGCTGGCGCCTCATTTGGTTCGGTTCTTCAGCAGACTAATATTGCAGACCGTATTGGTAGTTTATCTGTAGAGTTTAATATTAGTGGTTTGTTTTTTTTACCAATGGCTTTTTTTGTAACTGCCATCGTACGCACTGCTCAGGGCTCAGCTACAGTTTCTATGATTACTTCAGTTGGCATTTTTGCTTCAATGGCTCAAGGGTTGCCGTTTCACCCTGTATATCTTGCTTTGGCTATTGGTTGTGGCTCAAAACCGTTCCCTTGGATGAACGACAGTGGCTTTTGGGTAATTAATCGAATGAGTGGAATGACAATTCGCGAGTCGATTCGCAGTGTGTCTATTCTAATGACTGTTATGGCAATTTCTGGTTTGGTTATGACTATATTTCTTGCTTGGGTTTTCCCTAAAGCATTTTAAATATGACTTTGAAAGATTTGTAATTAAAATGATTCGTTTAAATACTAAGGTTTAGAAAGTTTTGCATCATTGTATGGCCATGTTCGGTAAGTATGCTTTCAGGATGAAACTGAACACCCCAAATCGGAAATTTCTTATGTTTTAGCCCCATTATTTCAGCTTCTTTTGTTTCAGCTGTTATTGTCAGACAATCAGGCAAAGTTTCTCTCTCTACTACAAGTGAATGATAGCGAGTTGTTACATATGGTGATGGAATGTCTTTAAACAAATCTTTACCATCATGAGTAATAGGTGATGTTTTTCCATGCATCATACGGTAATTAACAATAACTTCACCACCAAAGGCATGACCGATACATTGATGGCCTAGACATACTCCCATAATAGGTATTTTTCCGGCAAAGTGTTTAATGACCTCAATTGATAAGCCGGCTTCACGTGGGGTGCATGGACCAGGTGAGATTAGAATTTTAGAGGGATTTTTCTTTTCGATTTGATCAATTGTGATCTCATCATTTCTTTGTACCAAGACATCTGCCTTTAACTCGCCCAAGTATTGGACCAAGTTAAATGTAAAAGAATCGTAATTATCGAGGACAAATACCATTGGGTTAAAGTCAATGACAGTCGAGGTGAAACCGCAATCCTAAATCGGATTTCAATAAAGTTTGTTTGGGAAGCATTTTCATTAAAACTCAAATTTCACATTACTTAAACGCGATTCGATTTCACTAATTACGCGATCCTCATCAGCTTCATCTTCTGCTGCAAATGTTACACTAAAACGTATTGCTGGTTCAGCATCATCCCAAGGAACGGTAGAGATTAGTTTTTCACGGATTAACCACTGAGAGAGTGCCTCACCATTTTTAAATTCTATTCTTTTACCATCGGTTTTTACTGCGGCTTTTGCAGAACTCATATATAGAAAAAAAGAACCACCAGACTTATTAACTTTAAAACCACTTTTTTGTAAAACACCTACCAACTTATCCATACGGCGAGAGTACTTAGTAGCGATGGCTTTTGTGATTTCAGGATGATCATAGCAGTATGCAGAAGCATTCTGAATTGCTAGGAATTGACCAGAGTCTGAATTATCTTTCACATCACCATAGGCTTTTACAAGTAATTGATTTCCCGCGACAAATCCACATCGCCAACCGGTCATGTTAAAGTTTTTACTAGTAGAGTGAAGTTCAATGCCTACATCCTTTGCTCCCGGAGTGGCAAGGAAGCTTAGCGGTTGGTTTCCATCATAAACTAAGCCGATATAGGCTGCGTCGTGAATGACAATAAGATTATTTCTTTTTGCAAAATCAACGACTTCAGAGAAGAACTCTTTCGTGGCACTAGCTCCAGTTGGGTTGTTTGGATAATTTAGTACGAGAACTTTGGCTTTTTTAAGAACTTCATCTGGAATGCTATTGAGTTTGGGTAGATAATTATTTTCTGCTGTGAGAGCTAGGTTGTGTACTTTGCCGCCATAATATTTTGTATGAGTACCAAAGACCGGATAACCTGGAATTGTCATAATCGCATAGTCATTGGGATTGATAAATGCTGCAGGTAAAATAGAAAGTGCAGCTTTGCTTCCAATAGAGTGGAGTACTTCTGTATCTGGATTAATGTCACTTACCTCACATTCCTTTTTTAGGAAGTTAGCTGCTGCAATCTTAAGCGCTTGCCCCCCATTGTCTGAGTAACCCCTATTTTCAGTCTTTTGTGCTTCTTCATGAAGTTTAGTAACAACTTCTGGAAATGCCATTTCATCAGGTTCCCCAACTCCCATATCAATAATTTCTGCATCTGGGTTTGCGTCAAGTGCAGCCTTTTTTGCGCGCTTTATCTTTTCAAATTTGTAAATGGCAGTGTCTTTGCCGTAATTAACACCCCCGATACGTTCCGAGAACAAATTTTGAATATAACTTTCAGACATTTTTAATTATTAAGTATTTTCTTTGCTGTTTTATTATCAAGCCGCGCAAAGCTTATTCATCAAAATAAATAGTTCAAGTCAGTGGAATTTTATTACAATTTAAGCAACTAATTTAATGAAAAATTATATCCTTTTATTTAACACAATTAGAGCCAAAATGTCTCATATTGTGTTTTAGTGATTGTGTTTTTATTAAATTTATTTATATTTAGAGCCACATTGACTCTATTAGTAAGGTCAATGGATTTTGAGTGTTATAAATCAACAAGCTTATGGTGAGATCTTTTGCATTTACAACAAAAGGCAAATTACATTCCAAGGACATAGATTTGTTCCTAATGCCGACATTATTGGCGGACACCAATCTATTCTTGTGGGTTGATTTGGAGCACCCGACTCCCCAGGAGACGGATTTTCTTTTAAAGAATGTTTTTCATTTTCACCCACTTTCAATTGAGGATAGCGTTACGGAAAGTCCTTCACCTAAAGTTGAGGAATATTTACCAAAGGAAAATGATAAATTTTCAGCGTATCTTTTCATGGTTATTCATGCTGTAGATTACAGTCGCAAAGATGGTGTGTTCGCAACATCAGAGTTGAGTTTTTATTTAGGCAAAAATTTTCTTGTAACTTTTCACAGTAAACCACTTAGACCGGTTGAATTGGTTGCAGAAATGTGCTTTCGAAATACTGCTGATGTTGCCAGTGAGCCTGACCGTGTAGCACATGCTTTATTGGACTCCATAGTAGAAAATTACAAACCAGCACTAGATGAGTTATCGATGGAGGTAGCAGAAGTTGAGCAAAGAGCTTTGCAGGACCCAGGTAAGGAGACATTGAATACAATATTGCAAATTAAAAAGGAAGTTTTGCATTTACGTCAAATAATAGGTCCTCAAAAGGAGGTGCTTAGCCGTTTTGTTCGAGGAGAATTTAAGTTGGTTCAACCTCATTTAATTCCGTATTATCGAGATGTATATGATGGATTAATTAATATAAGTGATATGGCGGCACGTTATGCAGAATCTTTAACTGGAGTTTTACAGGTTTATTTGAACATGTCGTCAAACAAAACAGGTGAAGTAGTAAAAGTGCTAACTGTTTTCACTGTTATTACCACTCCAATGATGCTGGTGGGAACCTGGTATGGAATGAATTTTGCATATATGCCGGAAGTGAGTTCTGGTAAGGTGGGATATTTTGTTGCAATGGCTGTGACCATAGCTGCTACATTGGGAACAGTTGTTTATTTTAAAATTAAAAAGTGGCTCTAAGTCGCATGCCGCCTACAAAATCCAGTTTTGTTGAAAAAGTTCTAGGGCGCATTGACGTACTCAATCCTCAAGATTTGCAGTCGTTTGTTGAGCGCTTGGTACGAGAGAGGTCATTTCTCGAAACGCTTTTTAACACAATTGAAGATGGTGTGTTAGTGGCCAACTCAGACGGTAATATTATATATTTAAACAATGCTGTGACTCAGCTAATTGGTTATGATGAAGAGAAGCTTATGGGAAAGTCAGTTGCACGTTTATTACCAGATTTAGATTGGGAATTTTTGCAGTCTATGGACAGGGAAGGTGGACAAGGGTTCGTGCGAAGAGAGTTCGATTTAAATTATCCAAAGCCGAGGTTTATTAGGTTATACGCAGCTCCACTTGATGGACAAGGAGAGGGTAATACCGGAATGGCTCTGATTCTAAATGATGCCACGGAAGTTCGCGAACAAACTTACGATGTCATTGAGAGTGAGCGTATTCAGGCATTAACACTTTTGGCAGCAAGTGTTGCTCATGAATTGGGGAATCCGCTTAATGCTTTAAGTATTCATCTCCAGTTAATTGAGAGAGAGATACGGAAACTACGGAATCCTTCCGGAATAGTTAAGCAGGACGTTTATAATCAGCTCGATGATATAAGCGATGTTGTTACTAAACTTGAAAAATATATAAGTGTAGCAAAGGGAGAGGTTGGTCGTTTAGATTATATTATATCACAATTTTTACAGACGATCCGCCCTACTAGACCGAATTTAAAAAAGAATTCACTAAATGACATCATCGAGGAAACGGTGGAGCTTTTACGTCCAGAATTTGATAACAGAGGCCAATCATTAAAGTTCGATTTGGCTAAAGATTTACCCTCAGCATTCTTTGATATATCGCAGATAAAACAATCTCTTATCAACTTAATAAAAAACTCAATGCAAGCTATGTCGACTGGCGGCGAGTTAATGATTAAAACAGGGGAGACTGACGATGGGGTTTGGGTTAGTTTAACAGATACAGGTTGTGGGATTCCACAAGAGCAGATTAAGCAAATATTTGAACCTTATTACACTACGAAAGAAAAAGGATCAGGTCTTGGTTTGATGATAGTACAGCGGATTGTCCGTGACCATGACGGTCGTCTGGAATTAACTAGTCATGGGGAAAAAGGTGTAACTTTTCAAATTTGGTTACCAAAAGAGGAAAGACTACCTCGTTTGCTAGAGGAAGATTTAAGTAAGGAATGAATCCGAATTTACTTATAGTTGATGATGAAAAGCCAACACGTGATGGTTTACGTTCGGCCTTGGAAGACCGCTATGAAGTGTATGTGGCTGAGGATTCTGCTTCTGCTATAGAGTTGCTAGAATCGGAGACTTTTGATGTTTTGCTCACTGACTTTCGATTGCCGAATAACGAGGATGGAATGAAACTGATTGGAAGAGCTAAGACTTTACCTAAACAGCCGATTTGTATCCTGATGACTGCTTATGGATCAGAAGAGTTGGCGGTTGAAGCTCTAAAGCATGGTGCGGATGATTATCTTGCGAAAGGTAGAATGCAGATTGACGAGCTTGAGACACGTATTGCTCGAGCATTGAGGCTTCGTAGCCTTGAAAGCGAAAATCAAACATTAAAACAACAGCTTAATAAAAAATTTGGACTTGAAAATATCATTGGTGAATCTGAGCCGATGCAGCGAGTAATGGATATTGTGAGGCAGGTGGCACCAGCTAGAGCTACAGTTTTAATTCAGGGAGAAAGTGGTACTGGTAAGGAGCTATTAGCAAAGGCTATTCATCAGCTAAGTCCTCGTTATGTAAAGCCTATGGTTACTGTTCATTGTGCTGCATTATCGCCAACACTGCTTGAAAGTGAATTATTTGGACATGAAAAAGGTGCCTTTACCGGAGCGCATGAAAGGCGAATCGGCCGATTTGAGCAGGCAGAAGGTGGAACCTTGTTTCTCGATGAAATTGGCGAAGTTGACGAAACTACTCAAGTAAAGCTGCTTCGTTTTTTGGGTGAGAGGAGTTTTGAGCGTGTGGGAGGAAATAAGACTCTTTCGGCTGATGTTCGAGTTGTAGCGGCAACGAACAAAAATCTTAAGAAATTAGTAGGAATAGGGGAGTTTAGGGAGGATTTGTATTTTAGGTTAAATGTTGTCGAGTTATGGGCTCCTCCTTTGCGTGATCGTTTGAATGACGTTCCTCTGTTGGCATTAAATTTTTTAAGTGAGTTTGCTATCGAGAATACTAAAGCGATTACGGATTTCACTGCTGAAGCACTTGAGGCAATGATCCGTTACAATTGGCCAGGTAATGTTCGTGAGTTAAGAACGGCTGTAGAGCATGCTGTGGTTTTATCTAAGAGTGAAATGATTCAGTTAACGGATTTACCGCACTCGGTTCAGAGTCGTGGTGTTATTCAAAATGAAGTTCAATTGAATAATCCTATTATTGAGAAAGGGGTAACACTCGAGGAAGCTGAGAAACAACTCATCGTTCGAACTATTAAAGAGTGCCGTGGTAATAGGACAGCGGCTGCAAAAAAAGTAGGTATTAGTAGGCGGACATTACATCGTAAATTGCACCGTTATGGTTTAGAGGGTATTTAAAAAAGGAGACTAGACTAATTATTCAAAATCGATTAGCTAAGTATCTCTTCAAAGAAAATGTTTAAATTTCAGGAATACATTAACAGTATTGAAGAGGGTAAAGGAGCCAAGATAATAAGAAGTGCTGTTTTACTTCTTATGTTAGTTGCTGTTTCTTTAGTTTATAACATAAATTTTACTCGAAATCTTACTGCGCCAGAGGCCATGGATTCAGCTCAAATTGCTCGTAATATTGCCAATGGAGAAGGTTTTAAAACTCAATTCATCAGGCCTGTTGCGATTGACATGATACGTCAGGCCGGAAATGTAAACGAGAAGGAATTAAAGGCATCTTTTCCGGATATTACTCACCCGCCTTTATACCCATTACTTCTTGCAGGTTGGATGAAGTTAATGCCTTTTGAATTTGAAATTGATTTGAATGACACTGAGTCTCAAAGGTATCAACCCGAAATATTAATTCATCTTTTAAATCAGATTTTGTTTTTTTTAGCTTTGCTGCAGTTATTTCGTTTAGGGAAGCAATTGTTTGATAGTCTTGTAGCTTGGTGTTCGTCACTTGTTTTCATAGGGTCTGAACTATACTGGCAATTTTCCGCTTCGGGCCTTTCGACCATGTTTTTGTTGGTTATTTTTTTAGCGTTGATAAAAGCGTTAGTTCGTTTTGAAGAGAAGGCCGGTTCTCAATTAATTAAGGATGCAAAAGCGAAATTTTCCGGTCGTTTTTTTTGCATGTCTTGTTGGATAGGTGTCTTAGTTGGGTTGGGCTGTATGACACGTTATGGTTTTGGCTTACTAATAATACCAATAGCGGTATTTATTGTTTGGTTTGGAGGTAGTTTTCGGTGGCGTGCCATCATTTTTGCGTTTTTAGCTTTTTTAATAGTTATCTTACCTTGGATTGGGCGGAATATTTATCTTAGCGGAAATGCGTTTGGAACTTCTAGTTTGGCGATGTACGCACAGACTTATGAATTTCCTGAGGATACCATTGAAAGAACATTGTTTTTTGATCTTAACGAATTAGAAGATGCTCGATCGAATGGGGACAATGTACCCAATCAAAGCGTCGCTGATAGGGTTGGATTTTGGTCTATTGCGGATAAACTAAGTCGTAATTTAAGGCAGTTATTGCTAACTGATTTACCTGTGTTTTCAGGCGGATGGTTTGCAGTAATATGTCTGATTGGTTTAGTGGTTCCATTTCGTAATCCCAGATTACATCGTCTAAGAGTTTTTCTTCTTTTAAGCTTGGTTATACTAGCGATTGGACAAGCGCTTGGTAGAACTCATCTTTCCGATGCTGAAAGCACTTTAACTGAACTAATTCGTCGTCCACTAGGTAAAGTTGGTTTGGCTGAATTATCACCCAACTTGAGCGGCGATAATTTAATTGTCATATTAGGTCCAGTTTCTTTTTTATTTGGAGCGGGTTTGTTTTTTTCACTTTTAGATCAATGGAAAGTTAATTTACCAGAAATGCGTTTTGCTGGCTGTAGTCTTATAGTTTTATCATCTTCGCTTCCATTACTTCTTAGTTTTTTATTGCCTAAGCCATACCCAGTTGCTGATCCGCCTTATCATCCAGCACGTATCCAATATCTAAAATCGATTCCTAAAGAACATGGCCTTGAAGAATTAAAGTCTGATAATTTGTTTATGAGTGATTTGCCCTGGGCTTTGGCTTGGTATGGAAATCAAGACAGTATATGGATTACAAGAAGGGTTCAGCCGGATTTTTACCAAATAAATGATGAGTTCAGGCCTGTAAAGGCTTTGTATTTTACCGAGATGACGACAGATCAGCGATACGTTAGTAGAGTTTTTGCTCCCAATACATCAAATTGGGAGCGATTTGTTCTAGCAATTCAATTAAACAAATATTTACCGGATGGTTTCCCCTTGCTAGGGGTCGAAGATGCGTTTTCTCCAAGACAATGGATGCTTTTTGATGTTTCTAATTCAACAAAATAATATACCTTAATAACGTAATTATGGTAAAATTAAAAATACTCTAAAAACTGCTAATTGAGGTTGACAGTTTTGATAATCATACAAAGAATGGACTTCCTTCAAGTGCCGACAAGATGCCGGCGCTTTGATGGCTTCAGAATAATCAGCATATGAAAAAAAGAGTCATTACCCTTAGCGCGGCTGCTCTAGCTGTCGTGGGATCGCAGGCTGCCGATGGTAAGATTTGGGAAGTCAGCGCAACACTTAAAGGTTTTTACGACGACAACGTCACAACAGCTCCTTCTAATGAGATAGAAAGTGGCGGTATCGAGTTTAGTCCTGCATTAAGCTTAAACTACGGTAACGGCACAGATCTAGATATTAGTGCGGGATATGCTTATGGGCTTCGTTGGTATGATGACAGGCCTACCGATGATCAGGATCATGGTCATGAGTTAGGGCTTAGTTTAGATAAGGCTTTTACTGACACGTCACGTTTGTCTTTATCAGAATCCTATGTTGTTGCTCAGGAGCCTGCTCTTCTTGATGGCGGAACACCTTTGAGACTTGAAGGGGATAATACTAGAAACACTTTTCAAGCGGGTTACAAACGAATTTTGTCAGGAAAAACAGGAGTTGAGGTAGGTTACGGTAATTCAATTTTTGATTATGATGATAGCACTTTTTCAAGTTTGCTAGATCGTCAAGTTAACTCGTTCAATGTGGACGGTTTTTATTATTTGGACGAACAGACAGAATTGGTTTTGGGTTATAAGTTTGCTGCTAGTGATTTTGACGGGCCTGAAGTATCACGGGAAGGTTTACTTTCTTTTGACCCTGATGCTCGAGACAACGATTCGCATTTTGCTTACTTAGGTTTAAATCGTAATGTGAATTCACAATTAGCTGTGGAGGCTTTAGTAGGTATTCAAACTGCAGACTTTGATAATGCCGACCGCATGCCTGACGTTGTTACAGATGATGATCCTAGCAGCCCATATGCCGATGTTCGGTTTACTTGGTCGTACGCAGAGGATAGCAGTATTGTAGGGGGAGTAATGATGTTACGAACAGCTACTGATCTTCGAGCAGCTGATCAAGAGACAACTGCAATTTATGCTCAATTGACGCATCGCTTCACGGATTTAAGTCCAGATTTATATGGAACAGTAACTGGCCGTTTCCAGACCAGTGAGCTTAATGGAGGTGGCAACGGAATTGATGGTAAAGATGAGGAATTAAACCTCTTTGGATTGGGGCTTTCTTATAATATATCTGAAAGTTTATGGGCGGAAATTTCATATAACTACGATGAGCTTGAATCCGATGTTAGGGTTTATGGAGATCGCAGTTTTGATCGTAATTACCTGTCTTTTGGAATTGGCGCTAGGTATTAATCTTTTTTAAAAATCTTTTATGGGAGGTCAGAGAAGATAATCTGGCCTCCCTTTTTTTCGACTTAATATAAATGGATAACACTTCAGGATCAGAACAATCTTCTGAAAAACTTCATATTCTTGATTATTGGCGGATTATTAGGGTACGGATTGCGACTATTTTGCTTGTCTTTCTCCTGACTGCTATCACGACTACCGTGGTAACATTTTTGATTCCACCTACCTACATGAGTCTTTCGCGTATTGCGGTAGAAAAGGATACTTCAGATATTGCACCATTAATGGGAGCTCAATCTTCTCAAAGTTCCTTCGATCCGTATTTTATTTCAACTGAGTTTGAGAAAATACAATCGCAAATTGTTTTGGATGCAGTAGTTGAGACATGTGAATTGCGAGAAGAGTGGAAGGATGATAACGGTGGAGAGTCGTTGTCCGAACTGCGTGCTCGAAAGCTTTTGGAAAAAGTTATTGATGTTAGCCAATATAGAAATACAAGTATTATTGAGTTACGTGCATATGATGGTGACGAGAATTTGGCGCGAGAAATTGCTCAAGCTTTGGCAGAAGAATATAAGAAATACAGATCTAATTTACAGAAGGGAAGGGTAGAGGCCGGCATAAATAAATTAAAAGAGCGCATGGAGAAAACCAATAATGAGATATCTTTGATGCAGGCAAAGGTTGATTCTTTAAGGGTTACTTTGGGTATCTCAGATGCTGCTGGAGAAGATAGCTATTCTATAGTGGAGCCAGAGATAGTTAGACGTTATGAGTCAGAGTTGATTACAGCTAAAAGTCTTTATACTCAGCAAGCTACACTTCTTCAGGGGCTTAAGGAGCAAGGTGATGAGGAACTTCGTAATTCGATATTGACGGCTTATCCAGATGCGCAATTAGATGCTCTAGTCCGCGAGTATCAAACTGGGCAGAATTCATTGGCAAATAAGAGTATTGATTTAGGAGAAGGTCATCCAACAATCAAAAGTTTGCGAGCAGTTTTAAGCACATTTGAAGGACAAATTCAGAATCGAATTAAAGGTATTCTTGCTGGGTTAGAATTAAGAGTTAAATCATCACTTGCACAAGTAAATGAGCTTCAGAAAGCTGTTGATAGTGCTAAGTCTAAAGAGGCGAAGGTACAGGAAGAAGGTAGAGAGTATTTTGATGCTAAACGGAAATTGTCAAATACAACGCGAATGCGCGATACAATCCTGTTTCGTATTATGCAGGAAGAAGTTGATTTAGATCTGCCAAAAGAATCCAGTGTTGAGATAATTGACAAGGCAGATAACCCTATTAGACCGGTTCGACCTAATATTGCTTTGAATATTTCACTTGGTGTAATTGTTGGATTGATTCTTGGAGTTGGTTTAGCGTTTTTCATTGAGTATTTGGATACTAGTGTGAAGACAATTGATGATGTTGAACGTGCTCTTAACACTGCAGTACTAGGGGTTATTCCTCAAAATGTAGGCTCGCTAGTTGATGAAGGGGAAGAAAGTCCTCATGCAGAGGCGTATCGTGTACTTCGAACAAATATTCTTTTTGCGGGTCGTCAAAGCGAAGATCAAACTACTTTTACAGTAGTAAGTGGTGGTGCTGGGGAAGGTAAGACTACTACAATGTTTAATTTAGCAGTTATTTTTGCTCAGTTGGGTGATCGCATTTTAGTGATAGATTCGGATTTGCGACGTCCGTCAATGCATCGATATTTCAAGGTTTCAAACAATATTGGTTTAACCAATTTATTACTTGGCCAAAACACAGTGGAAGAAGTTGTTCAGATTACGGATATACCTAATTTACATTTCATTCCAAGTGGTAAACTTCCAAGCAGTTCAATGGGTGTTCTTAGTTCTGCAAAAATGAAAGATTTTGTTGCAGATATGAAAAGTCGTTATGACTATGTGTTTTTTGATGCGCCTCCAATAATGGGAGTAAGTGATGCATCCGTTCTGGCTAGCGCTGTAGATTTATGTGTTTTAGTAGTTCAATATAGAAAGTATCCGCAATTGATGACTCAACGTGCTAAAGAAATGGTAACTAAAGTAGGAGGTAATTTGATTGGTGTTGTGCTTAATAATATAAATATCTCACAGGATTCATATTATTATTATTACAGTGGTTACTACTATGATAATTACTACAAGAGTCGAGAGGATGAAGAGGGATCAGATGGTACTGGATCCGATAATAAAGAAATTAAGGATAAATCAATAACTACTGAAGTTGATAGCAGTAGTGATGTTAAACCTAAGTATTAAATTTATTATAATGAATTATGAGGCTAGGTTACTTGTGAAGGATTTGATGTTTAGGTCAAAAACAATAGTTTATTGGTGTTGTCTATTTATCGCAGTATTTTATTTAACTGGATGTATAAACAACAATGCGAATTCATCTCGTCAGTCTCAGCATTCCTTGGATGTGCAAGGTAGTGATGAAGAACAAATAATTCCAGAAGTGCCCTCTTCTGATTTATTAGAACCAGGTAATCCAATTACTATTTCATTTAGTGGTTTAAGCACTGTTCCAGTTCCTTTCACATGTCGGATTAGAGAGGATGGCACAATTACACCTCCTTATCTGAATAAGCAAATTAAAGCAGCGGGGCTCACGATTGGGGCGCTTGAACAATTTCTTGAAAAAGAGTATGTGCCGAAAATTTACCGTACGATTAATGTTACTATTCGTACGGCTGATAGATTTTATTTTGTAGGTGGTGAAGTTCGTCAGCCAAGTAGACAACCATACATTGGACGTATTACAGTTTCACAAGCAATACAGTCCGCTGGAGATTTTACGGATTTTGCTGATCAGAGAAAAGTTCGTGTTTTTCGTGGTGCCAAGGTGCAAATTGTAGATTGTAAATCTGCCTTAGAGGATCCAACTAAAGATATATTGATTTATCCTGGTGATCGGATCGTAGTCGAATCAAAGTTATTTTGAATATTCGCTTAGAACGAATTGATTGTAGTTCTTTTGCTAAACATATAAATATATCTGATTTTCCCTTTAAAATTGGCCGCTCCAAAAATTGTCATCATAGAATTGAAGCCAAAGGAGTTTGGCCATTTCATATTGTTTTAGAGCAAGATGGAGAAAATGGAATTGTTGTAAAGAATGAGTCCGAGGGGTCATTACTCGTTAACAGTTTGAAGACTTCAAAATCTGTTCGACTAAAAAACGGTGATTTAATCCAATTCGGTGCAGTAGGTTTCAGATTTTGGATCGCTCCAATTGAGCAAATGAGCCACCGAACCAGTGAGTTTAATATTTGGCTTGGTTTAGTGATTTTAATTATAAGTCAGATAATTCTTATGGGATGGTTACTGTAAACGAATTAGAATTATTTAATAATTCTTAATTTTTTTAAAAGTTTAAGACAATTAGTTAAGCTTTAATTGACTTCGAATGTATTCTGTGAGATTTTTTCTCGTTGTTCTGGATTTCAGAATAATCTCTTTTGTCCTTAACCTAGGATTTTTTTCTACGCACCATTGAATAAAGATAATGGCTAAAACTAAAAAAGCAGTGTCTAAA
>SHAK01000069.1 GCA_004213515.1 Limisphaerales bacterium | reverse complement strand
TTCGCATGGGGATTGGATATTTTAGTGCTGCGGAGGGAATTGTTGGAGACAATGTGCAACATGTTGTCCGCGAATTAGTGACCGCTCCAGAACTCAAGTTAGTTTTAGGTAGGCATGCACATGAGGAAAATATTCATGCTGATTCACTGCTTTATATGATTAGTTCTTTGGGGATTAATCCTCATGAGTGTGAAGCGATGTTTGAGGATGTTCCAACGATAGTCCGTAAAAATGAATTCGTTAGTCGGGTGTCACGTGGGCTGAGGAGAGACATGGATTTGTCTAAAACCGAAGAAAAACAGGCTTTAGCTAAAAACATTTTTGTTTTTGGACAGTGCATGGAAGGAACTCAGTTTTATGGTTTGTTTGGGATGATATTGTCTCTTTACAGGCAAAATAAATTCCCTGGGATAGGGCAAATGTTTCGTTATACGCTCCGTGACGAGTCGAATCATATTGAAGTTTTTCGAAATCTTCTTGTGGATTTAGTTAAAGAAAACCCTGATGTGTGGACAGATTCTTTTAAACAAGAACTAACAGATTTAATGAAGGAAGCTGTTCAGCTTGAAAAAGATTTCATTGATGATTGCCTTCCTATTAATGCTGTCGGATTAAGTTCGGATGAGTTTTCTTCCTACATTGATTATATTGCAGATCGAAGACTTGAGAATGTGGGATTGGACACAATTAATACTGGGGCTCAAAATCCATTTCCTTGGCTTGCTGAGATGATGGATATTAAAAAGGAACAAAACTTTTTTGAAGGACGTGTGACGGAGTACCAAAAAGCTTCTTCACTCGAAATGGTGTGTGATGATGACCTCTGATTTTGTAATTAAAAACCCTTAGACCTGAATATGCCTTTTAGTAAAATAACTTTAGATGAAGATGAGACAATTAAACGTCTTTCTTCCGATCAGACTTCACCAAAAAGGTTCAAATGGGAAGAGTCTTTACAAGACAATGAAACAAGCATGGAAAGCGTCCGACTCCAATCTGATAGCGGCGAGAGGGTCGTTGAACTTTCAGATATCGCTAATACTGTTGGGAATGCTCTCGCAAACCTTCTTTTGTCAAAGGGCGAGGAGGATGTTTTTAACAATAAAAATAAAGATTTTGTAGCGCGTGTATCTCTTTCTGTTGGGAAACGTTTTCAGGAAGATATCTTAAATGATAATAATGCTGGAAAACTTTCGGAGAATGAATTTCATCGCAGTATTGAAAAAGTATTGATTGAAAATAATGCTCATGATGTTGCTCGAAGCTTAGTTTTTGATACATCTCGAAATCTATCTCATTCAGGGGAAAAAATAAGCGTTCGGTTAATACGCCGAAATAATCAGGTTGTTAGTTGGAATCAAAACAAAATCGACGTTGCTATCCGTAAGGCATTTCTTTCTCAGGATAAAGATAGTGCGCCAGCAGTCGCCGTTGCTGAGGCTGTTACCGATCGAATCAAGAACGGTGGCCAAGCTTTTGTGCATATTGAAGAGGTTCAAGATATAGTCCAGGAAGAGTTAATGAGGGCTGGTCATTATAAAGTGGCCGAGGCTTATATTCTATATCGTTCTCAAAGGTCTATTCATCGCGCGGATTCTCTAGTCGTAGATGATGAACAATCAGATACAACAATTAGTGAAAGCCAAGAAGAACTTCTCTTGGTTAAACAACCTGATGGGAGTTCCGTTTTTTGGAAAGGGGAAGATTTACGTGCTAGGATTAATTATTCTCTTTTAGATTTGGAACTGTGTTTGAATAAGGAACAGATTGAGACTGAATTAAGAAGATCCCTGTTCAGTGAAATGACTGAGGAGGAGTTAAAGACAACGATTTTATTAAATGCAAAAGCATTAATGGAGCGTGATGCTGACTTTGCCAAGTTTGCTGGCAGAATGATGTGTACTTACATTTATGAGGAAGTACTAGATTGGGATATTTTAAAGGATGGATTTGAGACGTTAAAGGACGCGCATTCCGACTATTTTTCAGAATATTTACAACATGGAGTTGAAATTAATCGTTTAAGCAAAGATTTGCTTCAATATGATATCGAAAGGCTAAGGGAGGCTCTTGATCCTTCGGCCGATCTGCATTTTGATTATTTGGGAATTCAAACTCTTTATGACAGATATCTGATTGTCGATAGAACTAATAATACAGGGTTAGAACGTCGTATTGAAACTCCACAGATATTTTGGTTGCGTGTCTCAATGGGGCTTTTTCTGAAAGAAAGTCATAAAAAAGAGGAATACGTGATTTCTTTATATAATTTATATAAGAGTCGCCGATTTTGTTCTTCAACACCGACCTTATTCAATTCTGGAACAAAACATTCACAATTGTCTTCGTGTTATCTTTATTGGGTTGATGATTCGATTGAAGGGATTATGGAGAGGGGGATCACGGAGAACGCTTACCTTTCAAAATGGGCTGGAGGTCTTGGAGGCAGCTGGACATCAGTTCGAGGAATGGGAGGTCATATTAATGGGACTAATGGCAAGAGTCAGGGTGTCGTTCCTTTTCTTAAATTGCATAATGATTTATTAGTTGCAGTTAATCAGGGGGGTAAGCGTAGAGGAAGTGGTTGTGCATACTTAGAGACATGGCATAATGATATTAGTGAGTTTTTAGAATTGCGGAAAAACACTGGTGATGATCGTCGTCGTACGCATGACATGAACACTGCAAACTGGATTCCGGATTTATTCATGAAGC
Organism: Limisphaerales bacterium; assembly: GCA_004213515.1. GTDB lineage: Bacteria > Verrucomicrobiota > Verrucomicrobiia > Limisphaerales > UBA1096 > UBA1096. The sequence goes on along the minus strand of SHAK01000069.1, from coordinate 7,283 downwards.
GAATGGAGGCCCGAGAAAAATGGACACTTTTTCGTTCAAATGAAGCTCCTGATCTTCATGATGCCTATGGTAAAAAATTTGAGGAACTCTATTTGAATTATGAGTCGAAAGCAGAAGCGGGAGAAATTTACGGGGAACAAATTCAAGCTATTGACTTATGGAAGCGAATGCTGCAAGTGATTTTTGAAACTGGCCACCCTTGGATCACCTTTAAAGACGCATGTAATGTGCGTAGTCCTCAGGATCACGTGGGAGTAATTCATAGCTCAAATCTCTGTACAGAAATAACATTGAATACTGGGAAGGATGAAACTGCAGTATGTAATTTAGGCTCAGTTGTCTTGGATAATCACTTAACCGAAGATGGAGAACTTGACCTTCCTAAACTAAAAGAAACTGTCAGGATAGCCGTTCGGGCTTTAGACAATGTTATTGATATAAACTTTTATCCGACAGAGGCTGCTCGAACTTCTAACCAAAGGAACCGGCCGATTGGCATGGGTGTGATGGGGCTGCAGAATGCTCTTTACGAAAAAAATGTCCCATTTAATTCTCAGGAAGCAGTTGATTTCAATGATGAGTTTATGGAAGCAATTGCTTTCTATGCTTACGAGGCTTCAAGTGATTTGGCTAAGGAGAAGGGGAAATATCAAACTTATGAGGGCTCTAAATGGGACCGAGGCTTGTTGCCTCAGGATACTATAGATCTTCTTCAGGAGGAAAGAGGCCAAGATGTGGAAGTGCCTCGAGGGGGTAAGTTGGATTGGGATCCAATTCGTAAAAAAATAGCTTCATATGGGATGCGTAATAGTAACGTTTTAGCAATAGCTCCAACTGCAACTATTGCAAATATAATGGGGACTTCTCCATGTATTGAGCCCTTATATAAAAATTTATATGTAAAGAGTAATTTATCAGGTGACTTTATCGTTCTTAATCGTAATTTAGTTAATAGCCTTAAGAGAGATGATCTTTGGGATGAAGATATGATGAATGAGTTGAAATATCATGATGGCGATATGCACGATATTGATAAAGTGCCAGAGTTAACAAAGAAATTGTTTGAAACTGCTTTTGATATTGATCCTATAATCATGATTGCTGCAGCTGCTAGAAGGCAAAAGTGGATTGATCAATCACAGTCAGTAAATTTATTTTTGGCAAAGCCTGATATGAAACAACTTTCACATATGTATCGAGCGGCTTGGAGGAATGGTTTGAAAACCACCTATTACCTTCGAACACTTGGTGCTTCCAATATCGAGAAAGCAACAGTTGCAGTAAAAAAGCAGGGTGTTGAAGTTCCAAAAGAATATACTTCTGAGGAACAGAAGGCCTGTTCTATTGAAGCGATGCGCAATGGTGAAGAGTGTGAAGCCTGTCAGTGAAAGTCTTTAGTTAAAATTCTAGACTTTGTTGTGCTGTCGTTTCACATTGATTTAAATTTTTCCCTGCTAGATAAAAATTTCAAAAATAAATACAAATGAGTATTGCATCTGTTAAACAACTCAAAACCATAAAGAAAAATGTGCGTAAGCATGTAGAAGCTGCGCTTGAAGAAACAGGTGGACTACTACGCCTTGCTCCTGCTTGGGTGCCTCGTTCGTTTTTGCAGCCTGGACTTCGATTAAAACTTCACCCAAACGACACCTATGCATATGGATTAAATCGAGGTGGCATAGATGAACGCTGGTTTGGTTCTACTACAGAAGCTGCAAATGAAGGACGCGTGCCAGATGAAGGTTTAAGTTATGTTATTAATGGTCGTAATCGTTTTACTCTTCGTGATGCAATTTCAGAGTGTGGCTCTGACATAATTGGAAAGCGAATTTGGAAAAAGTACGGGAAATGGCCAGTTTACTCAAAATTTTTCGATAATATGGGGCCGATTCCTCATCATATGCATCAAAATGCTAAACAGGCCAAATTAGTCGGGCAGGAAGGGAAACCTGAAAGTTACTATTTCCCGCCTCAACATAATAATGTTGGCAATAATTTCCCTTATACTTTTATGGGGCTTGAACCTGGAACTACAAAAGCTCAATTGCGAAAGTGCCTTGAGAATTGGAACAAGGGAGACAATGGAATATTGGATCTATCAAAAGCCTATCGCTTAAAACCTGGTACAGGTTGGCTTATTCCCCCATGTGTTTTGCACGCTCCAGGCAGTTTATGCACCTATGAACCACAATGGGGTAGCGATGTTTTTGGAATGTATCAGAATCTGGTTGAAGGCAGGGAAGTTCCTTGGAGTTTGCTTGTTAAGGATATGCCAAAAGGTAAGCACAAAGATTTAGACTTTATTGTTAATCAACTTGATTGGGAGGGTAATGTTGATGCGAAATTTAAAGATAATCACTACTTAGAGCCTGTTCCAGTAGCTGATTCGCGGAGTGAAGGTTATGTTGATCGATGGATTGTTTATGGCCGAATTAAGAAGCAACAGCTTTTTACGGCTAAAGAGCTTACTGTTGATCCGGGAGCTAAATGTACGGTTAAAGATAAAGGTGCTTGGAGCGGTATATGTGTTCAGGGAAAAGGTAAAATTAATAATCAGTCATTAAATAGTCCGAAGCTAATACGCTTTCATGAGCTAACTGAGGATGAATACTTTTGTACTGAAGCTGGAGCCAAGGCAGGAGTTACATTCGAAAATACTAGTGATACTGAGCCGCTTGTGTTGCTTCGTTATTTTGGGCCAGAGGTTAATTCAGATGCTCCGAATATCGGGGATTATCGTAAACGAAAGTTTGACTAAAACTGGATTGTTCTAAAACTTTATTATTAGTTTTCTGTGATTTTACCAGGAGGGCGTACGTTTGCTTTTAAGTCTTTATCAAATGCTTGAGCGTTTGAATATAGTCGTTTTACAACTTCTTGATTTTTAGCGGAAACTTCATTTCTTTCACTAATATCATCTGCTAGATTATAAAGTGATAAAAGTGGTTGTTTCTGTTTTTTGTTTTTCTTTGCGATATGGAGTTTCCAGAATCCACTTCGTATTGCTCGAAGTTCGTTTCCTCTAAAATAATAAAAATTTGAATGTGGGCTTTTGGCATTTGTTTCTCCTGACATAAGTTTCCAAATATTTTTTCCGTCGATTTTACGTTTGGGCAATTCTGCATCTGCCAATTCAGCAAAAGTTGGTAGTAAGTCACATGCCGCGGCAATTTCTTTGCAAACCGATCCTGATGGAATTTTGCCAGGCCATCTCATAATTGTTGGTACTCTCATCCCTCCTTCCCAGGTGCTAAATTTTGCGCCTCTTAGAGGGAGAGCAGAGCCTCCATGATGTCGCAATTTAAGATGCCAAGGACCATTGTCGCTCGTGAAAATAACAAGGGTATTATTGTCTATTCCTTCTTCTTTAATTGTTTCTAATATTTGTCCTACAGAATGGTCAATCTCTTGGATGGTGCGTATGTAAGCTTCTTTAGGATTATTGCTATAGAATTCGTCTGAAACAAACAATGGTATGTGAGGCATGCTATGAGGTAAGTACAAGAAAAATGGTTTGTTTTTGTTTTTCTTAATAAATTTTTGAGCTTCGAGTGTATAGCGTTTTGTAATATTATTTTGGTCTACAGGCCGTTCTATTTCCTTTGTATTTCGTAAAAGGGGTACATTCCAGGGTGAACTGTCACGCTCAATCCATGCGCGATCAAGATTTCTGTTCTTACCTTTTATTCCATCCATATCGTTTGAGTATGGAATACCATAATAGCTATCAAATCCATGATTTGTTGGAAGGAATTGAGGGAGATGTCCAATATGCCATTTACCGATTGCAGCAGTAGAGTAGTTCTTGGTTTTGAGTACCTCGGCAATAGTAGTTTCATTGGGATTTAATCCAATTTTATCTCTAGGAAAGAGCACTTTTGTAATTCCAACCCTAGGCGGATAGCAGCCAGTCATCAGTCCGGCGCGGGATGGAGAGCAGACTGCTGCGAGAGAATAAAAATCGGTAAATTTCATGCCCTCCTTTGCCATATTGTCTAAGTTGGGTGTTTTTATAGTCTTAGATCCAAAAACTCCAACATCTTGATATCCTTGATCATCCATAAAAATCAGAACGAAATTTGGAGGGCTCTTTGCTTCTGATATGATCGGGAATGTGAAGGAGAAGCCAAAAGTTAGGAGGCTAATATATAGTTGAAGATATTTTTTTGCTTTATTCATTTTAATCTAAAAAAAATCTAAACAATGTCTTGTGATGATACAAGTAGCTCTTACTTTTGCTAGCAGTTGAACAAAGTTTAATATAGAACAGCTCTAGCAATGAGCGAATCAAAAGCTCCAAAAATACCAAAATGGCCCTTTATAGTGGGAGACGTAGTTTTGTTACTAACTGCATTTCTTTTGCTAAACAAAATTGAAGGCGAATTTGGTTTGCTCGAAGCTTTTTGGTGTTTGTTATGTGTTGGTGGTGGAGCGTGGATTATGGTTCTTCCATTTCTTAAAGAGTTTCAGGCTGAAACTGATCTGACCGAAGTTAAGGAATTATCTGCTTCGATTGAAAAGGTTGATTCCTTGGAATTACTGCTGAAGCGGGTTGAAAATGCTACTGAGCAATGGCTTCATGTAGAAGACAGGGCAAATGAGATTAATGTTACATCAAAAGAAATCTCTGATAAGATGAATGCTGAGGCTCGAGACTTTTCTGATTTTTTACAAAAGGCTAATGATACAGAAAAAAAGCATCTTCGACTCGAAGTGGAAAAGTTGGGGAAAACTCAGAAAGACTGGCTTCAAGTCTATACTGCTACGTTAGATCATGTTTTTGCTCTTACTCAAGCAGGCCGCCAATCAGGCCAAGAGAACTTGATTAAGCAGCTCAACGCATTTCAGTTGGCTTGTCGAGAGGTCGCCCGGCGTGTTGGGGTGGTTGCCCATGAAGTTCAATCAGGTGAATTGTTTGACCCTGAACAACACCAATTGCGAGATGCAGATTCTAAACCTAAAGATGGATCGAAGATAATCGGTATTGCTGCTCAGGGATTATCTTTTCAGGGCCGTTTAATTCGCAAAACTGTTGTAGTAATAGATGGTGAGAATTTAGAGGGATTATCAAAAACAGAAACTAAAAAGAAAACTTAAGTTGATCAGTTCCGTCGGCCGGCACTTTGCATGTTTAGTATAGTTTGAGCTTTTTTGTCGCCTTTTTCAGCGGCTTCAATCATTGCGTTTTGAATATTCACTCCAGCCTCGCTTATTACCATAAATTGTTCAGTAGTAAGTCTTGCTCCATTAGCTCTTAGTTGATTGATTGATTGAACTGCGACAGCATAATTATCTTGATCAAGTGCGTCGCTTGCGTTTTTAGCCAGTTTTTTTAAATTTGGATCTGCGTTTTCAAAAAAACTAATAAGGTCACTTGCAGACTCATCAGTTGTATCTGCGTTTAAAGCTTCTTCAATATTCCCACCTCCGCAACCTATGGAAATTGATAAGATGAAAAATAAACTTAATAAATTCTGAGAGTTCATAATTTTTATCTACCGCGATTTCTAGGGCTACACCACCATCGGTTTCCCCCTCGTGGAGCTGATCTTGCTTCTTCGTAGTAAACGCGAGGATTAATGAATTCAACATGGCCGTCTACACATGCAGCAACAAACCCCTGTTTATGTCTTTTGGCAACGGGTTCACTTGGACGGCTGGTAGCATTATCGTAAGCTCCAGTATCATCACTGTGAGCTTCCCAGTAAACCATATCTCCTGGCTGAAAATCGCTTGCTTTATAAGAAGCTCCTTTTTTTCTAGGGTTTAAATCGCAGGTAAATTCACAAAATGCGCCGTTCATAATGTAGCTAGAAACTTGAGTCTCTCTCTGCTTAAAATTTCGGTGAGAGCGGTTTTTGACTATGTAGTCCATCGAGCATTTTAGTACATTACTATTGTTGTGGTAGTTCCATAATTGGCTTTTATGGACTAAGTCGCGTGCGGGCCGGCCCCCTCCAAGTCGCAAGTATGCCCAATTTGGCACACCTGTCATTCCAGAGCACCAGCCTGGGTAAGGCATGTAATCTTCATTGTCATTAGTGTACATCATGGTTGCCTTCCCAATTTGGCTAAAGTTGTTCATGCAGTTTGTTCGGTGTGCCTGTTCTTTTGCTTGAGCTAGTGCTGGAAGTAATAATGAGGCTAGGATTGCAATTATTGCTATGACAACCAATAACTCTATTAATGTGAAACCTTGACGGATTTTATTATAGGCTTTCATCTGTTTAACTTAGGAATCTAAAGATACTTTTCTTTTCAGCTAAATATTGCAATACAAAACCCTTATCTTGACAGCTCAATGAATCTAGACGATTTTCGAATTTTGTCTAAGGATTGTGCAAAGTTATATGTTGCGGATTACGGCGTGTCTGCCGTTGTAAAGATTTGTGGTCGTGCAACCTTTGTTTCAAGTGTTCACTTCAAAAAATTGTTTAACAATCTAATTAGTCAGGGTTGTGAAAAATTCACTTTGGATCTGTCAGATTGTCAATTAATGGATAGTACTTTTCTAGGTGTGCTCGTTGGATTGTCTAGGAATTTTTCTAACTCAGCTGATTCAATATTCTTATTTAATCCCTCTGATCAGGTTAATGATATGTTTGATAATCTTGGGATTCTTAATTTTTTTGGTTCAATTAATGATCTTGGTTTAAAGACAGATTTTGATTCCGTTTCTTGCAATGAAAATTTAACTGATAAAACTGAATTAACCCGGAATAGTCTTGATGCCCATCAAGCATTGATGGGTGTTAATATGGAAAATAAAATTAAGTTTAAAGAGGTGGCTCTTTATCTTGAAAAGAAAATAAACAGCTCTGGTAGTAGTTAAGGTGTTATTTGGTGATATTTTCCAATAGCAGGTTGATTTAAAGTTATTTTTTTTCCATTTGGCCAGTGTACTTCTACTTTCTCAACAAAATCATTTTTCCCAAGTCCGAAGTGTGCTGTAGATGGGTGCTGCGCAGTAAATGAGTCTCCGGTTACAAATTGTTTTATAAAACTTTGTGTTTTTGTGAAAAGTTTAACAATGGCTCCATTTGTAGGAACACCAGGAGAATCATTAATATTAAGTCCTATCCATTTACTTTTTGTCGAAAGTTGATTGCCCATAACGAAGAGGCGCTGTTGTTTAGCATTAGCATCATATTGAACGACAAGAAGATCATTTAGACCGTCAACGTCAATGTCTGCTGCAATTACTGCTCGAGAATCAAACTCAAATGCAGTCCCAAATAGGAATGCAACATTATTGAATCCATTTTTATTGTTGCTTAGGAAAA
>SHAK01000068.1 GCA_004213515.1 Limisphaerales bacterium | reverse complement strand
CTACCCAAAACAAACATGAACAGAACCACCATGCCAGCCGCTAAAAATAAAACTTTTCCCCAAGAAACTTTCGTTTTCTTAGCTGTTGAACCTTTAAAACGGCTTGATCCGTGCGAAATAAAACCTGGGGCCTTAGCTGCCTCGTCACTCGCTTCGTCATTAACGGCAACTCCCAATTTACCTAACGAACGGATCATTGCCTGAACCGCTTGATCCTCTTGGTTTAAAAAATAATCAACTCTTTGTATTCCTGCTAACTGATACTCCATTGACTTTGGTATACCAGATGACTCAAGGCATACCGGCAATATTTTCTTTCGACGCTCAGAAGCAAGCGCTAATTCTTTTACTACATTTTCGGATTCCGTAGAAGATGGAGAAATTGCCAATATAAGGACCTTGCAATTGTCAATAGCTTCAACAATTTCTTGAGTCCACATAGTGGCCCCTTCGATTCCCATTTGGTCAATCCAAACGGAAACATCTGCTTTGCGAAGGCGCTCTACCAAATCCAAGATTCTTGAGCGATCCTCAGAAGCGTAACTTATAAAAACTTCAGCACTCATTCTAAAAATAAACTATATTCATTTTGATGGAAAAGTTTTAGTGTGGTATTTCTCGAAGATTTCCTCTGAATTTTCTCCATTTTTTTTAGTTAACTTCGAGTCTCCTCCGGCATTTAATAAATCTTTTATAAAATCAGTTACACCAATCGTAGCGGCTAAATGTAAAGGGGTGATTCCATATTCAATATCAGGAGCATTTGGATCTGCTCCAGCTTCAATCAAAAGCTTTATTGCTGGCTTATTCGCATATCGAACAGCGTAATGAAGAGGGGTCTGCCCGTAATTATCTAACTCTTTAGGGGAGAATCCTGTATCCAATAGCAACTTAACACATTTAAAGATTTCTTCATCAGGGCGAGGCACAAATAAATGGTGAGCAGCCATATGCAACGAATTACGGCCATCCGCTCTTTGAATAGCATTTAATTGTTCTGAAGATTTACCATTCACATACTGCTTAATATTTTCAAGTTCAGAATGCAGACTAAAATACAGCAACTTCTTTTCCTTCTTGGACTCATAATAATGGGCTCCTAATGAAACAATTACTAAACATAACAGCCCTATAAACAATGGTTTACTAGTTAAAATATTTTTAAGCTCATTAAACTCGCTTCTTATCGAAAGACTATATTTTCTCCCAGACAACAGTACACCAATCATAGTTGACCGACATGTAAAATGGTAAAATAACAAACAAATAAGAATTGATCCTAAAAGACATATCCAAAAACACAATATGGCAGAATTAAGATTATCCCTTAGGCTATATGCGATACATAATTGAATTGGAAAATGTATTAAATAAATAAAGTAGGATGAATCTGCTGCATACCGAACCAAAGCTGACTGCTTCGACAAGAATTTTTTAAAGAAAGCAATGAAGCAAGTAATTCCAACCCATGTAGTGTAAGCACGCAATATACACATTAAATGCCATTCAAAAGATGCGTTAAGAGCACTGAAATTAAATGGATTCTGAATTATTGGATAATTACCCAAAAGCCCACTTTGCGATTCCAATTTCGTAAATAAAGACATGTTTTGCATTAAAATTTCTGGAGGAGATTTCAAACGCAATTCATCTATTAAAGGAATTAATATGATAAGACCTATCAGAAAGGGTATAATATGGTATTTTAGATTTGATTGAAATTTATCTAATATTCTTAAGTCCAAGAAAAAAAGAGCACCAAAAAAATAAAATAAGCCGTAATACAATAGAACATCTAACGAAGTCCCGATTCCGGGAACATCTGCCCAAGGAGGACTGAATAACAATACTGGGTATGTAAATAATACCAAAATAAAAACACTATACTTACTTCTTAAAGCACTTAACCAGCTTGTTAGAAAATTCAAATTAATATTAAATTTTTTAATTAGAAGATTTATAATTAAATAAATACTTATAAAATAAATTAATAGATGTAAGAACCAAAAATGCCAGAACCAATTTCCCACAGGCTGGTTTTCAAAAAGTATGTAACTAGGACTTAATAAAAATTCTATATATTTAGAAAAAACTGATTCCTCAGAATTCTTTATGTCAATTGAGAATTGACCAGCAGCCCACGGCTGAATAATGAGAACACACAAAACAAATGGGACAAATATTCTTATAAATCTATTTTTTGCATAATTTTTTATACCTCTTTTCTGGAGAACCATTACCGAAAAGAAACCTGCTACTAGAAAAAATAATTCCATGCGACAGACATGTATAAGCTCACCAACATAGTGCAAAAACATCGACGGCTCGTCATGCACCCTAACAGGATCGATGGTCCATTGCATAAAAGGCACAGCAGCATGTAAAACCAATCCCAAAAACATAGCAAAAGCTCGAAGGCTATCCATGTAATGCAAACGATCAATCTGTCTCATCAGTATTTAAAATTAGCGAATTAAATTCTTTATATTTTTCATTAAATACTTAAAAAGTACTTATTAAATATTAAATAAAGTGAAAAATTATATCATATTTATATACATTTAAAGAATTGATTAATAAAACAAGGCTCGCGTGACAAATCAGACTTCAAATACTATCGTTCTTGTTTATGGAGAAAAGTAAACTTACGTTAGGGCACTCCCCTGATCCAGATGATGCTTTCATGTTTTACGGCTTAGCAAAAGGCTTAGTCGATGACGGCGGCTATGAGTTCGAGCACATCCTGCAAGATATTCAAACTTTAAACGAAAGAGCTAGTCGGGGAGAACTCGACATTTCTGCTATTAGTATCCATGCCTATGCTCATGTTTGTGACAAATACGCACTACTGCCTAGTGGTGCGAGTATGGGAGATGGTTACGGACCAATGCTTGTCGCGCGCGAAGACTTTTCCAAGGAGGAAATAGCGTCACGGCGTATTGCAGTTCCAGGAACCATGACAAGTGCATTTTTAGCATTACAACTTTGGCTGGAGCAACCTGCTGAACGTATTCAATACACGGTAGTACCATTTGACAAAATTTTTGATGCTGTTAATCGAGGTGAAGCAGATGTGGGACTAATTATTCACGAGGGGCAATTAACTTTTGAAAATGAAGGTCTCGTATGCTGTGAAGATCTTGGAGTTTGGTGGGGTCGGGAAAATGACGGACTGCCTTTGCCTTTAGGAGGAAACGTTATTCATAAACGCATCGAATCTGATGAACGTAAAGTCGTCTCTGATATCCTCGAAAATAGTATCCGATACAGTTTAGATAATCGAAGTGAGGCTGTAGAACACTCACTGCAATACGCAAGGGATATGGGCATAGATCTCGCAGATAAATTCGTAGGAATGTACGTAAACGACTGGACATTAGACTATGGAGATGCCGGACGTGAATCGATTCGCCGCTTTCTTAAGCGAGGGTTTGAAATGGGATTTGTATCCACTAATCCAGAACTAGAGTTCGTTAAGTAATTAAATTTGATTAAGAAAAACATTAACGACTAATTATATAATTCACCAAACTAACAATATTAGTCTTACTCAAATTACAATAAAACCAACCTGAAATCGATTGATACACCAGCTGGAATTGGATTTAGAATGCCAGCCGAGTGGGAACCACACGCAGCAACTTGGCTGACGTGGCCAAAACCAAATGGAATTAGTTTTCCAGGCCGATACAAAGAGATTCCACCAATATTAGCCAAACTCGTTAAACTAATTAGCGAAGGGGAAGAAGTACATATCAACATTTGGGATAAAGAGCTCGAATTGCTTGCCAAAAGGTCACTCGAGAAAGAAAACGTCCTGATGAAAAAAGTTCATTTTCATTCTTTCCAAGCCTACGAGCCTTGGTGCCGTGATCACGGACCAATGTTTGTGGTACAGCCTAATGGCAACCAAGCGATAGTAAACTGGGGCTACAATGCATGGGGAGGAAAATATCCTCCTTTCGATCTCGACAACAGTATTCCAAGTAAGGTGGCTGAAGCATTGGGCATACCACTGATAGAACCAGAAATGATACTTGAGGGAGGCAGTATAGATGTCAACGGGAATCAAAGTCTTATTACAACTGAGCAGTGCATGCTAAACACCAATAGAAATCCAAATCTAGACAAACAAGAAATTGAATCTAGGTTATCAGGCTTTATGGGTGTTAAAAATATAACTTGGCTTGGAAATGGCATAAAAGGAGATGACACCGATGGACACGTTGATAACATTTCGCGATTCGTTTCAAAAAATACAGTAGTAACCGCTGTAGAAGAAAATATATCAGATCCAAATCACGAAATACTTCAATATAATCGAAACGTACTAAAAAAAAAATTCAATATAATTGAATTACCAATGCCTCGAAAAATTGAATATCAAGGTCAACGTCTGCCAGCCAGCTACGCAAATTTCTATATTTGCAATTCTCATATTATCGTTCCTACATATCGAGACACAAATGATGATCGCGCTATTGAAACTCTCAAAGACATGTTCCCTAAACGAAAAGTAACCGGTTTAGACTCTATAGAATTAATATGGGGATTAGGATCATTCCATTGCCTCACACAGCAGCAACCTGCTTGAAAATAGCTCGACTACTATCATTAAAGAAAACAATCTCCACCAGCTTACCTCATGGCAACCAAATACCAATTGTGAAACAAGAGCCTGACAAGAACCAAACACCTGGACACAATGGACAGTTAACTGGGAAAAAAACACCTCCCCGAGGCTACGAAACTGAAGATATGCAACGCAGGGTTGACTGGCTAGCTCAACAAACTGGACATCGTATCGATGAATTCTCGTTGGAAGACCCTACCAACTATAAAGGTTTGGTAGAAAACCAAATAGGCTACATCGGAATGCCACTCTCGATCGCCGGACCTTTAAAAATTGCAGGTACTTATGCAAATGGCGACTTCTGCGTGCCACTTTGTACACTTGAGGGAACACTTTCATTGTCAATGACGAGAGGGCTATATCTAACTTATCAAGCAGGAGGCATTACAAGCCGACACATCAATCAGCAATTATCTCGTAGTCCAGTATTTGTTTTTGAAACATTGTCGGAAGCATATGATTTTCTGCCATGGCTTAATGCGCATGCAAAAGAAATAAAGATAGCAGCTCAAAGCACAACCAATCACGGCAAACTGTTGAGCGTTGAAAAACATATCATTCACAATCGTGTAATCATAGAGTTCAAATACAATACAGCCGAAGCCGCCGGACAAAATATGGTTACACTTGCTACTGATGCAGCATGTAGATGGATAAAGAATAATTATAAATCCAAAAATCCATTTCGTCATCTTGTAGAAAGTAATTTTTGCTGCGACAAAAATCCTGCACAAAAAACCATCCTTCACGGGCGAGGACATCATGTGATCTGTAGTTTCAGTGTTTCAAACACTCTACTCAAAAAACTACTTCGGGTTGAAGTAGATGACATAGTCCGTTGTATTAACGACATGCATCTAGGGTCACAACTAGCTGGTGTAGTGGGTATGAATTTGCACACTTCGAATGCTCTTGCTGCTCTTTATCTAGCACTAGGGCAAGATGTCGCATGCGTGGCTGAAAACTGCGTAGGAATCGCAACTTATGAAAAGATAGATGAAAATCTTTTTGTAACATTAAGCATGCCATCTATCACTGTTGGCACTGTTGGGGGTGCAACTCGATTAAAACAACAAAGACAAAACCTCGAACTCCTCGGATGTACTGGAGAAGACGGATCTAAAAAACTAGCGGAAATCGTCTGTGCCGCTGCACTTTCCTTGGAGATTTCACTGGCTGGCTCCATTGTCAGTAACGAGTTCGCAAGCGCACATGCCAAATTTGGAAGGTAATCGCGAATCAGCCTTTAATGAGCTGTTAAAGAATAAAGATCTCCATAGGGAGTTTGCATTTCTTCGTGAAAATCCTCGCGGAAAAGCTTGGCTAGGTCATCTGGGGTTTAGGCTTTTCGGATTTTTACTGTTCAATCTTTGGTGCCCGCTAAGAACTCATGGTCGCAGTAATCTACCGGAAGCACCCTACATTCTATGCAGCAACCATAGTAGCCATATGGACAGTGCTGCACTAATGTGTGCAGGAGGACTTGGTTTTAACCAATACGGAATGGTAGCTGCACAAGATTATTTTTTTGAAAATAAAAAACGCAAGAATTCGCTACCTCTTTTAATGAATTTAATTCCAGCTGACCGGAAATCGAACCGACAAACAATTGCCCGCTTAATGGCAGCATGCAGCGAGTTTTTACAACCTGGCAATAGGGCGATCATAATTTATCCCGAAGGCACAAGATCAATTGATGGCAAAATCGCAAGTTTCAAAAAAGGACCAGCTATGATCGCAACAGAGCTTAATATTCCTATTGTCCCAGCCTATGTCGATGGAACACATTCATCTCTTCCAAAATCAGGAAGTTTTCCAAAGCCAAAACTTATTACCGTGCGTTTCGGACAAACAATTCACCCTAGTCAGTTGGCTAAACATAATTCAAGTAATAGACATACATACAGTGAGGTTACGAATGAATTAGCTAAGCGCATAAACGCACTTGAGAATGAACATAATGGAAACTGAAATAAGGCATATGAAGTGGTGGGGCTGGGGCTACGAGGATGTAACTTTCGACGACACTGGCAAGCCTCAACTCTGGCCTTATCTCAAACGAGAATTAGGCATCGATGAAATCCGATGGAATAAGCCCATAAGTTTTGATGACGTCTCCTTACCAAAACCAAAAATTAACGAAACATTTTTTGCTTTAATCAAAACAAAATTAGATAAGGATCAGATAAAAGAGGATAAAAAAACACGACTAATTCATGCTGCAGGTAAAAGCTTTCGTGATCTTTGGTTAATGCGGCAAGGAGATATCAAATTCGCACCAGACTGCGTAATATTCCCTAATAATGAGGAAGACGTAGTCTCGATAATGAATGCGGCAAAAGAACATGAAGTTGTTCTAATTCCATTTGGTGGAGGTTCCAATATAGCTGGATGCCTCGAACCCAAAGACCGCAGTAACCGTATGGTGGTCAGTCTCGATATGTGCCGAATGCACAAAGTAATCGATGTTGATAAATACTCACTCATCGCTCGTATTCAACCAGGTGTTTATGGCCAACACCTAGAAGAACAACTAGAAGAACATGGTGTAACATTGGGACATTTTCCTGATTCATTTTTACACAGTACTTTAGGTGGCTGGGTGGCTACTCGTTCCGCTGGCATGCAGAGTGATATCTATGGCAAGATTGAAGATATGGTAATCAGCCTCAGAATGGTTACCCCAAGCGGGACTGTAATCACCCGTACCGTTCCAAAAAGCAGTAATGGTATAGACATCCGACATTTGTGTATCGGTAGTGAAGGCATACTTGGAGTTATCACTGAAGTTGTCATCCAAGTTCATAAAAAACCGGAAAAAGAAGATTGGCACGGCTGGCTTTTCCCTGATTTCCAAAGTGGGATTGCTGCAATTCATGAATGCCACCAATACAATTGCATGCCAACTGTAACACGCCTCAACGACCCAAAAAAAACTGCATTATCCTTTGCTTTTAAGAGTCCAAAAACAGGTGTGAAGGCAACTATTGCCAATGCATTCAAATGGTATATTGGCAATGTAAAAAAAATCGACTTTAACCATTGCTGCTTAATGGTTGTTAAATATGAAGGAACAAAAAAGGAATTCAAAAAAATCAAAAAACAAGTTTCATCAATTTATAAAAAGCATCGTGGTGTTTGTCTTGGTGCTGAACCCGGACGTTCATTTGCTAAAGTGAAATTTGACTTTCCTCATCTTCGTGACTTCACAATGGACCGGAGTATTATGGCTGATGTCAGCGAGACAGCAACAACATGGAGTAACCTGAGTGCTATGCACAAAAACGGACTAAAAGATATAGAGAAAGCCATCAACGAAACCGGAGTAAATGGATGGGTAGGCTGTCACCTCAGCCACAGCTACCATTCAGGGGCCAGTCTATATTTCACTTTCGGATGCCTTCAACGTGAAGATCAAGAGATTCAACAATATCTTTACGTAAAGAAAGCTGCCGAGGACGCCTTCATGAATAATGGGGGCACACTTTCTCATCATCACGCAGTTGGCACTGAACATTTACCATGGATTGAACAAGACATTTCACCAACTGGTTTAAAGGCTGTTAAGGCTCTAAAAGACGGCCTTGATCCAAATGGAATTATGAATCCAGGTAAAATAATACCATCCAAAAAACCGCTATCCGATTGGGGGCTTAGCGATGAATCTATCAATAGATTTAAGTCGCATACATGAGCTTGAGGGGTCAAATCATTGCAATTACTGGAGCCTCTAGCGGGCTTGGCCAACACCTCGCTGAACAAGCGGCTTCACAGGGCATGCATCTTTCAATTATGGCTAGAAATCATTCTAAACTCCATGTCCTCGCTAAAAAGATCGGCGGAGATGTTTTAGTTTTTTCTGGTGATGTTACTTCCGAAGATGACTGTAAAAAATTCATCAATGCTACCATAGACAAGTTTGGTTCTATAGATCATCTCATCACCAATGCTGGGCAAAGCATGTGGACAAACTTTGATGAAATAGAACAGGTCGATTTATTTCGTAAATTGATGGATGTCAATTTTATGGGGGTGGTCAATTGTATTCATCCGGCCCTTGACACGCTTAAAAAAACTAGTGGTCAGGTCGTAGTAATTTCATCAATTCAATCTAAATTTGGAGTGCCAGCTCACTCAGCTTATAGCGCCAGCAAACATGCTGTAGAAGGACTAATTGATTCATTACGATTTGAACTTCAAAGTAGTAAGATCAATTTTATGATAGTTTATCCGCACTGGATTCGAGGAACTGAAATGCGACAAAACGCACTTGGATCCAATGGAGAGAAAATAGGAAATCAAAAACGAAACCACAATAAATCAAGTGTTTCAGCCGAAGACTGTGCACGTAATATTATTGATGCATTACCTAAGCGTCGTAAATCGCTATTTATTCCAGGAAAGTTGAAATATCTTCCCGCCCTCAAGTTACTTTTACCCCCCGTTTTTCGCTGGTTAATCCGCAGCAAGATAAAAAGCCAAAAATAGCATTCTAAATTTGATTCTCTTATGGAGATAGCGAAATTTATAGGTTATATGCAGTTTTAAAATTAATGTTTAATCATTTCTTATCAACCAAATACATGTTTTTAATGCTACGTTTATGTAGCTTTATTATTTTGGTGCATTTTTTTACTTACATTAATTGTAAAGCCGATCTTATTCGAAAATCTAACAATACATTTAGTTACCCCAATAAACCTCAACTTTTTGATTACCATTCTGCCGATTTACTGCCGGGCATTTCTTTCACTAAACCTATTTGCATTCGTGCGACTAATGCAAATGGAGGGGAACTATTTATTGCTGAACAAGAAGGACGTGTTTGGAGGGTGACAAATCTTTCGTCTCAACCAAAGAAGACACTATTCTTGGATTTATCAACTCGAGTGCATAGCAAACAAGAAAGCGGTTTCATTGGTTTCGAGCTTCATCCTCAGTTTGAAAAAAATGGTTACTTTTATGCCTTTTATACCTTTCTTACTTCAATAGGAGGTAATGAAGGTTTGCACGATCGATTATCACAGTTTCAATTTAATGGAAAAGTCGGAGCAATGGCTGATATTAAAACTGAAAAAGCAATGTTCACTCAGTTTGATCAACACTATGATCATAACGCAGGGGATCTGCACTTTGGACCTGATGGCTATCTGTATATTAGTCTAGGGGATGAAGGGGGTAGTTACGACCAATATAATAATAGTCAAAGAATAGATCGAGACTACTTTGGAGGAATCCTTCGTATCGATGTAAATCAACAAAAAAACAACCTACCACCAAACGGACATATTGGCCTACATGGAAACTACTTGGTGCCTCGCGATAACCCTTACGTTGGAGCCACTAGCTTTGCAGGATTACCTATTAACCCTAAAAAAATAAGAACTGAATTTTGGGCGGTCGGTCTTCGGAACCCTTGGCGCATGGCGTTTGATCCAAAAAGCGGAAAGCTATACACCGGGGATACCGGCGATCATGTCCGTGAGGAAATTAATATTATAAAGCGTGGCGGTAATTATGGATATCCTATCTTTGAAGGCACTCCCGAGGGGCCAAAATATAATGCTAGTGCAAAAAGAAATGACTATATTTTTCCAGAAGCTGAATATGGAAGAGCCCATGGAAACGATATAGCCGGATTACATTTTTACCGTGGAAATCAACCAGAAGAACTCGACGGTCATATTATATTTTCAGATTACTGGAGTGGATGGATTGGAGCTGTAGATTTCAATCACTCGAGAGATTCAC
>SHAK01000067.1 GCA_004213515.1 Limisphaerales bacterium | reverse complement strand
AAAGGTTAGATAAGCAGAAAGAGCTTAAAGAGCTTTTGTTAGCAATTAAAATTCGTGAAACCAGTAAATGGGCTGATTTTGGACTAGCTAATAGTGTTGAAAAAGAAATTCTTAATTGGCTTAACAGTAGAATTAAGGAAGTACCTAAGAAGTATTCTGAATCTGATATCTATTCTCTACGTTCAGGAGCAGTTTTATATTTTCGCGCTTACGAAATTTTTGGAGACAAAAATTATCTTGAGGCCGGTTTAAATCGAGCAGATTTAATCTTAAAAGCTCAGTGGTCTAAGGGGCATTGGCCATGGGGGACAAGGCTTGGTGAGAACTTTGTGAGAATACAGGATGGTTTCAACAATGAACCTTTTTGGATAATGCTTTATGCATATAAGCTATCTGGAAATAAAAAGTACTATGAGTCGGCTAAACGTTGTGCAGACGTACTGCTTTCACTGCAAAGGAAAAATGGTGGCTGGCCTGATCAATGGTCCTTCAATGGAAAATATTCAGGTCATTCTGGGGTTATTAAAGGGGTTTCGTTCAATGACAATGCCACTAATTCCTGTGTCCAGATGATGATTGCTATGTTTCACATGACTGGGGACAAAAAGTATATAGCTAGATTAACTAAGCTGGGTGAATTTGTTGAAAAATCTAAAATGGGAGAGGGAGATGTTACAGGGTGGTGCGAGCAATACAATGACGATGGAAGCCCGTCGCGTGCGCGTCAATATGAGATTGAATTACCTTATCCACGAGCGTTGACCCGAGGGGTTGGCCCTCTGTTAATTTGGCTTTATCTGATGGATGGTGATGAGAAGCATATGAATTTATTGAAAAGAGCTTATGCTTGGCATGAGTACGTTCGCAAAGAGGAGATTAAACCCGAAGTTATTGAACAGTGGAGGCAGATGAGTCGTAAATGGTCTCCTTCCCATCATTCGATGACACAAAATTATTTAATGGAATATCGTCCGGGCTGGCCGGATGCATATTTACCTGACGGATCGAATTGGGGTCGAGTTTTGAATTTTCGTTTAATGTTGTGGAATCCTGTTACGCCTGTACAAAAGAAAAAATACGACAGATTCATCGATCATAGTTGGCCACCAGTAGAAAGATTGGCAGTTATGGCGTCAGCGAATCAACCCCCACCTCGTGATTACAATATGTATGTTCACTGTCATTCATCAATTGGTAATTCCTTAAGCGAAATTCGACGAGCATTACTTGAACACAAAAGAGGGGGAAGAGCCGGGATGATAAAGTATTATTCAAATCCAACTAAATACGCATCGGATCAATACTTGCAAGCTCGGGTAGATGCGGCAAAACGTGCGCTTAATTTGAGAAATAGGCGTATGGCCTATCCGTTCAAGGCTAGACCTGGTTATACGGGGATGGCTGCTATGAAAGATTTTAACTTTCTTGGTTCAAAAAGTCGTTGGTACGGTAAAGTAGGCACAAAATGGGGAGCTGCATTTCAAAATATTTATCCAGCATCCAATGTTACTTGGTATCAATGGCAATTTATTTATGACATGAAGCTAGCGCATGGTGAGATTGATTCAGATTCAGCTGCTAGAGGCGGGCGAGGTTTTGAGACTGTTGCAAGTCAGACGCATCTGGACTCTTGGGATGTGCTTGGTGAATGGGGAATGGCGACTATTGAAATGGAAAACTATTTTGATGTTCCGTTGGATTGAAATTAAAAAGAATTCATTTCCTTATTATCAATTTAATTGCTGGTGATTTATTTGAAGATAATAAATTCACTTTCCTCTTTTTAGTGTAATAAGAAAGCTAGAAAAATTAATGATGGCGTGGGTCGATTAGTCCGTTAATTATATTTTTTAGATATTAGTAGATGGACCTGCTCCATATAATTTTTATTAAGCGTAGGTTTTTATTAAGGAGAAACGGTTCAGCTTACTTTTTTTAAGCGTGACACTCGGCCGGTGGCTACCCATTCGGCAACGATGATGTTGCCTTGGTTATCGAAGCAGGCGTCATGAGGATGGACAAATTTACCATTTACCCAAGTTTTTGGTTTACCTCGGTCAACATTCTTTTGCTTCACAACGCCTTTAACATCGTCGCCGAGACGAGCGATGACCTTGTTATCATTTCCAAGTAACGTTAATCGAGCATGTAGTTCTGGGACTAGCATGATATTCTTGAAAGTATCAAGGTTCGCTGGGAGGCCGTAACCCTTTAGGGTGCTAAGATATTTACCTTCAAGGGTGAGGTATTGAAGGGTGTGATTTCCACGGTCGCAAACTACTACTAGTTCGCCGCGTCCGGATCGGCGGTCTATCCATATGCCGTGTGGTGTATTGAAAGTACCTTTGCCTTTTCCGGGGGATCCGAATTTGCTTAACCAATTACCGGACTTATCGTAGCGGTGAACGCACCATGCACCGTAGCCATCAGCAAGAAGAAATCCTCCGTCATTTAGAAAAGCAAAATTTGTTGGCATGAAGGCATCACGTCCCCACCTTTTAACGCGTTTAGTGTTTTCGTTTATGCGATAAACACCACTATCCATCGGGGCATATTTTTCCCAAACGGTCTCGCCTTTGAGTGTGAGCTTTGCGAAGGCTTTCACGTTTTGGTAAGCACATACGTAAAGGAACTGTTCATTTCCTTCCTTGCGTACCTCTATGCCATGACCGCCGCCTTGGAATTGATTTCCAAAAGCTCGTATGAATTTACCTTTATTATCGAAAACAAATATTGATGGATGATCTTTTAGATTCTGGCGTCCCTCATGAATGATGTATATCAATCCCTCAGCGTCGACGGCCACGTTGTGCGTGGTTTGCCAAGTGTACTTGTCAGGTAGTTGTGCAAAATCGTGTTGCACTTCATATTGGTGTTCGCCTTCACCAATAATTGTCTGTTTGGAATTCTTATTGGCTAACAAGAGTTGAGGAATAGCTAGAGCTGCGGTGGCTGAAGCGGTGGTCCTAGTGATAAATTGACGACGGTTTTGTGTTTTTTTCATGAAGTGCAATTCGATTTAATTCAATTTACGGGAAATAATTAATTTACTCAAAATAAAACCCCCCACTAGCCGAAGCTAATGGGGGGGATCTTAACCATCTAATAATATTTTGCTGCAATCAGTTCCTCATGCATAAATGCAGCATTTTCTTAAAGCATCCTTTAACAGGGCAGAGTCTCAAAAAGCCTGTTAAAGTGATGATTTAAGATAGGCAGTATTAAATTGCCATGATTCAGTTAACGCAATTTTCATGCCATTAATTTTTTCTAATAAATAATTCATTTATATCTAAGAAATTAAATATTTATTATTAATAATGTATTTTTTTACACTATAATTTAACAAGTTGTACAATTTGCTGCACTAGCCGGACCATTAACTCCTGCCAAATCAATTGAGTTAGTTGGTCTGCTTTTCCTAGAAGGGAGGCTGTGGTGCCACTACTTACATTGCCGTAGTTTCTGGAAGTGTTAAAACTCTAGAGTCTATTTGGCGAAGAGTATGCAAATAGGAGAAGGTACATTGACAATAGAGCCTCGCTGGTAAAGAAGTTTACCAGTCTTTGGATCGACCCGGTGAGCAGCTACAGTGTTGGAGTCTGCACCAGCAGCGAGCAACCAAGTGGCGTCAGGAGTTATATTGATGTTCCTAGGAAAAGCTCCACGGATAGGCTGAACCTGAATGGCCTTGAGTTTTCCGTTTGCCGGATTGGCCTTGTAAACTGTCACACTGTCGTGTCCTCGATTAGAAGAATAGACGAATTTCCCATTAGGATGTACGAGAATCTCTGCCGAAGAGTTGAAGGTTTCAGCCTCCTTGTCCTGCTTGGTAAGAGAGGGCTCTGTGGTGAGGGACTTGGCTGTTCCTTTAGTCGCATCCCATGCGAAGGTGGTGACTGAAAGCGTCAGTTCATTTAGCAGGTAAATAAATTTTTCGTTGGTTGAGAAACGCATGTGGCGAGGTCCACCGCCGGGCACCGATTGTCCGACTCCGTGCGGGCTAATAACGGGCTTGGATGGGTCGACCTTATAAATGACGACTTGATCGAGCCCAAGGTCTGGCACGAGGGCGTACTTTCCATCCGGAGAAAATCCTGTCCAGTGAGGGTGAGGGGATTGTTGCCGACCCTTAATAACCTTCGATCCACCTTTATGTTCGGTTACGGTGGGTTTGCCCAATTTGCCGGACGAATCGAGAGGAAAGAGAGCAACCGAACCACCTCCGTATTGAGCGGTTAGAAGAAACTTTCCGTTAGGATGAACAGCGATGTGGCAGCCCCCACCATCGGGGCAGGCCATGCGTGTGAACTCTTTGAGTTCACCTCCAGTTACTTGGTATCCGATAGCCCCCGTTCCACCCTCCCAGCGGCCGACCGAATAAAGAATCTTGCCGTTGGGATGTAAAGTGAGGAAGCCAGGGGAACCGACTTTGGCCGCCAGCTTAACGGGAGAAAACTTTCCGTTTTCCGGATTAAAAGTAGCGTGGTAGATGCCCTCGGCTCCGCGGCCGCCAGTCCCAAAAAAGACATTTATGGGTTCAGTTATTCCAACAGACAAAAACGAAAAAAACAGAGTAGAAAAAAAGAGTGAATTGAGAATCTTCATGAGGTGTGAATTTTACTTCTTCCTGAATGTTTGGGAAAGAACCAAAGAGTTAATAAATTCTGTTGTTATGATGAAAAAGTTAATTTTTAAAATATACAAGAATATTGTCTTTATATAATTAATATAAATGAGATAATTACTGCAATTTCTACCGCATTGTTTATCAGGCGCCAATAATGGGAAGATAGTTATCTTATTATGAACGAATTAATACTATTAGTTTTTGGCATTTGTGCTTTGTTAGTCATAGCGCAGCATCTTAAGTCATTCGCTACGAGGCGAGAAGTCGACGATCTCCGAGAAACAGTTCAAGACCTGCAGAATCGTTTGAACGAAATGAAGGGCTCGAGTAATTCCCCTGCCTTGACCTCGAATGATGAGCGGCTCAATAAGGAAAAGGGGGATATAAAACCTATAACCAAACTTGTAGCTAATCTGGTCAAGCTTCCCCCTAAGATCGTAAAATCACCTCAAACGACCCCTGCTGAAAAGCCAAGCGCTTCAGCTAAAGTCAAACCAGCCAAGGAAAAGCGGTTGCCTATAGTTGATGCCAAGTCGATCGAGATGAAACTAGGCACCTATTGGTTTGTACGGATCGGGGTTATGTTAGTGTTAACCGGTCTGGGTATTTTAGCATACTACAAGCGAAGTTTTTTTATAGAACTTACCCCTTTTGCAAAGGTGATTTTATTTTATTTGCTGAGTGCAGTGATGGGAGGTGTTGGGTTTTGGTTTCAACACAAAAAAGAGCAGTTAAAGAATTATGGTCAGGTGCTGATCGCTGGCGGTTTTTCCGGGATATATTTCACGACCTATGCGGCGCATGTTATTGAGCCAATTCGAGTTATACCAAATGCCAACGTTACTCTACTACTATTGTTTGCTTGGGGAGGTTTTATGGTCTGGTTCGCAGATCGGCTCAAGTCAGAAACGATCGCACTTTTTGCTACGGGTGCCTCTTATTATGCAACTTACATTCCGATGATACATACTGATGGATTATCACATTGGTTAATTATTTCCTCAAACTTAGTCCTTGCGGTTGGGGCGGTAGTTTTCATGTTGCGTAATCGCTGGCTAAAGATGCCCTTGTTAAGTCTTTTAGCGTCTTATGCCGGTTTTCTCTTATGGCGTATGCGAGTGGACGAGCCGTCACTGAGTATAGTTGTTAGTTTTGCCGTGTCGCTTTGGTTGGTTTACACGGCGGCAGTTTTTCTCGCACGCAGTGGAACGTTTAGTGATCGCCATCGTGCTGCGTTTTTGACTGCAAATAATGCGGCTATGTTTGGACTGATTGCGGTGGACGTTTTAAAATACCATGAGCCAGAATTTTGGGTTTTACCGATGCTTGCTGGTGTTTCTCTACTTGGATGCACTTTGTTGGTAGCACGTTGGATGGAAGACCAATTACTCTCTCGCAAAAGTTATCTTACACAAGGACTAGTGCTGGTGACACTTGGCATTATGACTATAGATATGGCCGACTCGGTTCAAGGTCCGATTCTCGCAGCCGAGAGTGTTGTGCTCCTTTTTATGGCGATTCGTCGTGACAACTTAATTATTCAAATCGGTTCCCTTATTGTATCTGCCATCGCTTTTATTTATGCACTTATCGATATTGAAGCTCAAAGTCCTGATTATTTTCTTGGTAGTCTTTCTGTGATGGTTTTTATGTTGTTCAACGCTCGGCTTTGCCACGATCAGATCGAGTCTTCAGTTGAGTCGATTGTACGACCTCGGGTAAGTTATCTGACAGGATTGGGTTTATTAGTCGGGTTAGCTGCATTCCTGACTGAACCAATCAAGGTTACGCTATCTCAAGAATGGATTCCTGTTATTCTTCTAGCAGTAACCGTGTTGTTAACCGGAACGGTTTATAAATTGAGGCTTCGTGAATTTATGCTTCTTGGTCAATTGCCGGGTGTGATTGGATTATGGCTAGCTCTTAGCTTGGCTGAAAAAACATCTGGATTCAGTTGGTCGATGTTTTTTGTGTTAGCTCTTACTCTTTGCCAAGTGCATTGGTGGCGCTGGCAAAAGTTTCGATTTATCGACTGTTGTCCGAGTAGTTCCTTAACGAATCGGCTGCCTATGATTATTGAGGCGGCGCTATCATGTGGCTTTGTCTTGTTATTACTTGTTTGGTTATACTTAGGCATCTCACTTGATCACAAATGGCTTTGGGTAGGAGCACTTACCTTGGTGGTCATGCTAGCTTATTCGGTGTTTACCCGGGCACGATTTGTCGGTTTGTTTTCACAGGTTTACCTAGTGCTATCTTGTTGGGTGATGTTGAAGTTGTGCGTTGGAGGAGATAAAGAACATGCTGTGTTTGCTCTGATTCCTATCGTCACGATTTACCTTATGAACATCGTTGTTCCGATTGCCATTGCTCGTCTTGACCAAGTGCCAGAGATCATCATCTCTTGGATTAGATCGATTCAGTTGGCTTACCGTATTTCTGCAGCGGTGTTGGGCTTGTTTTGGATTGGGAATTACATTCATTTGGATTGGCAGGTCTTAGTCTATATAGAAGTTGGTGTGATGTTTTTTATCATGCAATTTCTGAGGCCCGCTCGTGAATGGAAATGGTTGGCTCTGGCATATTCGTTAATCGGATGTCTAATATTAATCGGCCAATTTATTCAAGATAATGCTTTATGGCCAAGTCTTGTGGCAATCATTTCTCTGTTTGGAGTCCAGCAATTTTCGCGACATTTTGAAGTTGTTAAAAAGTTATCCGAAAGAGTTCACCAAGTGCTTATCCTGTTTGCTGGGGTTTTGTTGCTTATTTGGGTTTCAGTCTACGTATCAGAAATAGGAGGCCATGGTATGCGTACAATTCAGTGGTCACTTCTTGCATTAATTTATTTCGGCGTTGGTATTGGATTGCGAGAACGTTGGTATCGCCTGATGGGATTAGGTACTTTGGGTATCGCGTTGTTATCACTTATTCCGATAATATGGGGTATGTCTACTGAGATGAAGATTGCCAGTTTCTTTGTGATGGGTGGTATATTTCTTGGATTAGGGTTTGTTTACAATCGTTACCGTGAATCCCTTAAGAAACTGCTCTGAGTTACTCATGTTGTTTGATTGCTAGAAATTTATTTACCGCATCATCAGTCCGTTTTTAGGGTCGATTCTACGGGGCGCAACAGGACCAAAATGAAACAGTCTATATTCTTTAGATACAGGAAAAGAATAAACGAATATCATTTGGTGTGGCGCGAGCAGGGTAGGGACCCATTCTCCACTTGCCCTAACGCATCACCTCCCCTATTTTCAATGAGATGCCATTACCTTTCTCCATATCTGCTCCGGTCCAAATGGGGATTCAAGGCCCTTCCACCAAAAGCAAATTCCTAGCATTACTATTATGAATCGTCGCGATATTTTAAAAACCGCTGGTTGCATACTTTTTCTGCCGTCTCTTGAGAGTTTTGGAAAGAACCGATCCGCTCCGGACGAAGCTGATGTTAAACGGCTTTTCTGCGTTAGCATGGGCTACGGATTGTTTACCGACGCCCTGCCATCGACTGGTGGTAAGGACTACGCATTTAGCGACCACATGGAGCCTCTTAAAAAACACAGAGACCATTTCACTCTCTATTCAAAAATGAAGTTTGGAGGAAACCATGAAAATGACCACAAGTGCTTTGTTGGAAACACCACGACGAACCCGGACTCTCTTGACCAACTTGTAGCGGACCACGTTGGACATTTAACCCGCGTCAGAAACGTGGCCACTTTTATCAGCCATGCCCATCATCACATCGTTTCTTCTTGGCGTAACAGGTTGCCCGTTTCGCCAATTCAATCGACGAGGGTGCTATTTGAAACTCTCTTCGCTAAGACTGACAGGAAGACGGAGGAGCGACTACTGGCGAATAAGAAGAGCGTCCTTGACGGTTCCCTTGAAGAGGCGAAATCACTGATGGCAAGAGTCTCGGGCAGGGACAAGCAGAGACTGGAAGAGTATTTCGCGGCATTACGTGAATCAGAGAAGGAACTTAACAAATCGATCGAGTGGCTTAATCGATCTCGCCAGGATGTCGAATTTCCTGTCGCCCCTTCATTTGAGAATGAATTTCTCGCAACCGATGTTGACAAGCAAAGATTCCTGACAAACCCACGTCAGATTCAACGTGGTATTGCATTCGACATGATTTACAAGGCCTTCAAGTTCGATGTCACACGCGTGGTCAATTTCTATATGACAGGACTCGATAATGATCATCACCTTACGACGCACAACGTACCCAAATCAGAGGAAGCACGCACGAGTCTTACGAAATATGACTCCTCGTTCTTTTCATTGATGGCAAACTTCTACGAAAAGCTCTCCAGCACGAAAGTCGAATCCGGAGGAACCTTAATGGATGAGACGATCACAGTCTCCACAGGAAACAACAGCGTAAGCCAAAAAATGGGGCCTCACAACGGGAATGAGATCCCGGTATTCGTTGCGGGTGGAAAATTCTCAAATCACGGCGGCCATATCATTCGAAAAGGCGAGACAACCTGCGATATCTACCTCTCAATACTTCAGCAATTTGGCATCGAAAAAGGCCGGTTCGGCAACAGCAAGAAGATTATCGAGTTGTGACATAATGTTGGCTTACAGAATTATACAGTTTATGGCCTTTCTGCTGCTGTTTGCTGATGCCAGTGTGCCTCTTAGCATTGCAGATGATCGGATGCAATCACAGCATTTCTTCAATACTTATTGCGTTTCCTGTCACGGAATGGAAAAGAGTAAGGCTGGCCTCCGCCTGGATCAGATTGATGTGCAGCAATGGAACGAACCAAGTCTGTTGAATGATATCTATATGGCAATCGAATCTGGCGAGATGCCGCCTGAAGATGCCCCGAAATTTCCAAAACCCGATCAGTTTAAATCATTGCAGAAGATATTGCGTAATCAATTGCACCAACTTGCAGAAAAGCAGAAACCAGGAATGCTGAAACGGTTGAGTCGAGTCGAGTATCAAAACACTATAAATGATGTCTTTGGAAGCGACTTCTCACTGCTCGACCGGCTACCACTTGACAACATAGAAGCTGGCTTTAATAACAACGCCGACAACCTGCACATGTCGGTTTTCGATATGGAGTCGTATTTCAAAGTTGCGAACCACATTGCCGAGAGTGTTGTCAGCGACAAACCTGCTCCACGCGTCGTTGTCTACTCAACTAAAGACACAGATATTGATACGCACAGTCACAAGGACAATACTAATGGGTTTGCCCCGTCACTGTCACTAGCTTCACGACCCCTAGTTTTTGCAACTCAGTCCATACAAATAAAAATCAATCCATCGGTCAAAACGAGAGGTGTTTATCGAATTGTTCCAAAGGGGTTCTATATCCAGGCCAAGTTTGTTGCAGGAAGCCGGGTTGAAGAGAGATTACCTTCCGTAATAGACATTTCAGAGATAAATACCAACGATATGCCACCAACCGATCACTCTATGAGCTACTTCCTTCGGAAAAACTCTGGAGTAGGACAAAGCATTGTTACTGTGATTCCTAAAAATGCTGCTTGGAAAGACTTCAATCCCAGTATCGGTTTCACTACGCAACTGTCGTCCGATGACACGATCGTTCTCAGATGTAATTCGGTCAAAGGGGGAGAAGCTCAGCGAATGTTCTGTATTGAGTCGGCTACTATTACGGGACCAGTTTACGAGTCATGGCCACCAGACACCTACTTTTATAAAACCTACTGTAAAGACATAGATGCATCTACTGGCTATGAGGCATGCCAGGCTATTTTAAAGACGCTTGCACGAAAACTTTTTCGCGGTCCTATCTCCGACGCAGAGATGCAACAATTCTATAACCATGCCATGAATGCGTTTACCCAAGAGCGAAGCATTTTTTCAGGTCTGCAGGCAGGAATTCGCGGAATGTTATGTTC
>SHAK01000066.1 GCA_004213515.1 Limisphaerales bacterium | reverse complement strand
GAGCGCTGAAAAGAAATTTTTAATAAATGAAAATTTCTGCAAAGAAAAAAGAAAAAACTTATTTACCCATGGTGTCAATCATCTGGATCAATGGCAGAAACATAGCGATAACAATACTACCGACGATGACAGCAAGAAAACAAATCATAATAGGTTCAATCAATGATGTCATTGCTTCTACAGACCGATCAACCTCCTCATCATAAGTGTCAGCAATTTTTTCTAACATTTGAGGCATATCACCAGTCTTTTCACCAACATCTACCATACTAATTACCATAGGGGGGAATACTCGAGACGCCTCAAGAGGAGCTACAATAGTTTCACCCTCTTTAACACTGTCATGCACATCCTGAACAGCAGTAGCTATAACAGTATTACCAGAGGTGTCCTTAACGATATTTAACGCCTGAAGAATAGGCACACCAGAGTTGATTAAAGTACCAAGAGTTCTAGCAAAACGCGCAATTGAAACCTTCTCTACTACCGGTCCGACAACAGGAAAAAACAACGCTAATTTATCCAATACAAACCGTCCATATTTAGTTTTACCAAGTACTGAAAGAATCAAAAAGAATGAAAACATTCCTGTTAAAGTTCCAAATACATTAGTTTTAACCGTATTACTAATTGACAAAACTAATTCAGTGAACCAGTGCAATCCTCCACCAGAGCCCGTCAAATCAGCAAAAACTTCTTTAAACTTTGGTATCACAAAAACCAGCAAGATCCCCATAATTACTATAGCTACAATAAGCACAGCAATTGGATAAAACATAGCAGCTTTAACTTTGCCCTTAATGCGAGCTGCCTTTTCCATAAACTGAGCCAATCGATCAAGGACAACTTCGAGAACACCACCCAATTCACCCGCTTTAACCATGCTGACGAAAAGCTTATTGAAAACCTTAGGATGCTGAGCAAGCCCTTCAGAAAAAGTTCCGCCGCCTTCAATAACAGCAGCTAATTCACCGCAAACACGTTTTAATCCGGGACTCTTTTCCTGACGCTCTAAAACAGTTAACCCAGATAGCAAAGGAAGACCAGCTGAAGTTAATTGAGCCAATTGACGAGTAAAAATAGTTAAGGATTTTTCATTAACACCAGTGCCAATTTGAATATCGAGAGCATTCTTTTTACCTTTTTTATTACCACCTGCTCTTTTCTTTTTCTTCTTAGCCTTTGATGCCGGTTTAGCCTCTTCCACACTTGTTGGAGCAAGGCCCATTTCTTGCAGTCGCGACAAAGCCTCAGCTTGACTGTTTGCAGGCATTTCGCCCTTTTCAGTCTTTCCCGTTTTAGTGTCTAGTGCTTCGTATTGAAATGTAGCCATGCCAAAAAGCCCAATTAAGTGTAACGCAATACCTCTTCGACAGTGGTATCACCATCGTAAATACCACGCAAGCCATCTTCTCGAATCGTTTTCATCCCCAGTTGAACTGCCTTTTCACGAATAACCATTGTCGCTGCACTTTGATCAACTAATTCTCTAATTGGATCAGTAATAGTTAAAAGCTCAAATATGCCTCTTCGCCCATGATAACCAGTGTCGTGACAAGACGAACATCCTCGCCCATAAAAAAACTCTTTACCCCCAAGATCTTTTGGATCTATTCCAAGTAAATCAAGCTGATTGTCTGTAGGCTCAAATGGACTTTTGCATTTTTTACATACCGTACGAATTAACCTCTGCGCTAAAACACACAACAATGATGAAGAAATCAAAAACGGCTCGACTCCCATATCCAACAATCGAGTTACAGCTCCTGAAGCATC
This sequence comes from Limisphaerales bacterium, assembly GCA_004213515.1. Lineage (GTDB taxonomy): Bacteria > Verrucomicrobiota > Verrucomicrobiia > Limisphaerales > UBA1096 > UBA1096. The sequence continues at coordinate 8,927 of SHAK01000066.1, read as the reverse complement.
GTTAGTATGCAAAGTGCTCAACACCAAGTGACCAGTTAGCGCAGCCTGGATAGAAATTTGAGCAGTTTCTAAGTCACGCATTTCCCCTACCATAATAATATCTGGGTCTTGACGAAGGAAAGCCTTCAAACCTGCATGAAAAGTCATGCCCACTGCTGAATTGACAGGAACCTGCATGATACCTTCTATATCAAATTCCACTGGATCCTCAACCGATAGCAACTTATCACCTTTGCCATTGACTTCAGCAAGAGCTGAATAAAGTGTTGTTGTCTTACCAGAACCAGTTGGACCCGTAACAATAAAGATTCCGTTAGGAGTTTTTATTGTCTCTTTCATACTAGACAACATTTCATCAGGAAACCCTAACACATCTAAATCCAATGTAATTGCCTGCCTATCCAAAACACGCAATACTACTGACTCTCCGAATGATGTAGGCAAACAAGAAACACGCAAATCAATCTTACGACCATCCGGCATAGTTCTGGGAATACGACCATCCTGAGGCCTTCTTCTTTCATCAGGCTTCAAACCTGCCATCACCTTTATACGTCCTACTATATTATCCTTAAGATGAAGAGGAGGACTAACTAATTCATAAAGTGCCCCATCAACTCGGGCTCGAATCTTGAATTCATTTTCAAAAGGCTCAAAATGAATATCACTAGCACGATCATTAATTGCTGTTACAAGAACGGCATCAACAAATGCCGCAATATCTTTTTCATCGCCAGACACGTCAAATGACTCAGCAGCAACTTCACTCGCGCCCTCATCCTCTTTAGCTTTATCACCAAATTCTTTTAAAATATCTTCCATTGCCGCACCTGAAGCAGCCGCATCAACCTCGTCTTGCCCATAGTGCTCACTAATCGCATTAATAACTTGCGCCGGATTAGCAACAACAACCTGCACATCAAATCCGGTAGTAAAGCCAATTTCATCTAAAGCAGCAGGATTCAATGGATCAACAAACGCCAGCTGCAAAGTAGGATCAAAAAATGACACAGGCACACATTGATGCTGTTTCGCAAGCTCAGCAGGCAATTGACTAATTAATTCGGGAGTGATCATGGCATCATTTAAATCCATAGATTCACTTCCTAAATGATCACACATTGCCTGCAGTATAGTGTCTTCGTCTAGGTAAGCTAAATCAATCAAAGATTGAAATGCAGTAATCCCCTTAGACTCCGATTCAGAAGCTGCCTCTTCCAACTGAAATTCATCCAGTAAATTCTGATCACCTATAAGCGCTAATAGTGGTACTGAGGTATAATCAGCCATTACTCTTCTTCCTCCTCTGCCTCAGCCTGCATTCCTGCCTGTACAGATCGTAACTTATCCATAATTGTCCCAGGATCCTGAGCCTTTGTAATTACTTCGTCTTCAGAAATTAAACCTGCTTGGTATTTTTCTAACATGTAAGAGTCTAAGTTTACCATGCCATATTTAGCACCAGTCTGAATATCTGAGTTAATTCGATACGTTTTATTATCTCGAATAAGAGCAGCAATTGAAGGCGTCCTATTCATGATTTCAAATACAGCAACTCGACCAGGCTTGTCAGCGCGAGGACAAAGAAGTTGTGAAATCACAGACTCAAGTACTGTTGATAATTGAATTCGTATAGTATTCTGCTGATTTGTTGGAAAAGCATTAACAATACGATCAATTGTTTTAGCCGCACCTGTAGTATGAAGAGTTCCAAAAACCAAGTGACCGGTTTCAGCAGCGGTAATTGCAGCTTCAATAGTCTCCAAATCACGCATCTCTCCAACAAGAATCACGTCAGGATCCTGCCTCAAGGCTCGCCTCAAAGACTCACCGAAGCTAGGAACATCAATGTGAATTTCCCTTTGAGTAATAATAGCATTTTTGTGATTATGATAAAATTCAATCGGATCTTCAATTGTAATAATGTGAGCATCATCACGCTCGATATTTATAATATCGATCATCGATGCCAAAGTAGTACTTTTCCCTGAACCTGTTGGCCCTGTCACCAAAACCATACCTCGAGGCTTATACAAAAGTTCCTTTACAGAGGGAGGCAAACCAATTTGTTCAAATGTTAAAAGGGTAGTCGGAATTTGCCTTAAAACCATTGCAAAACGACCTTTCTCTTTAAAAACACTAACACGAAATCGAGCTAATTCTCCAAATGCAAAAGCGTAGTCTGCACCCCCGCGCTCACGCACTTCCTGAACGCTTTCATCAGAGGTAATGGAACGCATCAACTCTTCAGCAGTTTCATTTGTCAACGCAGGGCCGTCAACTTTTTGTAAAATCCCATTTAAGCGGATGCAGGGTGGAACCCCCACCCTTACGTGTAGATCTGACGAACCCTCCTGCACCATAAGATGCAACAAGTCTGACATTGCGTATGACATGCTATTTAAATTTTTTAATCCTCATCCCCAACAGTTACCCTCATGACTTCTTTAGGAGTAGTCATTCCTGCAACAGCTTTGCGAGCGCCATCCTCGCGAAGCGTTCTCATACCAACTTTACGGGCATGATCTCTTAATGCTCCAGATGTAACTTTTTTAACAATCATTTTCCGACCTTCATCCTCCATAACATAAACCTCAAAACAACCAAATCGCCCTTTATAACCGGTATTATTACACGTAGCGCAACCTTTACCGGCCTTAAAATTCGGATCCTTTAAATTATTTATATCCAAGCCTAAAGCACTCAATTCAGAATGAATAGGTTCAACAGGAGCTTCACACTTCGGGCAAACTTTTCTCACTAAACGCTGCGCCATTAGACAACGGGTTGCAGAAGCTATTAAAAAAGGCTTAACCCCAATATCTATCAAACGAGCAACAGCAGCAGGAGCGTCATTAGTGTGCAAAGTTGAGAACACCAAATGGCCCGTGAGAGATGCATTAATGGCGATAGATGCAGTCTCAATATCGCGAATTTCCCCCAACATCACAACGTTAGGAGCCTGCCGCAGCATAGCTCGAAGTGCATTTGCAAATGTTAAATCCACTGCCGTATTTACCTGCACCTGATTTACCCCATCCAACTGATATTCAACGGGGTCTTCCACTGTTATGATCTTTCGATCTGGTTTGTTGATATAATTAAGACAAGAATAAAGCGTAGTAGTCTTCCCTGAACCGGTGGGACCTGTAACAAGCAGAATACCATCTGGAAGTTGTATCAAATTCTCAAATGTCTGCTGATCATCTGATAAAAAACCTAATTGCCCTAAACCAAGCTTCAATGATTCCTTATCTAAAAGACGCATAACTATGCTCTCACCATGAGTTGTTGGCAAACAACTCACACGTAAATCAATCGTTTTACCGCCTACGTTTGCTTGAATTCGTCCGTCTTGCGGAATTCGCCTTTCGGCAATATCCATTTCAGCCATAATTTTAAGACGACTTATAACTGCTCCCTGTAATTTCTTTGGAGGCGCTTTTTGTTCATGGCAAACACCATCAATTCTATATCTAACACGAAAACGATCCGCCAAAGGCTCCAAATGAATATCAGACGCTTCCATCCTGAAAGCTTCTACAATAATTGTATTTACCAACTTAATAATTGGGGCATCTGCATCTACAGCATCATCATCATCTGCCATGGAAACCTCCCCAATGGTGCTAATCTGAACTTCTCCCTCCGTGATATCCTGAATAAGTTTACTAACGCTATCGTCCTTAGCTGTTCCGTAATATTGTTTGAGAGCTGCTTCTATCTCTTCCTCATCTGCGACATTAACATTAACCTGCATGTTTAGTGCCTGGCCAAGACCATCAATAGCATCTAGATCCGAAGGGTCAGACATCACAACAGTCACACTAAACTCATCCATATAAAGAGGAACAACTTTATATTGATGAGCAATATTACGTGGAACAGCAGACACAACATCATCTTCAATGGTTAGATCGTTTAACTCGACAAATTCAGTTCCAAACTGAGCAGCTTTAGCCTGAGATATCTGAACCGACATAATCACACCCTTAGCAATAAGAGTGTCAACCACACCTTCACCACTGGACATAGACTCATCTTGAGCAAGATTTAGTTCCTCATCCGTCACAACACCCATCTCAGTGAGTGTGTCTAATAAATAGTCGTCTCGCGCTGCCACAGAAAAAATTGTAATGCTTAATACACCAAAAAGACCGACATTTTAACCTCCCTAACAGTAAAGTTAAAGCCAGCAAATCCTACTACAACCATACCGGGAATACCGGGAAAGGGGCAAATGGCTACCCGATGATTCGCTTCGATCCAAGCATTAATTAATTATTTATTACTAACTACAAATAAAAACTCTCCAAAAATGATTCTGACCGAATTGCCAAGTTTAGTCATTTACTCCATAATGATTTGGCTACTAAAGCAGCCTTCTAAGCACAAAAAGAATGAATAATGTGCAAAAATTAGTAATCGGAATTGATGGTGGGGCTACATACAGCCACGGAGTTGCTGCTACACTGGAAGGCCGTGTTTTAGCTGTCACACATTCCACTTCAATGAATTTCACAGGCTCTTACCAAAAAGAAGTAAGACGACGAATGAATGAATTAGTTAGAGCTCTGGAATTACAACTCCCCTTTTCTAACGAAATTATTCATTTTACTGTATCTGCAGCTGGAATTTTTAATGAAGCTACCGTAGAACAAAAAGAAAAACTTTGCGGTAAAATCTATCCATGGAAACAAACAAAACTAGTGGGCGATAGTGTCGCTGCCTATCAAGCTGCTACTCTAGGAAAGCCCGGAGTTCTTGTAATTTGCGGAACAGGAACAAGTGTTATTGTTGGAAACCTTAAATCTGAATTTACGCACCTTGGAGGTTGGGGGCCATTACTTGAGGACAAAGGCAGCGCCTATTGGATAGCTGTTAAAGCCATTCGAGCTGCAATTGCAGATTTTGAAAACACAGGAGAAAAGACTGCTATTACATCTGCTTTATGCGAATGGTATGAGATAAAAAACATTCAAGGAATTGTCCCTATCATATACCATCCAGAATTTACTAGAGATAAATTCGCAATGCTCGCCACCCGAATAGACAAAACCCTAAAAGGAAAAGATCAGGTTTTTCAAAAAATTTGCGAAGAAGCGGGAACTGAAGTTGCCAAACTAACAATAAAGGCAGTAGAGAAGGCCAATCTTGACTTATCTCCTGTCCCCATTTTTTTCTCAGGTGGCGTTTTGACTTTTAATTATCATGCACAAAAGTCTTTCGAAAAAACCTTGCGAGATAGATTCCAAATCATGCTCAGCCAACCCAGATTACCAACAGTCTTAGGGTCTACTATCCTAGCTCTTAGAGAAAGCGATGTACCCATCACTAACGATGTCGTAAATCAACTCACTAAAACTTACAAAGAGGCTGATGAAATTTCAAAAGATTGACTTATAAATTATTTATTAAAACGAAAAACACCAGAACACCATTCCCCTTTAACTTCGTTTTCAACCATCTCCATTCCCTCATCGCAATAAGTATTTCTGACTAGAGGAAATTGATCAATTAATATACCCGCTAAAATTAAATAGCCATTCGGAGTAACCCATGATTTTAGTTTTTTACTTTCATCAATCAGCAAGTCATAAATTAAGTTAGCGCATATAACATCGAACTTTCGCCCTCCCGATTTCATTTTAGTTAAATCTCTGACCTCAAATATCAATTCTTCAGATAGTTTGTTTTGCTTTGAATTCTCTTTTGCTACATGGACAGCTTGAGGATCAAAGTCCCAGGCTTCAATTGGCGAGTAACCAAGTTTCGCAGCCGATATAGACAAGATACCAGATCCAGAACCAGCATCCAAAAAAGAACGTGATTCATTAATAGGAGCAAGATCCGCTAACTGCTGAAGGCAAAATAATGTAGTAGGATGATGTCCTGTTCCAAAACTCAGACCTGGATTTAAAGTTACAACTGCCTGATCCGGCTTAGCATGAACCTCCTCCCACTCGGGCTTAACTAATAAATTACGACTCACTTCGATAACATGAAAATGTTTTTTCCAAGACTCAGACCAATCTTCACGTTTAACAGGAATAACCTTCCAGCCGCCTTCACCGACATCATACCCAGACTCACTAATAACATTGATACCTTGCTCTAATATTTCTTTTTCTGAATCAGTAATTACTTGGCGCTCCAAATAAACGGTCACTTTAGATTCTTTTGTTTCTTTATCCGACCAAATTGAAGGAGAAGTTTCAAATATAGATTCCAACAAAGCAGATACAAGATCCTCAGCAACCGGGGTGGTGTAAACACATAAACTAATAATGGATTCATTTTTCTCTCTGCTCATTTAATTAAGAGTTCCTCTAGTTAAAATAACTTCTAATAGTCAAAACGACGAGCCTCATAATTCAAGAGCAATAACCTTGTTTGATCTTAATACTCAGATAATATTTCCCAAAAACAAAAATAAAATGAAAAAGCTTTTCTCAACCATAGTATTTAGTTGGATGCTTTCGGCTTGTAATACGGCCGAGATAAGAACTCCAGGAGATCAAATGTTTACCAAATATTTTGAGAGTGAAACTAAACGCATATCCAAAAAAACACTATCCGAAATAGAAACTATTGAAGATTGGAACACTAAAAAAAAACAATATCGCGATCAACTGCATGAAATGCTAGGGTTAGACCCTCTCCCTGCCCGAACACCATTAAAAACTAAAATTACTGGTATCGTTAAACATGATAAATTTGAAGTTCAAAAACTTCACTATCAATCTAGCCCTAAACTTTATGTAACAGCTAACCTTTATGTGCCAAAAAACATTAGTCATCCTGTTCCTGCTATTTTATATGTATGTGGGCACGGCAGAGTAAAAATTGACGGAATCAATTACGGTAATAAAACACACTACCAACATCATGGTGCTTGGTTTGCTCGGAATGGCTATGCTTGTCTTGTGATCGACACAATTCAACTCGGCGAACTAGAAGGCCTTCACCACGGAACTTACAGCCATGACATGTGGTGGTGGAACTCTCGTGGCTATACTCCAGCAGGGGTTGAAGCTTGGAATGGCATAAGAGCAATCGACCTTCTAGAGTCACTTAATTACGTAGACAAATCCCGCATCGGAATTACAGGTCGTAGTGGAGGAGGCGCTTACACTTGGTGGATCGCGGCACTCGACGATCGCATCAAAGTTGCTGCACCAGTTGCCGGCATTACAGACCTAAAAAATCACGTGATTGATGGCGTAATAGAAGGCCATTGCGATTGCATGTTCCACATAAACACCTATTCCTGGGATTTTGCTCAAGTTGCATCACTTGTTGCGCCGAGACCACTACTAATTTTGAATACCGACCGTGATAGCATCTTCCCTCTAAACGGCGTGACCAGACTGCATAATCAAATTAAAAAAATTTATAAACTGCACAAGAAAACAGAAAATCTAGGATTAGTAATTACACCAGGCGGTCATTCCGATTCACAGGAACTTCGAATACCTGTCTTCAACTGGTTCAACAAACATTTTAAAGGAGAAACCACTCTGATTAATCAGACTGCCACTAAACTTTTCACACCAAAACAACTGAAAGTTTTCAAAACGAAACCAAAAGACCAACGAACCACAACAATTCACGATTATTTCTCAAAAACAAAAAATAACGACTCACCCATTTCCCAAGAAGCAGTAGAACTAATACGACAAAAGGCATTCGGCGGCTGGCCAGTAACTTATCCTGCCCATAACTTAAAAAAAGTATGGGATATAACATATAATAAAATTCATTTTACTGCCTATGATTTTGAAAGCCAAAAAAATATCAGGCTTCGAATGTACATCGCACAAAAGAGCGGGCCAGAGAAAGCTAAGTCCATTCACATTCACGCCCTAAACGAGAATAGCTGGGTGCAATTCCTAACATCCAGCCAGTTAATTTTAGGTGAGCAATTGCGCGAGGAAATAGCCATTTCTGATATTAAAAAAAACAACCTGATCAATGATAAAGTAAAATCTAAATTAGCCAAAAAATTAAATCGTATTCATAACCATTCAGAAGTTCACATAACTTTCGTTCCTCGAGGCTTAGGTCTATCAAAGCTAACTTCAAATAAACGCCACAACACACAGACACGTCGCCGCTTCATGTTACTTGGACAAACTCTCGCAGGACAACAAGCGTTCGATATAATTCAATGCATTCGAGCAACCCGAAGTTTAGATATATACAAAAGCATCCCACTTGAACTTTGGGGTGATGGGCACACTTCAAGTCTCATAACAATATCTGCAATATTCCAGAAAGGTATTCATAAAATCAATCTTCTCAACTACCCAAAAACAGATAAGGAACAACCAGATTATTTGAATATTTCCCGATTTGCCACACCATTACAATTACTGGAATTAGCTAAACTCAACACTCAAGTTATGATAACAAAAAATGATAAATAGAATGAAAAACAAAAGTATTCATCTGATATTTATCTTCTTACTAGCCTTAGCATTTGGACAGGCACAGCCTTTCCCTGGAAAACAGTCAAACTGGAAAGGATTCAAGCGATTTGATTTTAAGCTAGGAGATGCACTTTGCCGGGTAGTCATTCCAAAATCTGCAGCCAAAGGCAAACCATGGATTTGGCGCGCACGATTTTGGGGACACGAGCCTCAAACAGATATCGCCCTACTAAAAAAAGGCTGGCATTTAGCATACTGTGAAGTTGGTGGGTTATTTGGAAACTCAAAAGCTATCAACCGATGGAATAACTTCTATGAATTCTTAACTAAGGAACACAACCTGAATCGAAAAGCTTCACTCGAAGGAATGAGTCGAGGCGGACTAATTATTTATAACTGGGCTGCAGCTAACCCAAGCAAGGTAGCTGCCTTATATGGAGACGCCCCAGTTTGCGACATCAAAAGTTGGCCCGGCGGAAAAGGCTCCGGCAAAGG
>SHAK01000065.1 GCA_004213515.1 Limisphaerales bacterium | reverse complement strand
TTCGTCCATCTCACAAATCATCGTGGCTTTGGTTTTTATTTCTCCGATAGCCACTGATGAAGAGATCGGGTGACCACGTGTTACGAGGCGAGGAAACTCTGCGGCGACGTAAGGAAGATCACGATCATAAAGTGGGATGTCTAGGCGTATTTCTTTCAGTATAGGGGCAACACCTGTTTCAAAAATTACGTATGTTAAATCAGGATGTTTCTTTCCTGATAGCAGCTCGTCCACCAGCTTGATTTCATCAGATATGAATTGTGGCCGGCCGAGTGTTTCGTACATGCGACGTAGTGAAACTAGTGCGTTTTCGCTTTGGTCATCTGCAAGACTCCAAAGGCAAAGTGCATGAAGAAAATCAGTGAAAGGATTTACAAATGGGCCATAATCCAAATTTAAATTTGGTTGGAGTCTTCTTAATGGTATTTGGGCATTATAATCTTTTTCAGTTTGTAGAATGTCAGAATTTAATTGCCTCGTTGATTTACGTGCAGAAGTGATTTTCCGTTCATTGCGTATTAACTCTTTTTTCTGCTCTGCGTTGGCTTGCCTTAATTCCACTAGCGCTTCGTCCTTTTGGCCAAGCCGCAAATAATTTAGAGCCTGATAAGTGTTTAGCATAACTCTATCATAGCCTTTACCCTCGTAAGGAATCGTAGCCAGATTTGTCAATAAGCTAGTTGTTTCTTTAGAGATACGTAATTTTGCTTGGTTTTCATAAAATTTTATTCGCTTTTCAGCCCTATCAAATGCGTAGTTACTTTCCTCCAATTGATCATTGGCTCGAAGAGCAGCACCTTGTTCCAATAGCCATATCACACTGTCTTTGGAATCAATATTATCGTAGACCTTTATATTGGCGACTTTTGAGGCTTCGAGTGTGTTGCCACTATTCCAAGTTCCCCGGAAAGATTGCGTCTGCTTTTCATAACTAGCACAGCTGGTTAAGAGCAGTAGCGTAATCAACAGGAGAAATCTGCGCATATGGAAACGCTATCCTGTGATGATGATTGTGCCAATACTACAGTACATGGATATAAAATGACGTGCTGCAGTGGCTTTATCGTGGCAAGTTTTGGTCAGTGGCAAAGATAATTGGCATAGATCTAGGAACTACTAACTCACTAGTTGCGGTTGTAGATTCAGGGATCCCCCTTGTTTTAGCTGATGGTCAAGGACGACGACTAACGCCTTCTGTGGTTTGCATACCCGCTTCAGGGGATCCGATTGTGGGTTGGGAAGCCAAGCGCTCTCGAGAAGTCCAACCAGAAACAACAGTCACCTCAATTAAACGTTTCATTGGGCGTCGCGGAGGTGATATAAATTTAGCTAAAGAGTTTTTAGCTTACCCTATTACCAATATTGAAAAAACCCCTATTACTATCCCGTTGCATGGTTGCGAATGGTCGCCTGAGAGCTTGTCTGCCGAGATTTTAAAAACCCTAAAGATTATTGCGAGCGAGGGAATGCTTGATAAGCCCGAAGCGGCTGTTATTACGGTCCCTGCCTATTTCAATGATGCCCAACGTAACGCAACTCGTAAAGCTGGTGAGTTAGCTGGGTTAAAGGTAGAGCGAATAATTAATGAGCCAACAGCAGCAGCTTTGGCGTATGGACTTAATTCACTTAAGGAAAAATCAAAAATTGCAGTGTATGACTTTGGGGGAGGGACATTCGACCTTTCGATACTAGAATTAAATAAGGGGGTGTTTCAAGTGCTCGCAACATGCGGGAATACTCGTCTTGGTGGAGACGATATAGATTGTAAATTAGCCGAGTTTTTGTCTAGGCAGATTATAAACTTAGGGGGTCCTTTGGTAGAAGAAAACGCCAACATGCTGGCTCGCCTTGGAGAAGCTGTGGAGGCAGCAAAAATTCAGCTTTCTACTGATTCAGAAACAACAATATCCTTACCATTTTTAACTCAGGAATTCAGCTTTGAATTTGTTTTGAGTCGTGAGCAACTTGAGAGCTTAAGTAAGCCAGTAATTAAGAAGACCCGTGAGTATTGCTTGAAGGCTCTAGCCGATGCTGGCTTAAAAAGTAATGACTTAGATCAAGTAATTCTTGTAGGAGGCCAGACGCGAATGCCGTTAGTTCGAGAGTTTGCTGCAGAAGTTTTTGGATGTGATCAAGGGAAGCCAGAGTTAAACATTAGTCAAAATCCTGATGAGGCAGTAGCGCTGGGTGCGGCAATTCAAGGAGGTATTTTATCTGGTGATTACAGTGACTTGCTTCTGTTGGATGTTACACCTTTGTCATTAGGCATTGAAACTTTTGGCGGTTTAATGAATGTGATTATCCCACGTAACACAACGATCCCAGTTAAGCGAGGAGAAGCATTTACAACTGTGGCTGATTATCAGAAAGATGTGCTTATTCACGTTTTGCAAGGAGAACGTGAAAGAGTGCCTGATAATTGGAGTCTTGGTAGATTTACTCTTGAATTTGAGCCTCAGCCTAAAGGGATGGCTAAAGTCGGTGTACAGTTTGAAATTGATGCAGACGGGATTTTAAATGTGCTGGCTAGGGATATTAAAACAGGGAACGAAAAGGTTGTTGAGATGCGTTCTGCTGTAGATGTTGATGATGCCGATGTTCAGCAAATGATCGAGGAGTCAGTTGAGCATGCATTTGATGATATTGAAGAGAGGCGTTGGATTGAAGCCAAACTGCGGCTCGAGCAAACGACGGCGGCAACACTAAAAGGGATGGAAGCGTATGGAAGCGACTTACCAGAAGATCAGCAAAGAGAAATTGAAATTGCTTTAACCGAGGCGGAGGGCCTTCTTTCTGAAAAAGAAAAGGGAGGCGCCTTGACGGCTGCCTCCCTAAAAGAATTTAATTCTAAGCTTGATTCAGTTACTAAACCCTTAGCAGATTTAATGATGGATAAAGTAATGGAGCAGATGTTAAAGAAACAAGGAGTGTTACCTAATTAACTTGCTTCTGGAACTTTAGTTTTAGCGTTAGCATCTTTTCGGAAGCCTCCCCGACGTTGGTTCACGTCTGCTCCTTCGACATGGCGAATTTCATCGTGATCTACATCTTTCATGCGATCTTCAGGATTTGGATGAGGAGCTCGTTGCTTCTTATTTACAGGGTTTAATAACACAATTACACTACGTCCGGCTTCACGCGGCTTAGTATCTGTATGCCCCCAAGGTTTAATTTTTTCTAAGAATGCTTCGATTGTTTGAAGTCCAATATGTTTAGTGCGTAATTCCTTGCCTCGAAAGCGAAGAATGACCTTCACTTTCATATCATCACAAAGAAAATCAATCGCGTGGTTAAGTTTGAAGGTAAAGTCGTGGGGATCGATATTTGGACGAAGTTGGATTTCCTTAATCTTAATCGTGGTAGTGGTTTTCTTTTGTTCTTTCCGAAGTTTCTTTTGTTCGTAGGAATATTTGCCGTAGTCGGTAATTTTACAAACAGGTGGTTCGGCATTTGGAGAAATTTCCACTAAATCGAGCTGTTGCTCCTTGGCCATGCTAAGCGCATCCGAAGTTGGGAAGATCCCCAATTGTTTACCATCATCTGCTAGCAATCTAACTTCTCTGGCACGGATTCTTCCGTTGACTCTTTCTTTTGGGGTTCTGAATGGGCGTTTGCCGCCTTTGGGGCGACTCAAAGCGTCCCCCCCATGCTTTTGTTTATCATATGGTCTGTATTTATTTACCCGTCACTGGACGGGGATAGAGCACAGCCTATTTTTGGATTGCGTCATTGCAAGCCTATTTTTACCAAAATCATCTTTAAGACTATGGGTTTTATAGTTACTATTTCTTTGAAAGATGAATCCAACTTACTTTACTTGCCAAATCTTTTGCATGGCCAAGTGGGGGGCTGTGTTTTTAGTCTTGATGGTTGGGTTAGGCCAAGTGAAAGGGCAATTAGCGCCCCCAACACCCCCTCCCAAAAAAAGCATCACGATAAGTGATGGCAGTTCGCTTTTAGGATGGAAAGCTCCATTGGGCAAGTGGAGTCTTGTTAGTTCAGCTAAGCCTAATTTGATAAATGCAAATGACTTCACTCTTGTGCCAGGTAAAGGAATCCTTGTGAATGGAATTAATGGGAAGTCAGAAAACTTGTTTAGTAATTTTCAACACGGGGATGTGCAGGCAGCTATTGAATACATGTTGCCTAAGGGATCTAACTCGGGGATTTATTTTCAAGGTCGATACGAACTGCAAATTTTAGATAGTTTTGGTGAAAAAATAATGACTCCTGAAGAAAATGGAGGGATTTATCCGCAAGCTATTAAAGGTAAAAAAGTTGGAGGTAATGCACCAATAATAAATGCGAGCAAGCCTCCGGGACAGTGGCAAAAGTTCATTGTAATCTTTCGTGCACCGCGATTCGATGCTGTGGGCAAAAAGGTTGAGAATGCAAAATATGTAAAGGTTACGCTCAATGGCCAGTTGATTCATCAAAACATTGAAGTGCAGGGACCAACTTCAGGCGCCCCTTTTAGTGAAGAAAAATCGGTCGGGCCATTAATGCTTCAGGGAGACCATGGTCCGATTGCTTTTCGCAGGATTATTTTGAAGCCTATCAAACTAGACTAAAAATTTTTATAGCTAACAAATTATGGACTCTAAACCAGCCCCAAAAACATTCTCTGGCATACTAAAGCACTTGGGACCAGGGCTTATTATAACGGCAACAATTGTGGGTTCTGGTGAATTGATTGCCACTCCAGCACTAGCAGCCAAAGTTGGATTTACAATGCTTTGGTTTATTATTCTTGGGTGTCTAGTAAAGGTATTTGTTCAAGTTGAGCTTGGTCGGTATACATTGATCAATGGTAAAACTACGCTTGAAGCAATGAATAGTGTGCCGGGGCCTAAGTTGCGCGTTTCTTGGATGGTTTGGTTTTGGGTAGTGATGTATATCGGCTCAACTATGCAGGTTGCTGGTATGATGGGTGGTATTGCTAGTCTTGTTGTTAGTAACGATTCTGGATGGCATCTTGGCCTGATTGCGATCATTGCAATTTTATGTATGGCTTTGCTTCTTTCAGGTCGTTATCAACTTGTTGAAAAAGTATGTATTGGAATGGTGGTGTTGTTTACATTTTTCACTTTGTTTGCTCTAGTTTCATTACAATTCACCAATGACTTTGCAATTTCAGCCAGTGATATTGGTAGTGGCTTAACATTTGCGTTGCCGAATGATTTTGCGATTGCTTTCGGTGCATTTGCGATTATAGGAGTAGGTACATCTGAACTAATTTACTATCCCTATTGGTGCTTGGAAAAGGGTTACGCAAGAAACACGGGAGTAAATGACAACTCTCCAGCATGGCTTGATCGTGCACGCGGATGGTTGAATGTCATGCGCTGGGACGCATGGGTCTCTTGTGTTATATATACTGGAGCAACAGTAGCTTTCTACCTGCTCGGTGCAGCAACACTTGCTAGAACGGGTAAAGAGATTACTGACGATGCTGTTATTGCTAATTTGTCCGCTATGTATGAAGGCGCTTTTGGTGAGTTTGGGAAGATTGTTTTTAGCGTCGGGTGTTTTTGTGTCTTATTTTCAACGGTGTTTGCGGCAACAGCTGCTAATGCTCGTTTATTTGCTGACGCGGCGTCCGTTTTCAATTTTACAAAATACCAGAATGATGATGAACGTCATTACATGGTAAAAGTTGGTTCCGTTGTATTGCTTGTTTTATCATTTCTTATTTTTGCATTTTTCGGCAAACCTGTGACACTTGTTTTTATGGGGGCGTTTGCTCAAGGAGCGCTTCTGCCGTTTTTGGCTTTTGCTGCAATATACTTTCTTTATACACGTGTGGATTTAAGACTTCATCCCAGCAAGTTATGGAAAGTTTTTTTAACCTTGTCTGCGATCTGTATGGCATTGATTGGTGGGTACGGATCTTTTGGTGCGATCAAAAAGACATTTTTTACTAGTAACAATAACATTGCTCCAATTGTTGAGTCTTCAACGTCTAAAGATAGTTTGTCGAAGAGCACAACCCCGAACAATAATTAAGTAGTGTGAGTGAAGACTTCTTTAAAGTGATCGAAACTGAAGGGCCCCCAGGTCTTGGCCCAGATCGAAGAGATTCAATTAAGTCTATTGAAGAGCTTAATCAAGAAATAGAATCACTTAATTTAGCTGGCACAACAATCGAATTAGCCCGATCTGCTGCATTTCTTTGGCATGATCACCTTGATGCATCACACGATATTTCTCAGGATCTTCTTTCATCGGATGGCAGTTTCCTCCACGGAGTCATGCATCGCCGAGAGCCAGATTATCCCAATGCAAAGTATTGGTTTCGGCGTGCTGGCAGTCACTCTGCCTATTTAATTTTGTCTAGCCGTGTTGAGGAGTACCTTGGTGAGGTTCAAAATGATTTGTTGTCAAAGCTCCTGGTTCCCGGCGGCTGTTGGAATCCTTTTGCTTTTGTTGATGCCGTCGAGACTGTTGAACGCACACAAAAAGACATTGAAATACTTGAAAATATTCAACGCCTTGAATTTGAATCATTTGTAGAGTCTTTTCTTGGATAAGTCGAAGTAGCGTTGATCTATGTCTGAAATACTAAAAGTCCTATCGGCTGTATTACCCGTTTTTCTGATAACTTTTTTAGGGTATCAGTTTAGGCGGATTAATTGGCTTACTCGAGATGCGGACGATAGCCTAATGCGAGTGGCAATGAACGTTCTCTTGCCTTGCCTTGCATTTAGTAAAATCAGTGGTAACGAGGCGATTCGGCAACCGGAGAATGTATGGTTGCCTCCGTTAGTTGGATTCTTCTCTATTGCACTTGGAATTTTAGTTGGGTGGATCGCTCGTAATTTTGCTACCGGACAGATTGGGCCCAAAGCTCGAACGTACGCAATTGCAATTGGAGTTTTTAATTTTGGCTTTGTGCCAATCCCTCTTAGTGAGTCTCTTTTTGGGCCTAATGCAGTTGCAGTTCTTTTTGTGTTTAATGTAGGAACTCTACTTGCGATGTGGTCGCTGGGGGTCATGTTGCTTCATGGTGAATTAAGTTCGGCATGGAGTAAGGTGCTCAACCCTCCGTTTCTTTCAGTAGTATTTGCACTTATTATAAATGCTAGTGGTCTATATTTGTACATACCAGAAGTCGTTATCAAATCGATTAATATGCTGGGTATGTGCGCAATACCGATGTCTATATTGTTGATGGGAGCAATGATGAAAGATTATTTGGCTCAGTGTGAATTTAGATCAGCTTTCCGAGTATGCTGGACAAGTGTGATTTTACGGTTGGGGTTACTTCCTGCACTGATGATTATAGCTGCAGCTTGGTTGCCGTTTTCGGTTGAACTTAAGCAGGTTGTGCTTATTCAGGCTTCTATGCCGGCTGCGATGTTTCCAATTTTAATATCCCGTATGTATGGAGGGAGCCCAGTGATTGCTACCCAGATTGCAATAGCAACAACGTTATTCAGTCTGATTACAATCCCTCTTTGGTTAAGGTTTGGCACAGCATTTTTAGACTTAAAATTTATCGGACAATAGTATTTTACATGATGATTCCTGCTTGCAGCCGGTTTGTGATTCGAGTAGGTCATGGGTATGCGTTACTTCTTATTAATATTAGTTGGGTTTCTTTCACTTAGCCAAACTGGACTTGCCGATGATTCCTTAAAGGTTTGGGCATTCAATCTTCGATATGCAAGTAACAGTAAGCCTAATGCTTGGCCAGATCGCCTCCCAGTAATGGCAAATCTTATTAAGAAAAATAATCCCGATATAATTGGAACGCAGGAGGGAAAGTTTTATCAGCTTAAGGAGTTAAATAAACAAATCCCCCAATATACTTGGTTTGGTACAGGTCGTGACGGTGGGAGTCGGGGAGAATTTATGGCCATATTCTATAAGGCAAATCGTTTTGATATTATGAAGTATGATCATTTTTGGCTGTCTGATACTCCAGATGTTATCGCTTCTGCTACTTGGGGGCACAGTAACAAAAGAATGGTGACTTGGATTTTATTCCGAGACAAAAAAACTAATAAACAATTTTATTTTTGGAACACTCACTTTGATCATCGAGTTCAGCCAGCCCGAGAAAAATCTGCAATGCTCGTAAATAAAAAAGTAAGTGAGCTTAAAACCAAGCTGCCAGTGATATTAGT
Source organism: Limisphaerales bacterium (assembly GCA_004213515.1). Classification (GTDB taxonomy): domain Bacteria; phylum Verrucomicrobiota; class Verrucomicrobiia; order Limisphaerales; family UBA1096; genus UBA1096. The sequence goes on along the minus strand of SHAK01000065.1, from coordinate 2,645 downwards.
TGGAGATTTTAATGCTACAGCTAAATTAAATAAGGTGTACAATATTCTTGTGAATGACGGAGGTTTCACTGATACGCTCCTTTCAGCGAAAAAAGTGATAAATTCTGAATGGAATACCATAAATGGGTTTAGGCCTACTCAAAAAGGAACAAGAAGAATTGATTGGGTGCTATCTAAAGGCCCTGTAAAAACAAGTGAGGCAGAAATTGTTTTATTTGATAATAATAAACAGTACCCGAGTGATCATCAGCCTGTTTCGGCGACAATCACCCTAGGTAAATAACTGAGAATTATTCCTCAGTAAATTCAACATTAATAGCATGTTTTTCAAGTATACTGCCTTCTGCTTCAGCAAGAGCAACAAGCGAGATTAGATAGTCGGCCTTGGCGCGAATTTCGGAATAACGACGTGAAGTCAAATCGCGTTCGGCTCGCAGGACAACAAAGTCAGTACTGGCGCCTTCGTCACGTAGGGTTCGTTCATTCTTAACAGCAAGCTCACCACTTACTCGAGCAAGTCGAGTTGCTTCAATTCTTTCAAAACTGCTTTCAGCCGAACGAATAAGAGAGTCAATATTAATCATGATTGTTTGTTCGAGCCGCTTGTGTTGAAGCAGCGCTATTTCCTTTTGGGCTAGCGAGGTCTTGTAGCTGGCTCGTGCAGAGCGGTTGGGGATTGGAATATTGAGAGACAAACCGATAGAATAATTCGGATAGTCGCCATCTCGTATGTCTCGGAAAGAATTATCGAAAGTTGCGCTCCGGGATATGTATGGGGTTTTGTCTTTGAAGGCTGTAACAGCGTTATCACTTCCAGATAATCCGTAGCTACCGGATAAGTCCAGTTGTGGATAAAGTTGATTTTTGTCGAATTTTAATTGTATGTCTGCACGCTCTAATGACAAGGTGCTCTTTATAATATCAGGACGATTATTTAAAGCTTTGTCCCAGCTGTCGTTTCGGTTGAAGACAGTTTGAATAGGATTCAGTTCGCCAACGGGGGAAAGTTTGTTATCTACTACTGAAGCGAAGTCAGCGGACATGAGGCTCTTAAGTGTGTTAACTTGGGTGGTAAAGGAATTGCGAGCGGAAATCAGTGAAGCCTGGCTTGAGTAAACTTCCGCTTCAAGTTGCGGAAGTCGGGTTTTAGCCTCAGTTCCAACGTTCGTTTTAATCTTCATGATACGCAAATCTTCCTCCGCGCTTTTGAGCCTATCCTCTGCAATAGTAACATTTTGCTTATCAGCAATAAGGTTGTAAAAAGCTCGTTCTACAGAGCCTACGGTTTGCATGATCTGATCTTTAACGTCTAACCCCGATGATTCAACTTGCTGCTTTGCAAGTTTGATATTCATTCGCACCCTATTTCCGCTCCATGCGCCCCGCAATAAAGGTTGCGTAAGCCGTAAACTGAATCCTGCTCCGTAACTCCCAAATGGAAAGTTGTTAGCGCTGGTGCCAGTCGTTTCTGAGCCGTTTAGTCCAATTGAATATCGTGTGTTAGTAGGAAGCAATCCGTTTAGACCATAGTTATGACGGAAGGAATCAGTTTCACTCGTAGGAATAGTGAATTCGAGAGGGTTCTGCCGACCTTTGCTGACTCGGTGGCTATCTGATAATCCAACGCTAAAATTCGGATCATAATTGCTGAAAGTACCATCAAGACTAAAAGTTGCTAAGCGTGGTTGATAGCTTGTGATACGAAGATTAAGATTATTCTCAATGGCAATTTTTATGCACTGTTCAAGTGAAATTGGTCCACTGGGAATTTCTGCTGCAACTGGCTTGACTAATAAAAGGCCAAGTAAAACAGGCAAAATTGTATGCTTCAATGACATGTGGGGGAAATAGTGCTTCATCTGCTTTGGTTCGTCAATCTGCAGAAAGTCACCCTTTTGTGTTACCATAATAAGAGGCTTATACGGAAGTATTTCCCTCAGGGTTTCAGAATTCTATAGAAAAATCCTTGATTAAGGGGAGTAGCCTTATCGATGAAAGTATTTGTGGGGGGAGTTGCAGGTATTAGCTCGGAGATAGTTTCGAATTTTTGGCTAAGCGCTGGGGTACGTTGGACTAGATAGGATTTACCAAAGATACTGTTCCATTTTAACTTGGTTCCGAGTGGTGTTGTTAGGACGTCAGGTTTTAGTGCTAAGACAGAGCTTGGGTCGTTTGGGTCGGTGCCAGCAATCCTTTCATTAAAATCAGTTGCTCCATCTTTATCACTGTCAGTATTCAGCTCTGTATTGGTAGTAGTAAGATCGCCATATAGTTTAAGTTCATCTATGTCAACGAGGCCATCGCCGTCGACATCCTCAGTATCTAGCTTGACTTCGACGAGGTCAAATTTGTGACTGCCAGTGTTCATGTGATGCATGATCATTACAGCTGGGCGTGCTTTCTTGAGCTTGGCAATTTGGCGGTTGATTTTTACACGAATTGATTGATTGGCATTAAACATTACTGTGCCGTCAATTCCGAAAGTCGATTCAACAATTGGCTCTGCGATATCATATCGAATTAGCTTTGTTCGGTCGATTTCGGGATAACCATATTGCTCTGCTCCAAGCGAAAGTACTCGAAAATTAAAATCTGTTTTGTTTTCGTTAAGGCCCAGCATCTTTGCTGAGACTGGTAGTACCATT
>SHAK01000064.1 GCA_004213515.1 Limisphaerales bacterium | reverse complement strand
CTCGCCTACAACGCTCCTCATTTTCCTGTTCAATGTATGCCTGAGGAATATGAAAAATATCGCGGTCGCTTCATGGAGGGATGGGATGTACTTCGCTCAAAACGCCTCGCCAAGCAAAAGCGTATGGGCCTTGTTCCGCATAATACTAAGCTAACTCCACGTCCAAAAAATATCCCAGCTTGGTCTTCACTTAGCAAAAACAAGCAGAATGAAATGGATGCCATTATGGCCACCTACGCGGGGATGATTGATCGCGTCGACCAAAATATTGGCAAACTAGTCCACCATCTCGAACAAACAGGAGAACTAAATAACACTATAATTTTCTTCCTCTCCGACAACGGTGGTGAAGCCGAAACCGGTGCTCTTGGTCAATTCCAATTCAAGAATCTTGGAATATACGGAAAAGGTGGTAATAAATATGGAAAAGGTTGGGCTTCTCTCTCCAACACTCCATTTCGTGAATACAAACACTTTGCTCATCAGGGAGGTATTCAAACTCCACTTATCGTCCATTGGCCTTCTGGAATCCTCAACAATACGCCCAATCGTATCCTTTCTCAATTCGGCTATCTTCCTGACATCGTCGAAACTTGTATTGAAGTCTCGAAGGCAAAAAGGCCACGAACTAAGAACAGTAAAATTGTTCCCTCCAGCGATGGAATAAGTCTCCTGAAGACTTTGCAAGGATCCAAAAAGCCGTTACACACCGAACCCATTTTTATTGAGCATGAAGGAAACCGCATAGCCCGCGACGGAAAATGGAAACTCGTTTCCTACGCAAACAAGGCATGGGAACTTTTCGACATGGACGAAGACCGCAGTGAAATCAACGACCTCGCATCACAGCATCCCAGTATCGTCAATCGCCTCAATAGCGCTTTCGCTCAATGGTCTAAACGCGTTGGCGTTGTCGACTGGAAAATAGCTCGCACCTACAGTGTATACAGAGCAAAGAAAAAAGACCCTTCTCCCAAACAGCAGCGATAGCTACAAAAAGCTTTCCACTTCAAAGGGTATTTTCATTTCTTGCTTTTTCGTTTAGCCGCGAGTTCAGTCGCTTGCCCTTGGTCTCCTTGACTGGTCATCCAATTTTTGAGCTGCCTTTTCAATCGAACCTTTAACTTGGTATGCGCTTTATCTTCGGCAAGGTTATTTAATTCATGCGGGTCTTTTCTAAGATCGTATAATTCTTCCTTCGGTCGATTTAAATAACGCTCAACCAACCGGGCGGCTCTGGGATTTGTCTTTCCTGCTTGAACCCATGATAACCAATAGTTTTCCTTATCATTCTTTATAAGTGCATTGTTAAAAGTTACCTTGTAGTTCAAATTCATTATAAACTTCCATTTGTCTGTTCGTATAGAACGAACAGCATACCCTGTTGGGGGCGAACCTATAGCGTTCATTTGCGTATGAACTCCGAATGTGACACTGTTATGATGATTCGTTTTACCCTGCATCACACCTAGAAAACTTCTACCATCCAAACCGTTGATAGATTTGCCTCCGGCCATCTCAACAAGCGTTGGAACAATATCAACGTAATGAATCATAGCCTCCGTCACACTTCCCGGCTTAATTACACCTGGCCACCTAACAATGAATCCAACACTGAGACCGTTTTCATAACATGTCCATTTACACCCTGGGTATTGTGCTCCCTGCTCGGTTGTAAAGATCATGGCAGTACTCTTAACTTTTTTTGATTCTTTGAGAATTTTCATACATTCTCCAACTTCTCTGTCTAAGTCTGTTATTTCTGCATAATATCTTGTTAATGATTTGCGCATTTCCTTTGTGTCCACCAAATAAGGAGGAACGGTTAACTGTTTTGGATTATATTGTGTTGCATCTCCTGAATTCCAAGGAACATGTGGACTATTAGATGTAACCACTAAACAGAACGGCTGATTCTTATCTCGATTAACAAATTCCCGGATAGCTTCTGGATTAACTTTGTTTGATAGTTGCTCGAAAGGAAATGACCTTGGCGGCCCAAAATGCCTTTTCCCGCTAAGCCCAACTCGGTAACCCAGTGCTTTTAAATAATGAACCAAGCTTTTGGTTCCTTGCTTAACTTTAGAGTGATTTGGATATGCACCACTCTTAACAGGATAAAGCCCCGTATACATTTGCTGTCTAGTTGGGGCGCACATAGCTGTTGATGTGAAAGCTAAATTGAATCGCATGCCTTCATTTGCTAAAAGATCAATATTTGGTGTTTTAACATCTTTGTTTCCATAAACTCCGACTGAATCTTTGTTCAGATCATCTGCTATAACTATTAATACGTTGGGCGGTTTATGATCAGCCGCTAAAGATGTTACAATTAGGGATAAAACGCATACTAACGTAAACAAACGCTGGTTTAATAAAATTTTCATAAACTACACTTGGAAATCTCGTAACAAATACCACATCTTCATACAAGTCTTAGGGTTCTGCCTTGTGGGGCTGTAAATGGTTGCTTAAATTATTCGTGTGCCGGTTTCTTTAAATAAAAGCTCCCGAACCCAACCTTTTTCCCTAAAGCGTTATCTCAATATACGATCTAAAAAGATCAACGCTGCTTTAAATCGCTATTTACCTAAGTCATCAACTAAGCCTAAGACACTTCACGAGTCCATGCGCTACTCAGTTTTCGCTGGAGGAAAACGGTTAAGACCAATTCTGTGTATGGCCGCTGCCGAAGCATGTGGCGGAAAAGCAGACGACTCTTTAGCCTTTGGAGCTGCAGTGGAATGCATTCATACTTACTCACTAATTCATGATGATCTTCCTGCGTTGGACAACGACGATTACAGGCGCGGAAACAAGACAAACCATATAGTTTTTGGACAAGGAATAGCGGTTTTAGCCGGAGACGCTCTTCTTACTCTGGCCTTTGAGCTAGCAAACAAAGCACCAGCAAACACACGCTACAAATCTACCCATTTTATTTCTGAAATAGCTAAAACCGCCGGTCACTCTCAACTAATTGCAGGTCAGGTTGCGGATCTCGAAGGGGAAGGCAAATCCGTCTCTAAATCTCAATTAAAATACATTCATGAGCGAAAAACATCTGCACTACTAACCTGCGCTGTAAAACTTGGAGGGATGGCGGCCAATTGTACTCCTCGCCAGCTTGAAGCGTTGACCGAATTTGGCTACAACGTTGGTCTGGCTTTTCAAGTTATCGATGACATTCTCGATGTAACCCAAACTTCAAAAAAATTGGGGAAAACAGCTGGAAAGGATGAAGCTGCCCAAAAGGCAACATACCCCTCAGTTGTGGGTCTTGATAATGCCCGTAAAATAGCAACTAAATTGACGACTAAAGCCTATGATGCTCTTAAACCATTTAAAGGGAGGGCCATTGCCTTAGAAGCTATGGCTGATTACTTACTAAAGCGAGATCACTAGGCTCTCTGGCATCTTATGAATCTGGTTTGATTTTTTGTGCTATACAAAGTTTAATTCGTCTTCGCTGAAACAACAGCTCATTAAATTTATGGCAACAAAAAATAAAAAACCTTTAGTAAGCATCCTCATGGGAAGCCAATCTGACTGGGGCGTTATGTCAAACGCGGCTCAAAAACTCGAGGACTTAGGAATCGCGTGGGAAGCTCAAGCTATCTCTGCACATCGGGCTACAGACGCTTTGATAAAATATCTTTCCACAGCTGAAAAACGCGGAGTCGAGGTTATTATCGCTGGCGCTGGTGGCGCCGCACACCTTCCTGGCGTTATAGCTGCTAAAGTAACTTTGCCCGTCCTTGGCGTGCCTATGGAGTCAGCTTCATTGAAGGGTATGGATTCGCTTTTATCTATTGTTCAAATGCCCGCAGGCGTGCCTGTTGGAACACTAGCCATTGGTAAACCTGGAGCAATCAATGCCGCCCTTTTGGCTGTTTCTATTCTCGGTGTTAAATCTGCTAAGTACCGCAAAATTTATGATACATTCCGAAAAGAGCAGACTAAAAAGGTATTAACCAAACGCCATTTGAAACTTCCTGCTGAGGGATAAAAATTAAATATTCAGATTTTCCTAGGCTGTCTTTCAAGACAGCCTATTTTTTTTATCTTTTACCTCGTAAAATTTAGATCTGCCAATCAGCATAAATACTTTCCATGAAGGAAAAACAGATAATAGCCACTAAATTAAATACTGTTGCTAGTCGTAAAAAACTTCAGCTTAGCTGGAATTATATGTGGTTTGGCTTGTCTATCTGTGTCGGCCTTTGGCTTCTTTCTTTGCTTTCCTACACGTTGTTCCCTATACCACTTGTTACTTTTCTCTGGGTCAGTATTCTGAGTTTAATTTTACCCCTTGCTGGATTAATTGTGGGATTTTCCAAAAAATTTCCTCTTCAGGATATTGCACGTTGGATAGATCAGGAAAAGGGCCTTAAAGAACGCGTAAGTACAGCTGTTGAGCTTACTGAAGCAGACCCTATTACTCCCAGCTGGAAAGAACTAATCATTCGCGATGCAGCGTCTGCTATAGAAAAAATAGAAACCAAGTCGCTTCTCCCTCTTCGACTTCCAAAATCATGCAACTGGATTTTACTCTTATTAATCGCCTGCTTTGTTTTGGGCTTTGTCCCTGAACGCCGAAGCAAATTTTATTTGGACCAGCAAAATGACTTAGCCATAATTGACGATGTTGGCGCTAATCTTGAAAACCTGACTCGTTGGCAAGTTAAGGAAAACAAGCCTTACTTTGATCCGACGGAAACTGCACTTGATTCTGTGCAAGATCTAGGCGCAGAATTCCAAAAAAGGCAAATTACTCGTGAAGATGCTTTAGTAAAAATTTCCGATATGGCCGAACAATTGCGCTCTGAGATTAAAAAATTTGGCTCAAAAAAACATGCTACCCTCCCATCTTCAGAGCCACCTTCGAAGCTCCCAATAGAAGCTCTTGCTGATATGCAGAATAGTTTATCCGAATTGGAAAAGAACTTTGATGCTGCAAAAGATGCCAGTTCGAAAAAAATAGACGATTTAAAATCTAAGTTAGATGCTATTAAACAAACTGCTTCCGAATTACCTGATCCCAATTCCACAGAGGGCGAGCAAACCCGTTTAGATATGGCTCGGTCCCTTTCTAATCTATCCCAAATGGCACAAAATTTAGGGCTTGAACTTCCTGAGTTAGCGAAAGCTCTCGAAGATCTAAACTCTAGTGATATTGAACAATTCATAAAGAATATGGAAATAGCCTCTCAAGATTTGTCCCACATGGCAGATCTCAGCCAGGCGATAGAAAAACTTAAGATGCAAATGGCTGAATCAGGAAAAAATCTTTCTGAACAGTTGGAAAAAGGTCAAATCCCCACCGCCTTGGGGACACTTGAAGATATGATGAACCAACTTGAGTCCACTGGGTTAACGGATCAGCAATTACAAAATATGATTGACGAATTGCAACAAGCCATATCTCCAGCAGAAAATTACGGTGAGTGCGCACAAAGTCTAAACGCTGCTAAAGATTCTGCAAAAAACGGCAATAAATCTGGAGCTGTTCAAGAATTGGCAAATGCTAAAGAAGAACTAAAACAGATGCTAAAACAAATGGCTGACTCTCAAAACCTTATGCAAGCTCTTCAAAACTTAGAGCGAGCTCAAATGGCTATTGGAAATGCACAATCATTTTGTATGACACAACGACCTGGCCTTTCTCCAAATAATAAGCCCGGCGGTGGAGTAGGAACTTGGGGAAATGATAGTTCCCAACTTACTCCCGATCAAATGTCCGATCGGTGGGATAACTCCCAAATAAAGAGACCAGAAACTGATTCGCGAGGGCTAACTAATCGTGGAAATAAAGTTCCTGATAATTTAGTTCCTTCTCAAATCAAAGGACAAATAAACCCTAATGGTCAAATGCCGTCAATTTCACTTCGCGGTGTAAGTATAACTGGTAATAGTCGTATTAAATTTCAGGAAACAATTTCTTCCGCTCAATCGGAAGCTCTTAATGCCCTTAATCAAGACAAGGTCCCGCGTGCTTATCGCGATTCTGTTAGAGCCTATTTTGATGATTTGAAAAAATAATACTTATTTTTAAAAAATTTATGACTCCGGAAGATAAAATTTCTAAATTTCGTGAAATCCATGATTCCCTCCGTGCAGAAATCGGGAAGGTCATCGTTGGTCAGAATGCTATTGTTGAAGGCACTGTCAACGCCTTATTTGCTAATGGCCATGTTCTTCTCGAAGGCGTCCCTGGACTAGGTAAAACCCTTCTTGTTCGAACTCTTAGTCAAGTACTCGACCTCTCATTCAATCGAATCCAATTCACTCCGGACTTAATGCCTGCTGATGTAATTGGTACTAACATGGTGCACGAAACCTCTGATGGTAAGAGAGCTTTTGAATTCCAGCATGGTCCTATTTTTTCACACTTAATCTTAGCTGATGAAATAAATCGTGCTACTCCAAAAACTCAGTCCGCAATGCTCGAAGCCATGCAAGAGCGAAGCGTAACTGCGGGAGGAGAAATTAGAAAACTTGACTCTCCATTTTTTGTTCTAGCTACTCAAAACCCAATAGACCAAGAAGGAACCTATCCACTTCCTGAAGCACAACTTGATCGTTTCTTTTATAAACTTATTGTCGGCTATCCTTCCGCTGAGGAATTATCCGAGATCATAGCACGAACCACAGAAGAGAATATTGTCACAGTCCGTAAAGTTGTAGATAGTAAAACACTCTCCGACCTTCAGCTCCTTGTCAAACAGGTGCCAGTCGCATCTCATGTTAAAGATTATGCAATTCGTTTAGTTCTTGCCTCTCATCCAAACACGTCGACCGCTTTGGAAATAACCAACAAATTCCTTCGTTTCGGAAGTAGTCCAAGGGGAGCTCAATCCCTTTTACTTGGAGCTAAAGTTCGCGCCCTTACAGACGCTCGATTCAATGTTAGCTTCGATGACATCGCCGCGGTCACTTTGCCCGCTTTAAGGCACAGACTTATAGTTAATTTTGAAGCTGAAGCTGAAGGGGTTACAACAGATGACATCTTAAATAAAATTCTTCTTGATGTACCGCGTGATCCAACGGTTTCCTCTGTAGCTTCTTAAGAAAACTTTCATCTCTTAAAAACCTGATTTTTACTCTTATTCACTATTGTTAATAACATTGTTAAAAAGTTACTTTCCTGACTTATTTTTATTAATTCTTTTTTTATTCACAGGTTTTAAATAATTTATTTTCTATTTGTTCATATTTCTTCTCTGCATTCCGATTGTGGTTATCCTTATTTTCGGTTAGAGAAAGGGAGTGCGCTCTGTTTATTTGGATTACAACGCCACTACCCCAATAGACCCCAACGTCCGTGAAGTCATGCTCCCGTTTTTGGGCGATTTCTTCGGAAATCCTTCAAGTATTCACCATATTGGTCGAAAGGCTCGCTCATTTTTAGACGACTGTAGACACCGTGTTTCTCAAATTTGGCAATGCAAACCAAGTGAAGTCATTTTTACTAGTGGCGGGACTGAAAGCAATAGCTTGGGAATTTGCGGGACTGCCAGATTATTGAAGCCAAAAGGCGGCCATATTATCACTTCAGCTATTGAACATCATGCTGTCCTTCATACTGTTGAATATCTTGTTAATAAAGAGGGTTTTGAGGTAACAATACTACCTGTTGATGCTGAAGGGGTCGTTAATGCACAAGATTTAGAAAATGCCATCCGCGATGACACCATCTTAGTTTCCGTAATGGCTGCTAATAATGAAACAGGCACCATTCAGCCCGTGTCGGAACTGGGTGCAATCTGCAAAAAACATGATATCCTTTTTCATACAGATGCCGTTCAGTGGTTTGGGAAAGAACCTTTCGAAAATATCCAACAGTTTAACGCCGATTTAGTTTCTGTTTGTGGTCATAAATTTCATGCTCCTAAAGGAGTGGGCGCTTTATATATAAAATCACCTCTATTGCCAGATCCTATCCTCTTTGGAGGCGGCCACGAAAACGAACGCCGTGCGGGCACAGAAAATCTGTCTGGTATTGCAGGCTTTGTGGAAGCTATGGAAAGGTTTGTGAAAAAGCCTGTTTTCTCTCGCGTTAATATTCAGCCTCTTACCGATCGAATATCTATCTTAAAAGAGATTGAGGGTGTAAATTTAACCTCTCCTATCTCGTGTAAATTAGCCAACACAATATCATTTACAGTTTCTGGTACAGATAGCATGACACTTCTCGCGGCCCTAGATATGGAAGGAATATGCGCCTCTAGTGGTTCAGCTTGTTCGGCAGGTTCTCTTAATCCATCGCATGTGATTTCAGCTATGGGTAGAAGTGATGAAGAAGCCAACTCGCTTATCCGTTTTTCCTTAGGAAGAGAAACCCTCGACGAAGACGTAGATTTTGTTTTGGATACATTCCCTAAAATTATAGAAAGAATTCGCTCCTCTTAATTACTATCTAATGGGTTGTTAAAATCCTCTCAAGAACTTTCCAATCTCTTCACTTCTGATAGTTTATTGTAAAATACTGACAAATCTTTTCACGAGCATATTTCATTATTTCTTAAATTTTACCCTTATTATTGCTGTTTATTCACTTTTTCACAGCCCTTAATAATAATGCTTCTTTTAACAAGAGTTGTTTTATTAAAACTCTTTTACTCCTTTAGGTCATAAGTTTACTTAAATTTAGATTTCTTTTCACTTCAACGAAATCTATGATTCTGCCCCAGATGAAACTGACGATTGGAAAAGAGGAACTCATTGCGGGACTGCAATCAGTTCAAAACGTTGTATCTACAAGAACAACGCTCCCCATTCTCTCAAATGTTTTACTTCGTGCTGAGGAAAATAGAATTTCGTTAACAGCGACAGATTTGGATGTGACAATATCTAACTCAAAAGAAGCAAAGGTAGAAACTCCAGGTTCTTTTACCCTTCCAGTAAAAAAATTGGTTAGCATAGCAAGAGAAATTGGAGGAGGACAAATAGAGCTAGAGGTGAAAGATAACCAGTGCACCATTCAGTCTGGAGCATCGTTTTACAGGATGAATGGTTTAGCAGCGGAAGAATTTCCACCATTGCCAGATTTTGCAGGACAAACAAAATTAAAGCTCGATCAAGTCAAATTGAAGGCAATGTTGAAAAGGACAGCATACGCTGTTTCAACAGATGAAAATCGATATGTTTTAAACGGGCTATATTTTATATTTAAAGAAAACAAGTTAACACTGGTAGCGACAGATGGAAGGAGACTGGCATTAGCAGAGGAAGATATAGAATTACCACAAGAAACACAGACAGAAGCAATTGTTCCAACGAAAGCTATTCAAGAATTGGTTCGGCTTCTAGGAGACGATGGAGAGGCAGAATTACAAAAGACAGAGAATCAGATCTCGTTTGCGATTAAGGATGACAAAGGGAATGAGACGTTAATCGTTTCAAAACTCGTTGAGGGAGCTTATCCGAACTATAAGCAGGTTATTCCCGCAGAATCAAAACAACGCGTCACAATGGACAAGGAGGAGCTACAACAAGCGATGCGCAGAGCGGAGATAATGACAAGTGACAAGGCAAATTCTGTAAAAATGACCTTTTCGGAAAATAATTTAACAATCACATCAAATTCGCCTGAAGTTGGAGAGAGCAGAGAAACAATGGCAATAAATTATGGAGGCGAGGAAGTATCTATAGCCTTTAATCCACAATTTTTTATAGATCCACTAAAGGCTTTGGATGTTGATGAGGTTTATTTTGAGTTTACCGATCAACTGAGCCCTGGAGTTATTAAAGCAAACCATCCATTTCTCTACGTAATTATGCCAATGAGGACGACGTAACGTGCTACTCAAAGATTAATTAGTTTTAAAAGGCCCATATTAGTGGGCCTTTTTTTTGGCTCGATCGGGACGCTTCCACCGATTGTGAACCCAAAACCAATTGGCAGGGTCTTCATTTATGTACTCCTCATAGGTAGAGTTGATATCGATCATAATATCATTGACCGAACGAGCATTCCCTTTGATGTGGGTAGGGATTTCTGGGCCGAGTTCAAGCTCCCAACGACCAAGACTAATTCTCCTACATAGGCAGCAGTGAAGTCGTAAGTTGTAACGAAGTGAGAAAATTGCAGGGGCCGGGTTCGTTGAACAAGGCATTCCAAATAAAGGTAGTTCAATTCCGGAACGCCCTGCATTTTGGTCTGCAAGCAAGCCTGTAACGGAATTAGGTTGTTTCATAAACGAAAGGAGTTTTTTTCCTTCAAAACGACGATCAAAATAGTGGCACCCTGATTTATTTCGAATCTTAGATATAAGTTTTTCTACCCAAGGCTGATTAAATCCCCGATATGTGGTTCCCACATCAAATTGCGGTGCAAAGAGTCCAGCATTGGCATATAGTTCAAAATTACCAAAATGTCCTATTGCAAACATGAAACTGGGATTCGAACCATCATCCCTTTTGGAAAAATTGAGATGATTCATTCCTTTTATAGAAAGAACATCAGACAAGTTCTCGAGCGAGAGGTGGCAAGTTTTTATGGCGGATAAATAAACTTCACCCAAGCGGCGAAAGTTTTCTTTGGCTAAAAAAATGATTTCATTTTTTGAACGTGAATTACCCAGACTATTGGTAAGGTTATTAACAGCAACTTTGCGGTGGCCAGAATCGATGTAATAGAAAATAAAACCAAGTTGACGACCAATGAAGCAGATTAATTTAAGAGGCAAAAAACTTATAATCGTCACGATCAAAGAGCCGATCAAATAAAGAAATGTATTCACAAGCTAGCGGAAACAAATTTGACGTACACAATCTTGAAAATCCTTCGCACCCTTTAAT
>SHAK01000063.1 GCA_004213515.1 Limisphaerales bacterium | reverse complement strand
CTGCGCTGAGAGTTTTAACACCTCGTCATGGTGAGTATACATCGCAAACGCAACCACCTGATCTCTAGGAACGTTCATGCTTGGCGGAGCACCCTTTCGCTTTCTCGGTGCAGGCTTTCCATTATTCCCTGCTCGTTCCCACCACTCACCTGTCGTGAGTAATTCTAAATTGGCAAATCCTTCACCAAATGGATTGGCAGCATCTGCAGATCGAAGAAACTCTGGCGTAACAACCAAGCCTCCTACTCCAACAGCTGCAGTCTTAATTGCAGTGCGACGATTAATTTTCATGTTCCTCTTACAAAAAAATATTTAGCCTTCACATAAGAAAAGAAAATTTACATCTATTGATTAGGGCAATTTAGCTATTTTTAGATTACGGTAATCTATAGACATAATACGATTACCATGTAACTGAATACCGACAGGACCTTCATCGATAGCCGAATCCGATTTGTAAGTCATCACCTTTTCCCCTTTTAGCCAAACACTATACTGTTTTCCAACTGCTTTTATTCTCATTGTATTCCAATCTTTAAGTTTAAGTAACTTTTTAATGTTTTTAGCCTCAACTGGATAACCCTTTCCTGGAATATACGGTGAACATGTCATGTCTCTTTTAAGAGAGCCAGAAATCCCGATTTGAATCTGATCCTGATTACGCACATGAACTCCACTATCAACCGTTCCCTCACCAAACCTAAAATCAAACTCCATTATAAAGTTACGGTATTTATTTTTAGACCAAAGGATTGAGCCTTTTTTCTTTGGCCCATTCTTTATTTTTAATACTCCATCAACAGCAGAATACCAACCTGCTTCGCTATTGCCCTTTGGCACAACCCATCCAGACAAATCCTTGCCATTAAAAACCGATTTTAGTTTTGTCTCAGCGATTACTGTTGAAGCAAAAAACAAACTTACGATAAAAAAGAGAAACTTGGACTTCATAGCTGTAAATATTGTCGAATGAAACTCAACGGGCAAAGCAATTTTCTAAAAAGAATAATTTTCGACTACTTTTTTTTCTTTCGCTTAGCCCGTCGCGCCATGGATTCCTGTTCCTGCTGCTGAATAACTGACTCTCTAAACTCAGCATCATTACGCTGTTCAAATACAGTTAACATGGGATCCCCTGTCTTCTTCATCCACCCTTTAAGCCTGTCCTGTAATTGATTAAGCACCGTTTTATGCTCTGAACTGTCTATAATATTGTTAAGACAATCAGGATCAGCTGAAATATCATACAACTCCTCTGGCACTCGATACTTATACATAGCCAATCGCTTGGCCAAATGAGAATTAGACTTCGCCAATGCCGCCATACGCCGGTAGGTTACAGTTCCGGTAGTAGCTGTAGCAAAAACACGTTGGCCATTGGACCATGGATTAAAGAGATAAAGATATTGTTTTGTTTGAACCGCACGCATCGGGTCTCGAGAAGCTCCAGCATTTTCATTGTATTCCTTAAACACATGATCCCTGCCTGATTGTTGATTTCCACGAATCACAGATAAAAATGATCGCCCATCAAGTCGGTTAGGGTGTTTTGCTCCAACAATATCTAGCAATGTAGGTAACATATCTACCGCAGATACCATGTGGACATCATCAACACTTTCCGAACGAGTGACTCCTGGCCAACGTATAATCCACGGGGAATGCGTGCTATGATGATACAACTGGGTCTTCGCAAACGGCAGCGGCATTCCATGGTCAGAAAGAAATATGACAACTGTATTTTTTGCTTCACCACTATTGTCGAGTGCTTCCAGAATCTTACCAACACAATCATCAGCTCGACGCACACTCGAATAATAAAGTGCAAGTTCTTCCCTTACCTTTGGATCATCAAATAAAAATCCAGGAATAGGCATTTCATCAGAATTAAATATTCTCGAAGGAATATTTGTATCTTTTCCCCCTCCTTTGACCTGACTCCAAAACGGCTTGTGCGGATCAGAGATATTTACAATTAAACAAAATGGCTTATTCGCATCCTTAGCTTTTCTAATTCCATCCAAAGTAGATATTCCAAATGAAGCAGCATTCTTAAAATGACCCTTACTGCCATCTGGCAAAGTATCGAGAACAGCATCCCAAGCATAAGGTTGATAAGGTGTGGAATGAGATACCTTGCCTCGTATGCCAGTAAAATAACCAGCTTTTTTCATTAGATCGACCATGTGAGGCCACTCTGGATCTTTCACCTGATAAAAACCTTCTACCTTGTTGTTATGAGATATCAGACCTGAGAAAAGTACATTTCTACCTGGCATACAATTACCTACTGTCATGTGCGCGTGGGAAAACCTCATACCCTGACTGGCTAAACGATCAATATTGGGCGTAGTACCAGAAAGTTTGGATCCAAAAACACCAATCGAGTCGGCACTCATATCATCCACGGTAATCATTAATATATTTACTGGTGCCGCCTGAGCTGACAAACCAATCAATGAGAAAAATAAAATAAGTTTATTCATAAAAATTATTTACGTTTACGGCCACGATGAAAGGGAGAATTCTGTGGAATTTTTTGCATGGGCATCACTTTCCTTGGAAGAGAATTTACCAAGCGCATCTTAACCTTAACCAAAGCTGGATCAGAAATAAGATTCTTAAATTCATTTGGATCAGTTTCTAGATCATATAACTCTTCAAATCCATCGCCATAACGAATGAAACGATATCTTGAATCAGCGATAGCTAAAGAAGGATTGTCCTCTTTCCAAAACTGAAATGCAGTCAAAGCAGGCTCATCTTTGATAGCATTTGGATTTTTCAACTGGGGTACT
This sequence comes from Limisphaerales bacterium, assembly GCA_004213515.1. GTDB lineage: Bacteria > Verrucomicrobiota > Verrucomicrobiia > Limisphaerales > UBA1096 > UBA1096. The sequence goes on along the minus strand of SHAK01000063.1, from coordinate 8,214 downwards.
AGTGAATTTCCATTACACAATTTTGGAACTGGCAAATCTGCAAGCTCGCAAAGGGTCGGATAAATATCCGTAAGAGTCACAGGCTGACGAGTTATCACCCCATCAACACTAACCCCTGGTGCATGCACAAAAAACGGGACTCGTGTCGTTTGATCCCACAATGTAAATTTTTCCCAATTTTGTTTTTCACCAATATGAAACCCATGATCACTCCACAAAATTATAATGGTATTTCCCTTTAATGGTGAAGAATCTAATCCATCCAGTAAACGTCCCAGCTGGTAGTCCACATAACTAATGCTAGCGAGGTATCCCTGCATGAAAATCTTCCACTGCTTATTGTCTCTAACCCACTTATGCCACCCTTCTCGCCCATGGCTATGAGCATCCTTAAGGTCATCTTCAAGATGCTTAGGAAGCTTAACATCTTTTAATGGATAAAGATCAAACCAACGCTTAGGAACCTCCCAAGGTATGTGTGGCCTAAACAAGCCAACAGCAAGAAATAATGGCTTATCTGTTGTTTGATTCATTTGATTAATGGCCCAGTCAGTTACAAGGTGATCTCCATAACTTTCTTCCGCTTCCAATAGGGGCGCAGCACCAAATAACTGGCTGAGCACGCCTCCCCCAAGAGGTCTACCAGAAGTTAATCCTAACTCCTTGTCAGAAATAAGTCTCGGTCTTGGCCAGTCTGAAGATATGGGATCATTCGGATCTCCACGATAATCATCCCAAGATGAAGGATCATTTTGAGAATCACCTGGCGTCCATTGTAACGTATGAAAAATCTTACCACCTCCAACAGAGCGATATCCGTGATTTCGAAAATGTTGTGATAATACTACTGCATCCTGAAGCAATGGCGACTCGTGCCTCCATCTGGGACCATGAGCACCAAACATATTCCTGTAAATCCCAGATCTAACTGGATGAACACCAGTCATCACGGCAACACGTGATGGATGACAAGCTGGTGCAGCACAATGAGCATTGGAAAACGTAACAGACCGTTTCGCTAATCGATCAAAATTTGGAGTCTTAATCCCAGGGTGATTATCTAATGGCGAAATATAGTCATTTAAATCATCAATCGATATAAACAATACATTTGGCTTAGCGGCAGAAACTAATGGAACCAGCACAAACCCAAACCAGAACATTAACAATATTACACGCATGAAATTAAGCCATCAGCTCCTTTATTGGATCCCCTCCAAACTGGCTCATTTGCTTAAACCTCCCTGCATGAAAATATGTCAACTTGTTATCATCTAACCCAAGCAACCTGAGTAAGGTAACGTGAAAATCTCGTAAAGGATGCACCGCTTCTACAGCCTTAGCACCAATTTCATCTGTGGCACCAATTGTATGGCCAGCCTTAACTCCTCCACCAGCTAACCAAACATTCATCGCTTCAGGATTATGATCACGCCCATATTTGATTCCACCGCGTATACCATTATCAGGTGTACGCCCAAATTCTCCCATCCAAACAACCAATGTTTCATCGAGTAATCCTCTTTGTTTAAGATCCTTGATTAATGCAGTTATCGGTTGATCCACATTATGAATGCGAGACGCATGCGCTTTAGCAATATAATCGTGACTATCCCATGTGCTGGCATAGAGCTGAACAAATCGCACCCCCTTCTCGACAAGCTTACGAGCAAGTAAACATCGTCGGGCAAAATTATCCGTAGGCTCCTTGCCTATTCCATACATCTCCTTAGTTTTATCCGTCTCATCATCAATATTGACAATATCCGGCACCTGCATCTGCATACGAAAAGCCAGCTCATAATTCTTCATTCGAGCAACCAATTCCTTGTGCTGAGGATGCTGTTCAGCATGTCGCTGGTTAAGTTTAGACAGAAAATCTAAATTTCGACGTTGCTGCTTTCGAGTTACTCCTTGTGGTGGGTTAATATCAAGTAATGGAGAACCCTTTGGCCGCAGTGCAGTAGCCTGAAACGATGAAGGCAAAAAACCATTAGCCCAGTTAGATGCACCACCTTGCGGATAGGAAAGTTCAGGCAATACAATAAACCCTGGAAGGTCGTTGTTCTCCGTTCCAAGACCATAATTGACCCAAGCACCCATTGCCGGATCTCCACCAAATCGATTACCGGTATTTACATGATAATTTGCAGTGGGATGGTTAACCGATTCAACCTGTAATCCCCGATAAAAACACAAATCATCTGCTACATCAGAAAGTTTTTTCCAGTGCTTATTCATGTCTGCCCCACTTTGCCCGGCTTTGTGAAACTCAAACGGACTCTTAACATAATATCTTTTGCCCGAACTCATTGGACTCTTATCTTCCCCAGAAGCGTTAAACTCCTGTAGATGCAATTCATCGAGTTTGGCCTTGGGATCAAATGTATCGATATGGGATGGCCCTCCTTCCATATAAAGGAAAATACAATGCTTTGCCTTGGCCAATGGAAAATGAGGCTTTTTCGCAGTCGCTGCTTGGGCGGACTGCGCTATCATCGAAGTGAAAGCAACACTGCCTAAACTGGCATTAAGTCCATAAAGAAAATCGCGACGGTTCATGATATATTGATTGGCTTCCTAAATAATATCTCCACCGATCGATGAACGTCGAGTCGCATTTCTTCCTGAAACATAATTCTTCTTATAATGAAAGTGGTCATCGTCACCAAAACGCTTAAACAAAAAAACTGCAGAAACAGTTTTAAATTTACTAATATACATAGAGAAATTCATTTGCATTAAGCAAAGCCAAACAAAGGTCCGCTAAACCGCGTGTTCGTGCATCTACTTGGTGCGGTTGAAGATCCGGTTCATAATCTTGATACTCAAACAGTTTCTCTCTAAATGTAAAAGTTTGACCAGTATTCTCCTCATTTGCAGTGCGTAATATCTCAGTAGGATAAGTTCGTGGCATGGGATTACGTTCAGCTTGTTCTTTTGATGCCGCTTTCCAAAGCTGGAGAGCAGAATCAATCTCAAAATTGTTTGGCACACGACCAAATGCGAGTCGAAATGCCCTCTTAACTGCCTCATTATCGTCTCTAACTTCCTTGAGAATTCGCTCTGCAAAAGCCAAAGATCGATCAGCTGATTCTTCACTATTGAATAACGAGAACACCTGTGGTGTAACATTTGAACTATCCCTTAATTCACAAGACTTATCAAAACTTGGTTGATTAAAAGTTGCCATGAACGGATCAGGTTGCCCCCTTAACTTTAGAGCATAAATCGACCGACGATTCCGCTGCTCAGGTTTAACATCAGGAATATAGCTCGGGGCAAAAGTCCCCATGATCATTCTAGGCTGAAGAGCCGCCTCTAAATTCATATCAGGTCGAGCAGGAATACCTCCGAGTTTTTGATTCAGCTCTCCGCTCACTGCCAACATCGCATCCCTCAACTCCTCTGCAGCCAAGCGGCGCGGCAAAAAAGCGGCATAACTATTGCCGTCTGGATCTAATCTAGATAATTTTTCTATGTCCGGATGCAGACTCGCTCGTCGATACGTTTCGGATGTCATAATAACCCGATGGAGCTTTTTCACCGACCAACCGTTTTCAATAAATTCAGATGCCAACCAATCAAGCAACTCTGGATGCGTCGGTTTTTTTCCCGTAGCGCCAAAATTATTTGGATTACCTACTAATCCCCGTCCAAAGTGATATTGCCACACTCGGTTTACCATAACACGGGCGGTAAGAGGATTGTCTTTATGAACAATCCAGTTCGCCAAAGCAAGACGACGGCCTTTAAATCCTTTTGGAATTCTAGCCTTCAATTTTATAGCGCTTAAGACAGCAGGCTCGACTTTTTCTCCAGGTGAAAACAAGTCTCCTCCTGTAAGTATTGATGATTGCTCGACCACACCTTTACCCATTGGATCTGAAGGACGAAATCGACGTCGATTGACGTTTCGATCAAGCCTTGTTTTACCATTATAAACCGAATACGCAATTGGAAGATAGCGATCAAATCCCCAACTAAATAATATATTCCACTTTCGCCCAAGTCGTTCTCGCCCAAAATCGTTCGGCGTAACTCGCTCCTTTGGCAATCCAGCTAGCATTGCCTTGTTTTCATCATTACGAAGTTGATGATATTTTTTGTGAACTTCAAATCCGTCTGTATTCTCATTAGGATGAAAAGCAGCGTTAACTTCAGCAAATTGAGTGTTTGCGAATATTGCCTGCATTGAGTAATAATCACGAGTTGGGATTGGGTCAAATTTATGATCGTGACAACGCGCACATTGTAACGCATGACCTAAAAAAACCTGACCAACAGAATCCGTCACATCATCAAGAAAAAACTGCCTTGTTACTCGAGCAACTGCCATTCCCGTCTGTTCCCAAGGACCCATTCGAAGAAACCCGACTGCAATTTTATTTTCTATTTTATTAGGGGCTATCTCATCACCAGCAATTTGCTCACGGACAAATTGATCATAAGGCTTATCATTGTTTAGAGAACGAATTACATAGTCACGATAACGCCATGCATTAGGCCGTTCGAAGTCATTTGCAAAACCTGAACTGTCAGCATAACGAACAACATCCAGCCAATGTCTACCCCACTGCTCACCGTAATGAGGTGAAGCTAATAGTCTTTCAATAAGATTTTTAAAGACATCCGGACCTGACTCAGAAAGATATCTATCAATCTCATCTGGTGAAGGAGGAAGCCCAGTCAGACCATAAGTCGCACGACGAATCAATGTCGCAGAATCTGCCAACGGTGCTGAAGATAAACCCTCAGGAAGTTTCGCATTTATAAAGCCATCAATCGGATTAGGAGAATTGGAGGGCAACTTCGGCCGCTTAACTAGCTGATACGACCATAAATCAGCCGGATCATACCTTCGATTTGTCCATGTATCATCTAATCCGCCACTCGTTTTCACCTGTAAACCACTGGCTTCTCCCCAGGGATTAGACTCCTTTAGAATGGCCATAATACGTTTGGAATTAGGCCAGATTGCACCAGCATTAATCCATTGTTTTATATAACTGATTTGATCAGGGTTAAGCTTGTCATTATCCTTGGGAGGCATGGCCGCCCAATCGCTCTCGTGTTCCCTAGTCACTGCCAAGTAAAGAGGACTGGAAAATGGATCACCAACTACAAGCGAAGGTTTTTCACTTTCGCCGCCGGCAAGAAGACCATCCAGAGTACTCATGTCTAGCCCTCCCTTAATTTTTTCCGGATTATCCCCGTGGCAGGCAAAACACTTGTTCTTAAAGAGTGGCTGAATCTTCCTAACAAACAAGACATCTGCTCCAATATCTTGAGCTAATGCATCTCGAACCAGGAAGAAGCAAAAAAAAGAGAAAAGAATTAGAGAAAACCGGGTCACGCAAAAAAGAAAAATAAAACTAATTCAGACTAATTACAAACATAACACCCGGCACAATATCAACGCTGAAGTGAATAAGACCTTTTAACTTTATTACCTAAAATATCTGAACAAAGTATTTCCACAACAAATTCCCCTTCAGGTAAGTGCTTATCAAACCTCATTGTAGCAGAACGACCATGAGGTTTAACTTTCGAATAACTTTTCAACTCACTGCCATCACTATCTTTCCCCTCCATAATAACCCTAAGTTTATATGAAAACTGAGGAAGCTTTTGATCATCAACCTCCCAATTAACGATTAAATCACTTTTGATTAATTTAGCTTCAAATTTAGACAAGCGGATTGGATCGTATAACGGCTTCTTCTCTGTTCGCATAATTGCGTGGCGGGATGGATTTTTTACGTTTGGCTTAGTTGTTTTTCCTCCTGCAGTCATAAAGTAAAAAGGGCCAGTCGAATCCTCCGCAACTCCACCATCCCAATTAGTTTTATAATTAAACGATCGTTTACCTGGATCTAAATCCCAATAGTTTACAGAGTAACGACCCTGTTTAAAGGGATGCCACTCTCCATTTAACTTTCTTTTCCAGCCTCCGCGTAAATTCGTAGTTCGAGGTTTCTTTCCTGTCTCCAACCAATCCTCAATGAAAGCATCGGTGCCTCCTTTAAAAAATACATCCTTCGATGCTACATCCATTGTTACAAGATGTGTCCAAACCTTAGTTTTCTCTGACTTTGCCCAGAAACCATAAAATGTATGATCGCCAGACGCCCAACTTCGTGAAACCAGCGAATACCAAACATCAGGATCCCATCCTAATTCAAAATTCCATGACTTCAAACCAGTACCTTCTCCACCAAATTTTTCAGTAATAGTCCCCGGGCCACGGTGCACAGCTCTGATTGGACCCTTATGATCCTTATGATCCCAAATTGAAAAAATGAAATTGTTTCCCCGAGGATGCTTCTGAATCCCTGCATATCCAGATGCCCCTCCTCTCCACCCAAGAGCCTCGTAGTAAGTATACATCGCTACACCTTCTTTTGGGACTCGGACTTCATTAATTAAAATATCTCCATCAAAATTATCATCAAAAACAAAGTGAGAAGATGGAGCAGCATTTTGCCCAGCTTCAATAACAACAAAAAACGATAAACAAATAAGACTTAAACAAATTTTATTAAATTTAGTTGGAATCATTAGACAATCAAAGTAATCGTCGCTTAAATATTAACGTATAAAATATTTTAACCTATGCCCTCTATTGCACTGTTAAAAACTGAACAAGGTCGCATCGCTTCTGCTGATTTTTTAGGATCCGGTTGATAATATCCACCTATATCCATAGGACTCCCTTGAGCAGCATTAAGCTCATTAATTATTGTGACTTCTTCTTTCTGAAGAATGTCTGCACATCGAGAAAATTCAGTTGAAAGATCAGAATCTTCAGTTTGGATTGCTAAGGCCTGAGCCCAATACAAAGCCAAATAAAAATGGCTACCACGGTTGTCCAACTCATTGACCTTTCGTGAAGGAGACTTGTTTTCATCAAGCAATTTACCAATGGCGTCATTCAATGTCTGTGAAAGAATTAGAGCACGATTGTTATTACACTTACCGCCCAGATCCTCAAGAGAAACGGCAATAGCAAGAAATTCGCCAAGAGAATCCCATCTCAGATGATTCTCGGAATTGAATTGCTGTACATGCTTTGGAGCAGAACCTCCTGCTCCTGTTTCAAATAATCCGCCGCCAGCAAGCAAAGGAACAATAGAAAGCATTTTCGCACTGGTTCCCAACTCAAGAATTGGAAATAGATCGGTCAGATAATCTCTAAGAACATTACCTGTAACAGAAACTGTATCGAGACCGTCTTTACAACGCTGACATGTAATACGAGTAGCCTCAACTGGTGAAAGAATCTCAATGTGCAAACCATTTGTATCATGATCAGGGAGATATTCGTTTACTTTCTGGATAAGATTTCGGTCGTGAGCACGATTATCATCCAGCCAAAAAATCGTATTGGCACCAGTCGCCCGCGCTCTCGTAACAGCAAGCTTAACCCAGTCTCGTATTGCGACGTCTTTCGTTTGACACATGCGCCAAACATCACCGACCTCAACATCATGGCTTAATAAGGCATTACCATTACTATCTATTACTCGAACAGTACCGGCACTAGGAATTTCAAAAGTTTTATCATGTGACCCATACTCCTGCGCCTTCTTAGCCATAAGACCAACATTTGAAACATTACCCATGGTCGCAACATCGAATGCACCATTAGCCTTACAGAAATCAATCGTTTCACGATAGACTCCAGCGTAACTTCGATCAGGGATTACGGCTTTAGTGTCGCACGGATTACCATCAGGCCCCCACATACGACCTGAAGTTCGAATCATTGCTGGCATGGAAGCATCAATTATAACATCACTTGGGACATGCAGACTTGTTATACCACGATCAGAATCAACCATCGCCAATTTCGGTTGCTGAGCATACAAAGCTTCAATATCTGCTCTGATAGCTAACTGTTGATCTTCAGTTAAATGATCAAGTTTAGCATACAAATCTCCAATCCCATTATTCTGATCAAACCCAATAGATTCCAGTTCCGTTGAATATTTTTGAATTACATTCTCATAAAACACAGAAACACAATGTCCAAAGATTATAGGATCACTGACCTGCATCATAGTCGCCTTCATATGAAGTGAAAAAAGAACATCTTGCTTATTTGCTTCAGAGATTTCATCTGCAAGAAATTTTCTTAATGCACTAGAACTCATCACACCGGCATCTATCACTTCTCCTTTTAGTAACTTTAAACCATCCTTCAAGATCTTA